>NZ_CP041360.1:8262500-8530000 GCF_006965485.1 Spirosoma sp. KCTC 42546
AGCATTATGACCTGACTCCTTATCTGAGTCCTGTAGAAAGCTCACTAGCTTCATTCATTACCAGCTCTGATCGGTTTCTGCATGTGGTGATGGTATTTAAAGGCAAAACCGTCAAATTTTATACAGATGGTTCTGAAAACGGATCGGCCGAGCTACCCCGCCCTTTATATGCCGAAGCCGCCGACAAGCCCATACTGATTGGCGCAGGCCGAAATGTTCACCTGCCTTTCACCGCCAAGCACTACCTCTACAGTGGAGCGGTAGCCGAACATTTTCACTGCTTCCAATATATCCACCCACTCGAAGGCGTGCTGGATGAACTGCGTATCTACAACCGTGCCCTATCGGCCCCCGACGTAAAACAGCTTTATGAAACAGACCGGCAGTAACGACTAAATCACCATCATAACGAGTAACCGTAACCCCTTAATCCATGAAAAATACGTGTGTTAGCATACTCCTCGGCGTGCTGCCGCTGGCGGCCTTTTCGCAGAAAGTTGAAGGGCTTGGCAACACTATAGCTTACCCGGAGGAGGCCCGTCAGCTCATCGGGGAGGCCTCAAAAAGCTTTTTAAACCTGGTGCCCGGTGGCTACAATACAGTCTGGTTCTCGGCACCCTCTACGCTGAAACCCGGCAAAGTCGACTTTAAATTTACCTTCACCGCCAGTATAGCCCCCAAATCGGCCGAAAGCTTTACGTGGCATCCTGAAAGCTACCCGCACTATGCCGTTGCAAACGGAGCTACGTCGCTGCCCACTGTATTGGCAGGCCCTGACCAAAAAGCCTTTATCATCACCCGCCCGCCTGCCCATTTAACACCCGCCGAAGCCAGCCAGTACACAACCTTAGCCGGGAGCGATACACTTCAGGGTAGTTCTCTTGGCCGTACCTTACCAGGGTTTATTCCGCAGCTATCCATCGGCTTACCGCTCAACTCCGAGCTTACGGTTCGCGGCTTAACGTTCGGCAAAAAATTTGGTCTTTATTACTGGGGGGCTGGGTTGAAACACAACCTGGGCCGAACCTTGAAATGGCCGTTCGACCTGGCTATTCAGTTGGGTTTTACGCGATTCAATATAGAACGGACTGATTCAACGGTGGTGCCCAACCTTCCCCGGCAAACGCCTGTAGTAGCAGGCTTTGTCAGTATAGAAGGCAACAAGTCATACACACCTGTTTTATACGGAGTTGATATGTGGCATGTGTCGGCCACCATTGGTAAAACGTTTTCGACCAACTTCGACGACGGCCGAACGCGCCAGTTCACGCTGTATGGGGGTCTTCAACTCATGCAAAGTACAACCCACATGGGCTACAGCGGTACCCTGCCGATTCAACTGATCGAAACCCGGCGCGACAATCCGAATTTCCTTAAACCCGTTACAACGGGCTGGACGGGGTTTCAGATCCAGGATACTTATACGCGTGTAGGCGCGCTGGGTGGCATGGAATATAAATCCCTGTCAGACATACGGTTATCGCTGGGCGGCACCTACCAGCCCGACGGCTACGCCAGCCTGAACGCCACCGTTGGCGGGCCTCCGCTAAAAATGCTCAAAGGCACAGCGCAGGTTATGCTCCTGCCTACGGTTATTGTGCTGCGGGCTATATCTTATGCCTTCAGTTATCAGTATCGTGTTGTGCACCCCTGGCATTGGTGGTACTACTGGTAAGAAAGGCAGGTTTCCAGGCATAAGGAGGCTCACTAACTATTCCTGGAAACCTATTTTCAAAACAGAGTCGACGGCTATACGTGCAACTGGCCATATCCTTACAAAGCATCAACCTATTTTTTGTGTTGATGCAACCGAAGCAAGTAACCCCGCATCTTCCAGATAATCAGCTCATTTTAGATTATCATGGCCACCGTTCAACATCAACGAGAACATTATATTGATTGGATAAGGGTTATCGCCTTTATGATTTTAATCTTTTTCCACTGCTCCATGCCCTTTGTGCAGTTTGGCTGGGAAATAAAAAATAAGGAGCATTCTCTCTTCCTCGACCGACTTATTATCTGGCTTCACCAATGGCGGTTACCCTTACTGTTTTTCATTTCTGGCGTAGGGGTTAGTTTTTCGTTACGTAAGCGATCAGTTCTTTCGTTTTTTGGCGAGCGCATTGTTCGGCTGTTCATTCCTCTGGTATTTTCAATGTTATTTGTCATACCTCTCCAGGTATATTTTGAGCGACTGCAAGAAAAGAAGATCAGTGAATCATACTGGGATTTCTACCCTTCGGTTTGGAATTTTATACCCTATCCGGACGGAACGCTTACCTGGAGCCACTTATGGTTTATTGTCTATCTTTTCGTTTTTACAATCTTACTATTACCCGTTTTCTCTTTATTCAAGATCAGGGCTCTACACGGTTGGAAGCAGCGGATCAACCCTTTCTTTAGGCATCCATCCGCCAATCTTTTGCTGGCAGCCCCCTTCATCATATACTATTTCCTATGGTACATCCGGTGGCCCGTTCAGGGTAGTTTACTTGATGACTGGTTCCTGTTTTATTCATCGATTACGTTTTACTTCATCGGTTATTTTCTGGCCGATCTGCCCTCATTCTGGAAAACCTGCGAAACGTATCGAAACTTTTTTTTAGGGGTAACCTTATCTTGTCTGGTTGTCCTTTTCTGGAAGTATTACTGGTCAGTAGAGCTGCCAAAGCAACAGGATGCTTCGCTTTATAGTTACGGCTTTTTCGATGGGTTACACATCTGGTCAATCATCCTGACAATCATTGGGTTTGCACGACGATATCTAAATTTTTCCAATCCATCACTCGTGTATTTAACCTCGGCGGTTTACCCATTCTACATTCTTCATCAAACGATCATTGTGGCAACGGGCTACTACATTGTTCAATGGGAAAGTCCGATTTGGATCAAGTTGACTAGCCTGATTGTGGTTTGTTTTACCTTGATCCTTCTACTGTACCATTTCCTGATTCGTCCCTTTGTTCTCACACGTATCCTGTACGGGCTGAAGCCTAAGCAACTAAGGCCAACAAATCACGTATCGTATGCCGAACAGGAATAGTGATGGTTCCTGGGCAAAATCAATGGTCAAAACTCAGCCGACTGCCATTTGCGCAGTTGGTCGTGTTTGTTTTCCAGCATGAGCAGTTTTACACCCGGAAATTGGCCTAACAACCGACGGCTTTTCCGTAATCCGGCCACGCTGAAAACCTTTGTTAGTGCATCGGCCTGATACCCGTTGGGTGCCAGGACGGTAGCCTGCACAAAGTGATGTAATCCAAGCCCGGAACGTGGGTTCATAATGTGCGAGTAGCGCCGACCCTTATACTCTAGAAAACGATACGTATCGCCAGAGGTTGTGATAGCCGCATTTTTGAGCAGAATGGTTTTTGTGTCCATATCACCAGCTTTTCCTGAACCAATGCCAACCCGCCAGCCAGTCAGATTTGGAGGAGAATCTCCAGCCAAAATATCGCCACCAATATCAATCAGAGTAGACTGTATTCCGAAGCCATGAAGAACGTTCAGGGCTTCGTCGATCGCAAAGCCCTGCCCAATCCCACCAACATCCAGCCGCATATGAGATCGGCGTAGTCGTACCGAACGAGTGGTGCTATCTAACTCCATCAGTCTATAGCCAACAGCACGTCTGGCCCGATGACGTTCCCTCACGGTTGGAAATTCCTTCCGGCGAACAGCCCTTCGCCAAAGCAATGACAGCGGTCCAAGGGTTGGATCATACCGACCCTTAGAAAGTCGGGCGATAGTTTGTGCTTTTTGCAGAACGTTAAACAAATCCATCGAAACCGGTGTCCATTGGCCAGACCCACTGGTAGCGGACAACCGATTGATTTCGGAGCCGTCCATGTAATCGCTCATAACCTGGTTCAGGGAATCCATCCGGGCCGATACTGCGGTATAGGCCCGTTGAGCTATCAGGCTGTCGGGTGCGTAAAAAATGACATTGAATTGCGTTCCCATCAAGCCACGGTGAAACGAAAACCGCGTCTGAGCGTTCGACTGGGCATGAACAAAAACTGGTAGCAAGTTTATTGCTACCAGATGAACTAAGGTAAAATGAAGGAATAACGTAGTCCGCAAACTATTTTTACACGATATGTTTATCAAGCTACTTACAGTATGGTCACGATCAAAAATAAATTCGTTTTACTAGCCGCCGGTTTCTGGTTATCAGGCATTGTACTTATCCTAATTGGCGCAGGGGTTAAAAGTGCACGTCCTGATGTTGCCGGACCATTATTAACTGTGGGAATTATAGCGCAGGCAGCTGGCTTCGGCTTCTTAGGATTTGCGATTATGCAGGCAGTTCTAAAGAAAAAGTGAGTGGCAGCGATCTAAACGCGCGCTACCTTATCCCGCAGATACATATCAGCTAGCACCAGGGCAGCCATGGTTTCTACAATGGGCACGGCACGGGGTACAACGCATGGGTCATGCCGACCTTTGCCCGAAACGGTAACGGCCTGCCCATGTACATCTACACTATCCTGATCCTGCATGATGGTGGCTACCGGTTTGAAGGCCGTTCTAAAGTAGATATCCTCGCCGTTGCTAATTCCACCCTGAATGCCGCCCGATTGATTCGTTTTTGTCCGAACTCGACCCTGTTCATCGGTATAAAATTCGTCGTTATGCTGAGAGCCGTATTGTTCTACCCCGGCAAATCCGCTACCGTATTCAAATCCTTTTACGGCATTGATACTGAGCATAGCTTTACCCAGTTCGGCATGGAGTTTATCGAAAACAGGTTCGCCCCAGCCCACGGGAACTCCCGTCACAACGCAGTCGACAATACCGCCAATAGAATCGCCCCGCTTACGTGTTTCATCAATATAGGTAAACATTTGCTCAGCCGTTTCGGGATCGGGGCAACGAACGGCATTTTCTTCGGCCAGAGCCAGATTTAATTCCTGATATGGCTTATCAAGTTTTAGTTTTCCTACCTGAGAGACATAGGCCTGAATCTTAACCCCTTGTTGTGCAAGCAGTAATTTGGCAATGGCTCCAGCCGCTACGCGAGCCGCCGTTTCGCGAGCCGACGAACGGCCACCACCCCGGTAATCGCGGGAGCCATATTTAGTCTGATAGGTATAATCAGCATGAGATGGCCGGAATTGCTCGGAGATATGGCCGTAATCTTTACTTCGCTGATCGGTATTTCGAATAAGCAGAGCAATAGGCGTTCCCTGGGTTTTTCCATCAAATACGCCTGAGAGTACCTCAAATTCATCTGCTTCACGCCGTTGGGTCGTTATGCGCGACTGCCCAGGTTTCCGTCGATCTAGTTCATGCTGAATAAAGTCTGTATCGAAGGCTAATCCGGCTGGGCAACCGTCAATCACAACGCCGATACCCGGCCCATGGGATTCACCAAATGTAGAAATTCGAAATAGCTTTCCGTACGTACTGCTCATGCCTGTTGGGTAATATGTATTCAGGCAAAATTAGCTAGTTATTGAGTCATTATTTAGCCGGTTCGCATCAACAATCCCCTGGCAGAACGCCTATCTTTATATAACTGCCTAAAATACTGACGATTAGAAAAATATTTTATGATACTAACTATCGTCCTGTATCCTGTTTTTTAAAAAAAACGAATACCATTCCGATCAACATAACCAAAATAAGCACATTGGCAATGGCCCGAACCAGCACCGAAATGCTAATTGGCTGGAGTGTACTATCCATGGCTTCAATACCTGCATATAGCGAGTGATCAGTCGTTATACCTGATGACGTTTCGCCATTAGCTCCCGAACCACTACTGGGTGCCGCCACCTGAGCTGCGGCAGTAGGATTTTTGTTCCCAACCTGGAGTCGCAATTGTGGTCGAAGTGTATCGTATTGCCCGGTTTTGGGGTCGAAGTAAATCCATTGGAAACGGTTCGCCAATGAAATCTCTCCATTCTGGTGTGGTACAATAAAGTAGCTGAATGTTTTACGGCCTGTTACCTGATTCCCATTATTCGTAACTGTGTGGCGTTCTTCGGGCGGAAACACATCAAACTCTGCTGTTTCATTTGAAAGCGCGGGAGCAGGAAGCGTAGCAATATTTCCCTCTCCTATTACGGTTAGCGTATAGCGAACACTTTGCCCTATAGTAACACCCTGCCGATCTAGCCCTTCTTCCAACTGAAACGACCCGACCGGCACCCTTCCCCGCAGTGGGTGCGGAGGTAATGCCTTAACCGTTATGGTGAGTGGTCTGCTGGTAAATACTACTGTTTCGGGCTGAGATGAGGGTGGCCCAATGTTGGGTCGTGGACGTACTAACTGAAGCGACACGGCGGGCAATCGTAAATCCTGATTCGAAAGCGGGAAAAAGACGGATTGGTAGATACGAAACTCCCGGAATCTTTTCCCTCTGATTAGGATTGAGATCGGCTTCAATTCTGTAATGGCCAGGTTTTCCTCCCACGAGTTAGCCGGACGGATTTTTTTGGTGATCTCCTGTAATTGCTTGTCGAGAGCGGTAAAATTGAGGACGTATGGATAGTCATCGGCAATATACAGTGATAGGGTCAGCGCCACGTCTTCACCCGCATAAACCGACGATTTAGACGCACGTAGTGATAGAAAAGCGGCTTTCCCTGTAACTACATCTACCGTATTAAGTGTAGTAGCGGTTGGTGCAGTTGCCGTTTTGGAGGGCAGAACAACTAGTACTGCCCCATCCGAACGCACGGTTTCACCATTAATGGTAATCGTAAATGGTGGCAACCGAAATCGACCGGAAGCAGTAGCCAGATAATTTTGCGTAATTACTTGATTAGTAATTGTTTTTCCACCAACTTCACTAGGGGAAACACTAGTCGATATTCCTTGTTTAGTGAATCCGGTTATATCAGGAAAGGGAATGGTAACCCTATTTTCGCTATTGGGAATGATGACTGAAATAGTAAAAGGCCGCTCAATAGGAAAAGTAGTTTGGCTTAATTCAATAGAAGTAACATTATCAGGAACTTGTCCAAAAGCTATACTACTACCCAAGAAAAATAATGCAAAAAATTTGCGGAATATTGCAAGTAACATTGTTATTTTGAAGCAACAATTTTCATAGTAAGTCGTTACCGATATAAGAACGAACCAGTCAACCTCTTTCAATATCCATAGGCTTCCTAAACAACAAATTAATACCCTATGCTCTCTATGCTCGAATATATCAAAACCATCCTTCAGAAGGTGAGTTTTGATAAATCTCTTTTTGAAAAAGAATTGGCCAAAGCCATTAAGTTGCTCATTCCAAAAGAAGTTAAGCAACTAAAACGCTGGTGTTATCTCCAATTTGGCAAAGTTTACCGAGTGGTATTGAACCACTGTTTTTCACGGGTTCGGTTCACCTGACAAAGTAGTCTGACGGCTAAAAAAGCTCCCCTGGCTTCGCGAAGCCAGGGGAGCTTTTTGTTTTGTCCGTATTCGGTCTACGGTAATTAGTTTACGGTTAATAACACGCATGCGCAGCCAACCGTAAACCAAATACCTTTACAGATTCACTTTCTGTCCCATTTCAGGTATCTCTATATGCTGAAATCCAGCCGCCTGCAGGTGATCTTTCCAGATAAGTTGCTTGTCGTATTCGCCATGAACCAGAAATACCTGTTTAACCTGAGCGGGATTCTGGCAGCTCAGAAAGTGAAGCATTTCCTTATAATCGCCATGGGCCGAGAACGAGTCCATAATAGCTACACGGGCAATAACCGGGTATCGTTCGCCAAAAATTGTCACTTCCTTATCACCCCGCTTCAGAGCGCCACCCAGGCTGGTTGGCGATGCATAACCAACCAGAAGAATGGTGGTATTGGGTTTTGTAATGTTGTTCTTGATATGATGCTTGATACGTCCGGCCTCAGCCATGCCCGATGGCGCAATGATAATACAGGGTTCTTTGCTATCATTGATGGCTTTCGACTCGTTTACGTCCGTCACATAATGCAGATTAGGGAAATTAAACGCATCGCCATCCTTTTTGATATAAGCCAGAATATCCGGATTAAAATCTTCTTCATGATCACGCATGACCTTCGTCGCTTTCACCGACATTGGGCTGTCGATATACACTGGCAAACGGGGTAAACGACCTTCACTTTCTAACTGGTCGAGCGCATAAATCAACTCCTGTGTACGGTCAACTGCAAAAGCCGGAATAATGAGCTTACCCCGCCCTTCTACACAGGTCTGCTGAACGATATTGAGCAAATGCGCTTTCATATCAGGTTCCGCTTCATGCAGTCGGTCGCCGTAGGTCGATTCGCAAATGATGTAGTCAGCCTGTGGGAAGGTATCGGGCGAGCGCAGAATTTTATCATCGGGACGGCCAATATCACCACTAAAAAAAAGATGCTTCTCCACCCCGTTGTCTTCAATCATCAGGCTAACGGCTGCACTGCCCAGTAAATGGCCCGCATCGGTTAGTAAGCCCGTCACTTCATCGCAAATCATGAACGACTTTCCATACTGCACGGCTTGCATCTGATCGAGTGCCTTCTGTACGTCTTCTTCGTCATAGAGTGCCTCAAGCTCAGGCTCGCCCCGGCGCTTACGTCGCTCATTAACTCGTTCGAGGTCGCGTTCCTGAATCCGCGCACTATCCATGAGCATCACTTCGCAGAGATCAATTGTGGCCGATGTCGTGTAAATTGGGCCTTTGAACCCCTTGCGCACGAGCCTGGGAATCAGCCCTGTGTGGTCGATGTGCGCATGCGAAAGGACCATGTAATCAACCAGGGCCGGATCGAATCCAAACTGTTGGTTCAGCTCATCGGTGTTGATCCCCTGAAATAGCCCACAATCGAGCAAGATTTGTTTGCCACTGGCGGTGGTCAGCAAGTGTTTACTGCCTGTAACGGTACGGGCTGCGCCGAAAAATTGAATGGTCATGATTTAGGTATGTTCTCGGTAAATCTGTGCGTTTCTTTGTACATCTCCGTGTACAAACTATGCTACTGAGACGTGCAAATAAACAGAGAGTTTCACGGACTTATCATGGTGACTATTGAAAAAGGTAAAATCCTGGCGAAGCAACTCTGGAAATCGCGTTTTGTGAAAACCAGTATCACCGCTATATTGATTTTTTTCGGCCTGGATTTCTTTTTCCCTGTTCAAACCAACGTACCGTATTCAACGATCATTACGGCCCGAGACGGCTCCATTCTGCATGCCTTCCTGAGCCGCGACGACAAATGGCGCATGTATGCCGAACTCAATGAAATTACGCCCACCCTACGCGATGCCATTCTGTTTAAAGAAGACAAATACTTTCGATTTCATCCCGGTTTTAATCCAGTGGCCATGCTTCGGGCAGCGGCCCGGAATCTGCTAAAAGGTAGACGAACGTCCGGGGCTTCGACCATTACGATGCAAACGGTACGGCTTCTCGAACCGCGCGACCGCACCTATGGAAATAAACTAATTGAGTTGTTCCGGGCCTTGCAGTTAGAAGTTCATTTCTCGAAAGATGAGATTCTGCAACTGTACCTGAATCTGATTCCGTATGGGGGTAACATTGAGGGCCTTAAGTCGGCATCCCTGCTTTATTTTGGTAAACCGCCCGTATTGCTTAGTCTGGCCGAACTGACAACACTGACCATTATTCCGAACCGGCCATCGAGTCTACGACTAGGGGTCCGAAACGCGCTCATTGTGCAGGAACGCAATCGGTGGCTCGCACGCTTCCAGAAGGCACACCTCTTCGACGATGTAACTATAACTGATGCGCAACGGGAGCCACTCAACGCGTATCGTCGGGAAGCTCCCCAACTGGCACCGCACCTATCGCGTCGGCTCCGGGCCGAAAACCCAACGACTCCAATTATACAGTCAACCCTGAACCCGACAGCACAAACCACGGCAGAACGGTTAGTGCAGCATTACGCCGATCGTATACGAGCCTATAATATCCACAATTCGGCGGTATTGATTGTGGATAACCTATCACAGGAGGTGGTAGCGTATGTCGGCTCGGCAGATTTTGGGAATGCCTTCGATGGCGGTCAGGTAGATGGTGTGCGCGCGGTACGATCCCCTGGTAGCGCGCTAAAACCGCTTCTGTATGGGTTGGCTTTCGATGAGGGTATCATTACGCCCAAAACCAAATTGGCCGATGTGCCGAGCAACTTCGGTGGCTATGAGCCCGACAACTACGATCGACGTTTCAATGGCCCAGTTACAGCTGAATTTGCCCTGGCGAATTCGCTGAATATTCCGGCCGTTGCGTTGCTTAAGGAAATTGGAACCCCATCTTTAGTATCAACCCTTCAGAAAGCCGGATTTTCGGCCATAAAAAAACAGGCAAAAGAGTTGGGGCTTTCCATGATTCTGGGTGGTTGCGGTGTTACACTAGAGGAGATGACACGGCTCTATACCGGGTTGGCGAATGGGGGGAAGATGAGGGAGTTACGGTTTAGTGTGAATACTACCCCACCGACCCGTCGGACCGCCCCGGCCCCGCCCCTTAAAAAAGGGGCGGGGCCGGGGGTAAGTCTTTTATCCCCCGAAGCCGCCTACCTGGTTACCCACACCCTCACCCAAATCACTCGTCCAGATCTGCCCAATAACTTCGACAATAGCTATCACCTTCCGAGGATTGCCTGGAAAACAGGCACCTCCTATGGCCGGCGTGATGCCTGGAGTATTGGCTATAACCAACGGTATACAATTGGGGTTTGGGTTGGTAATTTTTCGGGGGTGGGTGTAGCCGAACTTAGTGGCGCTAATACCGCGACGCCTTTGCTGTTTCAGCTGTTCAACGTGCTGGACTATAATTCATCAACGGGTTGGTTCCGAATCCCCAAAGGCGCAACCAAATTATCGTCGCGGCTTATATGCCCCGAAACGGGCGACGTTCCAGGCGAGTTTTGTACCAATCCGGTGACAGACTATTGCATTATGGGCGTATCTAGATATAGGCGTTGCCAGCATCGGAAAGCTGTTTTCACCAATGCATCCGGGACAATTTCCTATTGCGCCCAATGCCGTCCGGATAGCGGTTCCGTGCGTCGCTCCTATCCAAATTTGGCGCCGGAAGTCATTACGTTTTACCAAAGTCGTCATATTCCGTTTGAGGTAGTCCCTCCTCATAATCCATCCTGCGAACGGGTGTTTGAGAATATTGGCCAGACTGGACCGCAGATAACGGGACTGAATAACGGTAGTGCGTATTTTATCAACCCAAAACAACCTGCCGAAATGGAGTTGAGCTGCCAGACTGCCAATGATGTACAAACCGTATTCTGGTATTTGAACGATAAATTTTACCGACGAGCCAAGCCAACCGAAGCAGTATTTTTCAAACCTAAAGCGGGGGCGTTAAAAATTTCCTGCGCCGATGATAAAGGTCGGAGCAGTGATATTCGGATACTAGTAAATTATGAGTAAGTGTTTGTTTATCTTGCCTTTCTCACGTAGTTATTTACCCTCAAACCGAATTAACGTATCCATGAAACTAGTACTCCCCTTTATTACGGCACTTCTTCTCTCCACAGCCACCTTCGCGCAACAAGCTACCGATTCTACACAAGACCCAACCGCTCTGGGCAATGCCTTCTTCAAAGCCATGCTGGATGAAGATAGCAAAACCCTTGGCACCTTAGTCGCCAGCGATTTCAGCCTCGTTAGTTTCGATGGTAGCACCGTTGATGGCGATATGCTTGTACAGGGCGTTGGGGGTGGTTTCGTGGTGGTTGATGCAGCTACCGTATCGGATACCCGGACGCGCCAGTATAATAGCGATTCGGCCGTAATGACGGGCATGTGGAAGGCCAAAGGTAATGTTCAGGGAAATGGGTTCGATAATTCCGTTTCTTTCTCGGTTGTATGTGCCAAACAGGGAGGCTCCTGGAAAATTGTTAACGTTCAGTTTACACCTACCCGGTAACTACCGCTTAGTAAGTCAGCTACTGGAAACCAACCCACTCCACAATTTAGGAGTGGGTTTTTTCGTCTATATTCGGCCTTTCACTCCTACCGTCATGCAAACGCGACTCTTTAGACCCTTTCTGTTTTTTTCTCTACTCTCGCTTCTTCTTTTTCAATGCTCGCGTCTACCGTTCAATGAAGTGTCCGTAGTAGGTCGCAATTTTGATGATGAAATTCAACAAACGCAGAACCTCACTTTTACCTTCAACAAAAACGTTGGCCCAACCAATCAGTTCGATGAATGGGACTCCACTCAATATGTGCGTTTTATACCTGCCGTTCGGGGGAAATTTAAGTGGACGGCGCCAAATGAACTGGTCTTCTCACCCGCCCGTGCGTTTGACCCAGCCACGGATTACCGCGCCGAACTGACCGATGATTTACTGAAGCGGTCGGACACCAAAGACTTGAAAATTTCGGGCGACGAGATCGCGTTTCATACACCTTATCTGCAACTCACTGGTACCGAAAACTGGTGGTCACGTTCCCGCGAAACGGGGCAGCCTGTTGCTAAAACCCGGCTGAATTTTAACTACCCTGTTTCGTCCGCAGAGATAGCCAGCAAAGCCGCTGTTTCGACTGAAGACAAAGCCCTTAGCCTGCAAACATCCCCTAGTGATGCACAAAACTCTGTTGCGCTCACGCTCACGAATGCGCCAGCGCAGAAAAACGAACAACCTCTAACCGTCAAGCTAGAAAAAGGGCTGAAAGTACCGAACACCGCTTATGTAAGCAAAGATGTTATTGAGGAAACCAGTACGCTCCCTTCTCGCTATAAAGTCGAAGTGGCCGATGTGCAAACGAGCTTTGAGAATAATAAGGGCATCGTTCGGGTTATTACTACGCAGGAACTACAACCCGCCGAACTGAGCCAGTATTATACCATTCAGCCAGAGGTTGAAACAACAGCCGAACTAACCGAAAATGGGTTCATTATCCGGGGTAACTTCAACGAGATAGATACGTACGTTCTTACCCTGACCGACCAGATTCGGGGTGTATTAGCAACGAAACTGGATGAGCCGGTAAGCAAAGATCTATTCTTCGGGAAGATGCCCGCCAGCATCCAGTTCGCCAATAAAAAGGCGCTCTATCTATCGTCAAAAGGTGCACGAAACATAGGACTTAACATCGTTAACGTGCCGAAAGTACAGGTCAAAATAGCAAAAGTCTATGAAAACAACCTTCTGAATTACTTCCGTAGTAATCGCTACGAGGAGTATAAAGAAAACGCTAATGGCGAATGGGGACCATCCGGATCGTTTAATTATAGTGATGACGAACCGGGGTATCTAAGCGATGTGCTCGTGAAGAAAACCATTGAAACTGCCGATTTACCCAAGGTTCGGGGTGTTTCGGCATTGAATCTGGCTCTACCCGATCAGAATAATAACTTTAGAGGTGTTTACCTGGTTTCTGTCGACTCAAAAGACGAAGCGTATTTACAAGCCAGCCAGCTTGTCTCGGTCTCCGACATTGGCCTGGTGGCCCATGAGACAAAAAACGAAGTGCTGGTCTGGGCCAATTCCATCCGTACCGCAGAACCTCTTCAAGGTGTTGAGGTAACCCTGGTGAGCAATAACAATCAATCTGTTTATACACTTAAAACCGACGGCAGCGGCTTTGTTAAGTTCGATAAGGTAACCGAGAAAGCGCCGGGCTTCAAAATTGCGCTCCTTACCGCCCGCACTGCCGACGACTTCAATTTCCTGTTCCTGCCCGACACGCAGGTTGAAACCTCCCGCTTTGAGGTAGAAGGCAAGTACGATAATGAGTCTGGATTCGATGCCTTCGTATATGGTGACCGTGACATTTACCGTCCCGGCGAAACCATTCATTTCAACACCGTTATTCGGGCGCAGAATTGGCAAAGTGTTGGTGAAATTCCGGTGTTGATCCGAGTGTTAACGCCCAATGGCCGCGAATTTCGTACGTTCCGAAAAACCACCAACGCACAGGGAGCCGTTGCCACCGACGTACCCCTGAACCCTGCCGCCGTAACCGGTAGCTACACCATTGAAGTACTGAATGCGAACAACGTCTTGCTCACATCACAGGCGGTGAGCGTTGAAGAATTCGTTCCCGATCGGATTAAAGTGGATGTGCTGACCGATAAGACAAGCTACAAATCAGGGCAGACCATTACACTATCGGCAACGGCGATGAATCTGTTTGGCCCGCCTGCGTCTGATCGGGCGTATGAGGTAGAGCTACAGCTGAAGCGTAAAGTATTTGCCCCCAAAGGCTTTGGTGATTATGATTTCGATATTCCAAATGGCCAGTCCGGTACTGCCGGAGAAGCCGCGGGCAAACCTGATGTTTTTCCAAAAGAAGTCCGGCAGGGACGTACCAATGCCAATGGCCAGGCCACTGAAAAATTCCCCATTCCAGCACTCTATCAGGACATTGGCCTGCTTGAAGCCAAACTATTCGTAACCGTCTTTGACGAAAATGGCCGACCTGTTAATAGACTCCGCCGATTGGACGTTCTAACGCAGGATACGTTCTTTGGTGTGCGGCTTCCGGATCGCTATGTAGCAACCAACGCCCCGGTTGCGGCTGAACTCGTTGCACTTGACCCCGACGGTGCACTCCGGGCTTCAGCTTCCGCATCGGTCGAAGTGGTACGCTATGACTACCAAACGGTGATCGAGAAAGACGGTGATCGGATAAAATACTCGACTAAACGGCGTGAGAAATCGGTTTACACAAACTCGTTGCTATTCAAAGGTGGGAAGTCAGCCTTTCGTTACGTACCAACCGTTTCGGGTGAATACGAAATCCGTGTTCGGCGGCCTTCGGCACAGAATTATGCAGCCACTAGTTTTTACGCGTACGGCTACGGAAGCACCTCAGCTTCATCGTTTGAAGTAAGCCAAGAAGGTCAGGTGCTAATGACCCTCGATAAACCGACTTACCAAACCGGCGACAAGGCAAAGGTCCTGTTCAAGGCTCCTTTCGATGGTAAACTGCTCGTAACTGTCGAGCGAAATCATGTACTTGAACAACACTGGTTAACTACAAGCAATAAATCAGCTGAATGGAGCTTTTCGGTTGGGAGTGAGCATTTACCGAATGTGTACGTAACGGCCACCCTCATCCGGGCCATCGACAACACAAACTTACCTTTGACGGTTGCCCATGGTTTTGCGCCCGTGTCTGTTCAGGATGCTGACACAAAACTTCCGGTCACAATTACGGCGGTGACCCAATCGCGCTCGAAAACGAAGCAAACGATTCGGGTGAAAACAGCGGGCAATTCTCAAGTTACGGTGGCCGTGGTCGATGAAGGAATTCTGCAACTCAAGAACTTCAAAACGCCCGATCCACACGGGTTCTTTTATCAGAAACGTGCGCTCGAGGTTGGTAGTCACGATTTATACGCACTGCTCTATCCTGAACTGTCACTAAAATCCACATCGAGCGTAGGAGGTGACGGCTATGACCTGGAGAAACGAGTGAATCCACTTAGCAATGGTCGCGTTCGATTAGTTGCCCTCTGGAGTGGTATTTTAGAAACTGGCTCTGACGGAGAAGCTGAATTCTCGGTAGACATCCCGCAGTTTTCGGGCGATTTGCGAGTCATGGCCGTTGCCTACAAAGACAACGCCTTTGGGTCGGCAAACAGCAATATGAAAGTGGCCGACCCTATTGTGATTAGTACGGGCGTTCCTCGTTTCCTCACCCCCGGCGACCAGCTCGAACTGCCAGTCAACCTAAGCAACACAACCAAACAAGTAGCCAGCATTACAGCCAAACTAAGCCTTACCGGACCGTTACTTGCCGATAGCTTATCTACCCAGAAGCTCACGATTCAGCCCGGACGTGAAAGCCGAGCCATCTTCCGAATTTCGGCAAAACAGGCCATTGGTGCCGGAACCATCACGATAGCAGCCAACGGATTGAATGAAACCTTCACCGAAAAAACGGACATCACGGTTCGACCAGCGGCTTCGTTACAGAAAACATCGTTATCAGGTGCCGTAGCGGGTGGAAAAACGCAAACGTTGCAATTAGCGGGCAATTTCCTGTCCGGCACTGCTAAGGCCAGTATTACGCTAAGCCGGTCGCCGGTGGCGCAGTATGGGCGCGAGTTGTCGTATTTGCTCGGTTATCCGCATGGTTGTATCGAGCAAACGATCTCGAAAGCTTTCCCACAATTGTATTTTGCTGATCTGGCCAGGCAACTATCTACCAACACCTATTTTGTTCGGGCGGGCGAGAGCGATCTTAATCCAGCCACCAACGTTCGGCAGGCGGTACAAACGGTAGAAAGTCAGCAAGCATCAAACGGCGGTTTCACGATGTGGCCGGGTATGGTTGCGGTAGCAGGTAAGTCGAATGTGGACGAATGGGCCAGCGCCTATGCCATGCATTTCCTGGCCGAAGCGCAGGAAGCGGGTTATGAAGTCCGGCCATCGGTGCTGAGTTCGGCCATCGACTTTTTAACGACCTTCACTAACAGCCCGGCCACTGAAAACGCCGTTACGTTCGATGAAACGGGTGGAAAAACGGTTCATAAGGTGGCTAGTCGGACTAGTATTTACGGGCTTTATGCGCTGGCAGTAGCAGGCAAACCGAATCGGTCGGCTATGAATTATTACAAGCAGAACGCGGCCTTACTTACACCCGACAGTCGTTATTTGCTGGCATCAACCTTCTTCCGCGTTGGCGACACTCGCAGTTTTGCCGCTCTGCTTCCTAAACGGTTTACGGACAATACAACCGGACGGCAAACAGGGGGCAGTTATGCATCACCTGTGCGGAACCTTGCCCTCGTTCTCGACGCACTAGTTGATACGGACATTAATAACATCCAGATTCCGACATTGGCCCGCCAGCTATCGGGAGCCTTGAAACAGACCAGTTACCTCAACACGCAGGAAGCCGCGTTTGCGTTTCTGGCACTGGGCAAGCTGTCCCGCCAAACAGCCAACAGCACCGCTACGGCTACGTTGACTGCCGGAGGAAAATCGCTGGGCACTATGAACGCAGCTTTGCTCAATCTAAAGCGTGTGCCAACAAATGCGCCACTTAATCTGAGTGCTCAAGGCAGCGGGAACGTATATTATTTTGCCCAGAGCGAGGGCATTCCGGCGAGCGGAAAAATTGCGGAAGAAGACAATGGGGTTCAGGTTCGTCGTCAATACTTGAATCGGGAAGGTCAGCCCATAAGCGATATCCGGCAGAACGATCTGGTGGTGGTAAAAATTACCCTCGCCAGTACCAATGGTCTGAATGTAGAGAATGTTGTTGTAACGGATTTGCTCCCGGCCGGGCTTGAGGTCGAAAACCCGCGCCTGACGGAGCCTCGCGACATGCCCTGGATCAAGAAACCAGACGCCCCTGACTACTTCGACCTGCGCGACGACCGGATCAATTTTTACACAACAGCTACCGGAACCGAGCGCACGTTTTATTATCTGACAAGAGCCGTATCGAAAGGTCGCTTCGTTGTGGGGCCGGTGTCAGCCGATGCGATGTACAATGGCGAATACCGGAGCTATAACGGAGCAGGTGTTCTGGTAGTGAAATAATAGTAGAACGCTGCTAACGCTGATCTTTATGATTTACGCGGGTATAATCTGTGTAAATCATAAAGATCAGCGTCATCAGCGGGCTATTGTGTCAAACATGTTGGCTCATCGTATAGTTTATCACCCAAAACGAGACAATCCATGCTCCAGGATGCCGACATACTTATTATTGGTGGTGGTTTGGCAGGGCTGACGGCGGGCATTCATCTATCTCGGGAAAACTTTCGAGTCGCTCTTATTGAAAAACATGCCTATCCACAACACAAAGTATGTGGTGAGTATGTATCCAATGAGGTATTGCCTTATCTGCACCAGTTGGGTATCTCAGTTGATGGCTTACATCCTTCTCGAATACATCGTTTTTTGTTTAGTACCGTTTCTGGGAAAACAATAGAAAGTGAATTGCCGCTGGGTGGATTTGGCATTAGTCGGTACACACTCGATGACTTCCTATATAAGCAAGCCCTAATTTCTGGCGTTTCCATTATACAAAGTCAGGTAACAGATGTTCAGTTTCAGAATGATCAGTTCACAGTACGTACATCCGACGGGAAAGTGTATACATCAAAACTGGTTATTGGGGCTTATGGCAAACGCTCGTCGGTAGATAAACAACTCCAACGGAACTTCATACTAAACGAGTCGCCGTGGATGGGTGTCAAGGCTCATTACAAAGCCGATTTTCCCGATGATTTAGTATCGCTTCACAATTTCGATGGCGGATACTGTGGGCTGTGTCAGGTAGAAGACAACCTGGTTAATGCCTGCTATTTAACGAATTACAGCAGTTTCAAAAAACATAAAAACCTTGAGGCCTTTCAACAGAATGTCATGAGCCAGAATCCTTTTTTAAAGGATTTTTTTTCTAAGGCCATCCCATTATTTGATAAGCCCTTGACAATTAGCCAGATCTCATTCGCGAAAAAGCAACCAGTCGAAAACCACATGTTAATGTGTGGCGATACCGCTGGGGTTATTCACCCATTATGCGGAAATGGTATGGCGATGGCCATTCACAGTGCCAAAATTGTTTCCGAATTAATCATTAACTATTACAGAAGTACAAACCTGAATAGGGAGGTTTTGGAAGATGAGTATACCATTTCCTGGAATTATTTTTTCAAAAAAAGATTGACCACGGGCCGAATTGTTCAATCCTTATTACAACGACCCTTTCTTGCATCCGTTTTAATGAGTGGCTTACAACTAACTCCTGCTATGCTACCCTTACTGATTAAACAAACGCATGGCGAACCATTAGTGGGTAACTATGTAGACAGTTAGAGTAATAAGTGAATGTAATTTCGTTAAATTTTACGAAAGAATAGAATCCAAATAATCAACAGAATCCAGGTTGGCCCAAGTAATTTTTTACGTTAA
The DNA here is from genome assembly GCF_006965485.1 of Spirosoma sp. KCTC 42546. Classification (NCBI taxonomy): domain Bacteria; kingdom Pseudomonadati; phylum Bacteroidota; class Cytophagia; order Cytophagales; family Cytophagaceae; genus Spirosoma; species Spirosoma sp. KCTC 42546. Next base: position 8,281,334 of record NZ_CP041360.1, read on the forward strand.
TGATTGTAAATACTGCACAGCGTACATCCAAAGAAGAATTTTTAGACGATTTTTCGCTGGAAGGTGATGAATTACGGGATGCGTTAGACAAAATTGCCACTATTAATCAATGGTTGGGCGGGAATAAAATTACGCTGGATGGATTAAAAAAATTACTAAAAGATCAGCCAAACGGGAAGGTAATTTCGGTTGTCGACGTAGGTTGTGGAAATGGTGATATGTGTCGGGCAATTGCTGATTTTGGCAAAAAAGAAGGTATTCCGTTTAAAATTCTGGGCATCGATGCAAATGCCGATGCCATTAATCATGCAAAGGCCTGTTCTGAAGCCTACCCAACAATAACCTATACGTCTGCAAATGTCTTTGGCGACGAATTCGCTTCGTTGACGTACGATGTCGCCGTATGTACCCTAACGTTACATCATTTCTCCGATAAAGAAATTTTACAACTGATGGGTTTATTAACTAACAAAGCTACACTTGGTGTAGTTATCAATGACCTACAACGTAGTGCCTTGGCTTACCGTCTTTTTCAGCTTATCTGCGTTGTATTTGGGCTTACTAAATTATCTAAAGAAGATGGCCTGACCTCTATTTTGCGTGGCTTTAAAAAGCATGATTTAGAATCATTTTCTAAAGAACTGCAATTAAAAAAATACTGGATTAACTGGAGGTGGGCTTTCCGCTATCAATGGATTATCAAAAACCTATGAGTGTAAAAATTACAGCAGTAGCAAAAGCATTACCAAAAAATTGGCGTGACACAAAAGACATTTTACCATTTCTGGAAGTTTGGCTGGCTGATCAGGATACTCGTTTTCAACGAAAAGTAAAAAAGATTTTTGAAAACGCAGCGGTTGATCGGCGCTATTCAATTATGGGACCAACTGAGGTTTTTGCAAAAACGTCGTTCGCCGAAAAAAACGCGATATATAGTCGAGAGTCTATTAAGTTAGGGGAAGAAGCGCTTAAAAATGCACTAGCCAAAACAGACTGGAAACTAACCGATATTGATTACCTGATTACGGTAAGTTGTACGGGCATTATGATTCCGTCGTTGGATGCGTATCTGATCAATAGACTACAAATGCGGCAGGATGTGGTCCGGCTTCCTGTTACTGAAATGGGCTGTGTAGCTGGTGTATCTGGTATCATCTATGCCAAAAATTTTTTAAAGGCAAATCCTGGTAAACGGGCTGCCCTGCTAGCGGTAGAGTCGCCAACAGCGACGTTTCAGCTGGATGATTTTTCGATGGCTAATATTGTTAGTGCAGCCATTTTTGGGGATGGGGCCGCCTGTGTGTTGCTATCGTCCAATGAAGCAGATAAAGGGCCGGAAGTAATTGCCGAAGATATGTATCATTTTTACGATGCCACCCATTTAATGGGATTCGACCTCTCCAATACAGGCCTTCAAATGGTCCTGGATAAGTCGGTGACCGATACGATAGCCGCCCATTTTCCCGACATTATTTATCCATTTCTGGCAAAAAACCAGTTGAGTATCGATGAGATATCGCACTTGATATTCCACCCTGGTGGCCGAAAAATTGTGGAGGTTGTGCAGGAGATTTTTGGCAAAATGGGCAAGAATATTGACGAAACGAAAGAGGTGTTACGCCTGTATGGTAATATGTCGAGCGCTACGGTGCTTTATGTATTGGAGCGATTTATGGATAAACAGCCCGCCAAAGACACCTACGGGCTCATGTTAAGTTTTGGTCCAGGGTTTTCGGCACAACGCGTTTTACTGAAGTGGTAAAAGAATTTAGCGATAAAAATTATTGGGCCGTTATTTTAGGTGGTAGCCAGGGATTAGGGTTGGCAACAGCACAAAAACTGGCGCGTCATGGTATGAATATGTGTATCGTCCACCGCACCCGAAAAGCGGACCTTCCTGCTGTTGAAGCCGAATTTAAGCAACTTGAAGCGGAAGGTGTTTTACTCAGGCAGTACAATGTGGATGCCACCAATGCTGACAAACGCCGTTTCGTAATCACCGATTTACGTGAGCATTTGGGTACAGATGGAAAAGTAAGAGCCTTAGTCCACAGCATCGCTAAGGGGAATTTAAAACCGATGATCTCAGATAATAAGCCTCAACTTCAGCATGACGATTTTCAGTTAACAATTGAGGCCATGGCAATTAGTTTATACAACTGGTCGAAAGACTTATTAACCGCTTCATTATTTGCCACCGACGCACGTATCATTAGTTTCACCAGCGAAGGAAGCACCAAAGCCTGGAAAAACTACGCGGCCGTTTCGGCAGCCAAAGCAGCTTTGGAAGCTATCTCCCGAAGTATTGCGCTGGAAATGGCCCCTTCGGGTATTCGGGCAAACTGCATTATGGCAGGCGTTACAGATACCGCTTCATTACGCATGATTCCCGGTTACGAATCTTTATTAAGTCATAGCAAACAAAGGAATCCATTTTCCCGATTAACCCAAGCAACCGATGTAGCCAATGCAGCGTATCTACTCTGTAAAGATGAAGCGGCCTGGATTAATGGTACCGTGATTCAGGTGAATGGCGGTGAACACCTTCAATAACGATTACCCCTTGCAGACGTTTAGCCATATCCTCTCAAAGCTACCCTACAGCAAACCCTTTTTGTTTGTGGACAGTCTGTATGCAATCGATGAAAATGGGGTTGAAGGGAGTTATACCTTCCCCGCTGATTCGTATTTCTACGAAGGACATTTTGCTGAAAAACCGGTAACGCCCGGTGTTATTCTGACGGAAGTTATGGCCCAGATAGGCGTTGTTTGCCTGGGTATATTTCTACTGGCAGATACCCACTCCAGCGACATCGAAATAGCCCTTACGTCTACCCAAGTCGACTTTTACAAACCCGTTTTCCCCAGCGAAACCGTTATTGTACGGTCTACGAAAGACTATTTTCGATTTCATAAGTTGAAGTGTAACATAGAAATGTTCAACACTACTGGAGAGTTAGTTTGCCAGGGTGCCATTTCAGGTATGATGAAATCGAAAAAGTATGCGTAATCGAGTCGTTATCACGGGCCTGGGTGTAGTGGCACCAAATGCAGTGGGTGTACCTTCGTTTTTAGAGGCTATTCAGGCAGGCAAAAGTGGAATTACCTTTCACCAGGAATTAGCCGACCTTAAATTTTCCTGTCAGATTGGAGGCATTCCACCCGTAACCGACGCACATAAACATCAGTATTTTTCAGACTTACAGCTTCATCAACTCAACAGTAGTGGTGTTATCTATGGAGTGATTGCTGGCATGGAAGCCTGGCATAACGCCGGTTTACCAATAGCCACCCATGAGCCAGACTGGGACTGTGGTATCGTATTCGGAACCGGTATTTTGGGAATCGACAAACTTCGGGAAGCAATTTATAAGGTTGATCAGGGCCAGGTCAGGCGATTAGGCAGCACTGCCGTTGTGCAAACCATGACCAGTGGGGTAAGTGCTTACCTAAGTGGAATGTTGGGACTCGGCAACCAGATTACAGCAAATTCAGCCGCCTGCGCTACGGGCACCGAAGCCCTTTGGCTCGCCTACGACCGTATCGCAAATGGTCATGCTAAACGAATGCTGGCTGGTAGCTGCAATGACCATGGACCTTATATTTGGGGTGGCTTTGATGCCATGCGTGTGCTACCCTATCAATACAACAACTCACCAGAGAAGGCATCAAGGCCCTTGAGTGCTACCGCCAGCGGCTTCGTTCCGGCCAGCGGTGCCGGTGCGCTGGTACTGGAATCCCTGGATAGTGCGCTGGCGCGAAAGGCGACTATTTATGCCGAAATTGCGGGGGGACACGTCAACTCCGGTGGCCAGCGGGGTGGCGGCTCTATGACAGCCCCTAACCCGAACGCTGTTAAACGCTGTATCCAGAAAGCAATGGAACAGGCCAATGTTCAGCCTGAGTCTATTGATGTGATTGACGGCCATTTAACCGCTACAATTAAAGATTCGGCAGAAGTGACCGCCTGGTGCGAAGCACTGCAACGAAGAGGAGCCGATTTCCCGATTATTAATTCGCTAAAATCCATGGTGGGGCACTGCCTGAGCGCTGCCGGAAGCGTTGAATGTGTGGCCGCCGTTTTAGAGTTATATAACGGATTTATTTACCCCTCTATCAATTCCGAAGATACACACCCTGAAATTTCTGCACTTATTGCCCCCGAACGAATTCCGCAACATCCTATTCAAAAAGATATTCAAGTCATTGCGAAAGCCAACTTTGGTTTCGGAGACGTGAATGCGTGTGTTATTTTGAAAAAATTTCAATCCTAAACGAGCTATGCAAACGAAAGAAGAGTTAATCAAGACCCTAAAGAAAATTGTAAAGCCATACGTTCAGGATGAGCAGGCGTTTGAGAACGTTACCGAGGAAACTGACTTCCTGAAAGACCTGAAAATCAATTCGGCAAACCTGGTCGACATTGCCTTAGACGTAGAAGAAGCGTACGATATAGAGATCGATAATGAGTCGATGGAGCGAATGCTCACGGTTGGCGCTGCCGTCGAAATCATTATGAGCAAGCTACAGGAGAAATGATCGGCAACGATATTGTTGATCTGGCGCAGGCAAAACGGGAAAGTAACTGGCAACGCAGCGGGTTTCTGAACAAGCTGTTTACTGCCTGCGAACAACAACTAATCCATACAGCCGATGATCCTGAACGTATGGTCTGGCTGCTCTGGAGTATGAAAGAAAGTGCGTACAAAATAGGTATGCGTGAAACCGGGAAACGCGTTTTTGCTCCTCTAAAACTAACCTGTCATATCAATCTATTGAGTGAGACAACGGCCGAAGGAGTCGTTTTTCAGGAGAAAGCTTACCAGACAAAGTCATCGATTACAACAAACTACATTACAAGCGTAGCAACGCCTGTAACCAGCTCTCCCGGTTTCCATCAAGCAGTTATTCCACTTGAAAGTGCCATTTATCAAAGCCAGACTATCCGTATTCGAAAAGAAGTAAAGCAATACTGCACTGATACATTAGCCATTCCAGAAAGCAATAGTTCTATCCATAAAGATCAACAGGGAATTCCTGTATTATGCCTTATCAATACAATAGGAGAACTACTTACTATACCCATTAGTATAAGCCACCACGGCTATTATGGATCATTTGCTATATGTACCCATAGGCTTCTGCCTATGTATAAATTTTAATTAAACACGGGCTGAAGCTCATGGGTACAACTTACATCACCTCTTAAATAGTCATTCTTGGGCATTTCACTCTACAGTCGGCGTAGAATTGCATGCCAACATTTACCTTACTTCATCGGTTATAGGTGTTATAATCGCATTGGTACGTTTTTTGGCTTATCTCAATCGCTATTATTAAAAAATGCTACAACGTTATGAAAAGGAAAATTTGGGTAGTAGGTGCTTTATTGGCCGCTACCGTTAGTCTGTCGTCCTGCGCTTCGTTTGAGAACTGGCTGTACGGCGATTCAAAAAATAGCCGCGAGGACATCGTTCAGCGGGATCGCACAAGTAACAAACGCGATAGCCGGAATCCACGGGCTAAGAATGAGGATAATGAAGGCAGTGTGTTTAGCCGTCGGAATCGGGATGATGATCGGATGAGCTTGAATGATAACTCATCAAACGCCTACAGAAATCCGTATAACAGCACGTATCGGTCTGACGATCGGGACGACCGGCCCAGCCGAATGTCGGGTAGCAGTTCGTACAATAACCGCTATAACGATTATGATAATGACCGTTCTTACGATAGCCGGGATTCGTATAATGATCGGGACAACCGAAACTCCTACACTGATCGGCGAGACAATCGGGATTCGTACAATAGCCGCTCTGATGACCGGGATAACCGAAACTCTTACAACGATCGGTACGATAATCGTCGTGACTCCTATAGTAATCGGTACGATGATCGGGATAGCCGAGATTCCTACAACGGTCGGTCAGATAATGACAACTATCGCAACCGCGATGCCTACAACGACCGTCGGGATGATGACAGAAACAATAACGACCGGTACGACAATCGAAATTCATCGAACGATCGGTACGACAGCCGGGATAACCGCAACTCCTATTCGAATAACGACCGCATGATGTCGGATCGCGATAATCGAGACAATCGGGATAACCAGAACAGTCGGTATAGCGACAGCAGCAATTCGGATCGTCAGTCCAACAACCGTGATAACCGTTCCAGTTATAACGATCGCCGGGATGACAACCGAAATAATAACGACAGTCGAAACAACGACTATCGCAACGATGATCAGAACAATCGGAACAATACTAATCGCTCCGATGACCGCCAAAACGGTAATTATTCTGACAATCGCGATAATCGTCGGAATAATGACGACAGTCAGAACAGCCGCAACAATCAGGATATGAACGATAATCGGCGGAATAATGATGACAACCGGGATAATCAAAACAATAACGACAACCGGAATGGCCGCCAGGATGATCGAATGGAGAGTCGTAGCAACGATCAATCCAGTAACCGGGCATCGGACCGCGACCGTCGCGATTTAACAGATCGGATTTCGGCACAGATGGATAAGCTCGACGATCAGATTGACGACGCCAAAGCCGATGTAAAAAACGAAAGCCGACGGGATCGTAAAAAACGGGAAGATCGAGTTAAAGATCTGGAAGATAAGCGCCGTCAGTTAGCGGATTCTTATTATAAAGTACAACGATCCAGTGAGGATGATTTCGACAAAGTGAAAAAAGAAACGAATAAACTTGTTGATGATATTGGCGATACAATTGATAAAGCCGTTGATAAGGTTGATAAAAAATAAATTAGTACTCGCCTAGTATACCTGAAGGGCTGGTTCAGTGAACCAGCCCTTCTTTATTTGATCAGAATGTAGCAATAAACGTGAACGGCCTATCTTTGCAGCATGGCACTGATTAAATCTGTTCGGGGTATTGGCCCGGTCTTTGGCGAAAACTGCTGGTTTGCCGAAAACGCTACAATCGTGGGCGAGGTAAGCATGGGGCGTGACTGTACGGTCTGGTTCAATGCCGTAATTCGTGGTGATGTCAACTCCATTACCATTGGCGACCGGACCAATATTCAGGATGGGGCTGTCATTCATTGCACATACCAAAGATCCAAAACTACTATTGGCAACTATGTATCCGTAGCCCATAACGCGGTTGTGCATGGTTGTACGATTGAAGACAATGTGCTAATTGGCATGGGCGCCATCGTTATGGATGGGGCCGTTATTGGCACGGGCAGTATTATTGCCGCTGGCGCTATTGTCACGCAAAATACGGTCGTGCCACCGGGTTCTATTTACGCGGGAAACCCAGCGCGCTTCCTAAAAGCCGTTTCGCCTGAGCAAGGTGAAGTCTTTGCGCGAACGGCCAATAACTACGTCATGTACGCAAGCTGGTTTAAGGAGTAAATTAGTGGAGTAGGTGGAGTGAGTGCAGTAAGTAAACTCAGTTGCTGTAACCATTTCACGGACTCCACCTATTCCACTCACTCCACCTACTCCACTAAATACCATGGACGATTTTCTGATCTATCTTCGCTTAGGTTTCGATCACATTACAGATCCTCGTGGGTACGATCATATTTTATTTGTTGTTGCGCTCTGTGCGGTGTATACCCTGCAACAGTGGCGACAGGTATTGATTCTGGTCACGGCATTCACCATCGGCCATTCGATTACGCTGGCGCTGGCAACTTTACAACTCATTCATTATAAGACCGATTTGATTGAGTTACTTATCCCCATTACGATTCTGATTACAGCCATCACCAATTTCTTTTTTCAGGAGCCTAAATCGAAATCACGATCATCGTCTACACCCCAACTAGCCTATCGCTCCTGGCGATACGGTTTGGCTCTAACGTTTGGGCTTATCCATGGAATGGGCTTCTCTAACTACCTCCGCAGTTTACTGGGCAAGGAGGCTGATATTATACAGCCTTTACTGGCCTTTAACATCGGACTGGAAATTGGGCAGTTAGTTATTGTTAGTCTCGTGCTGGCACTGGCCTATGTTCTGATTGGTCTGGGGCGGGTCAGTCGTTTACGCTGGACGCTCATTATATCAGGCATGGTAGCGGGCATGGCCCTATCGCTCATAATCAATAATGAGTATTTGAGCGAGTTGTTAAAGTAACCCTATTTTTAGTCTGGATACACTCCTTCGTTCGTGAACGAATAGAGAAACTATTGGGGTAGGTCTATCTGATTTATGCGGACACAAATCCTGCTAATTTGACAATCCTTCTCAAAAGACAAACTTGTCTACAATCCATTCTTCATAATGCCAATTACAGAACCTCTTTTTTCGTATTTTTACCACGCTAATCAACAACTATAAACCAATTTATGCAAAAGATAATTTTGCTGCTGACGAGTTTGGCCATTCCCTTATTGTCTGCTCAGGCTCAGGCTCCTCCGCCAACACAACGTGCCAATACGCGTTTCGAGCAACTTGGCCCGATCCTGCCCACCCCTAATACCTTTCGTACGGCTTCTGGTGCACCGGGTAAAGACTATTTTCAAAATCGTGCTGACTATGATATAAAAGCTACTCTTGACGATACCAACCAAAAAATAACGGGCTCAGAAACAATCATCTATCACAATAACTCAGGAGATATATTGCCTTATGTCTGGCTTCAGTTGGATCAAAACACGTTCCGGGCAGATGCTGATGGCAGAACTACACAGACGAGTAGCATCAGCGAACAAGGAGCAAGTTTCCAACAGATCAGTGCTGGCCCAACGCTGGCGGCTAAAGATTACGGCCACAAAATTACAGCCGTGCGCGATCAGGCTGGTAAACCCCTTAAATACACCATCAACCAGACCATGATGCGTATTGACTTGCCTCAGCCCGTAGGCCCAGGTAAGACGGTAACATTTTCTGTTGACTGGAATTTCAAAATCGTAGATGTCAGAAGTACTGGCGCTCGGGGAGGCTATGAGTTTTTCCCGAAAGACGGCAATTACATCTACGAAATAGCTCAGTGGTTTCCACGTTTATGTGCTTATAGTGATGTAACAGGCTGGCAGAACAAGCAATTCTTAGGACAGGGCGAGTTCACGTTAATCTTCGGCAATTACAAACTAGCCTTAACCGTACCGAACGATCATATTGTGGGCGCCACCGGCGAGTTGCAGAATCCAATCCAGGTATTAACGCCCACGCAAATAAAGCGGTGGAATGAAGCCAAAGGGAAAGGCGATAAGCCCGGCGAAAATCCAGTGGTTATCGTAACCCAGGCCGAAGCCGAAGCCGCCGAAAAAGGCAAACCAACCGGTACTAAAACCTGGATTTACAAAGCAGATAATGTTCGTGATTTTTCCTTTGCCAGTAGCCGAAAATTCATCTGGGATGCCCTACAACCCAACGTAGAAGGGAAACGGGTTTGGGCTATGTCGCTATATCCGAAAGAAGGAAATCCACTTTGGGGCCAATATTCAACCCGGCTTGTGGCGCATACGCTTCTCTCCTACTCACGCCGGACAATTGCATATCCTTATCCGGTAGCGTACTCGGTCCACGGGCCTGTTGGTGGTATGGAATATCCAATGATCAGCTTCAACGGGGCACGGCCCGAAGCCGATGGCACCTATTCGGTAGGCACAAAGAATGGACTAATTGGGGTGATTATCCACGAAGTAGGTCACAACTTCTTCCCTATGATTGTCAACTCCGATGAGCGCCAGTGGTCCTGGATGGACGAAGGTCTGAATAGTTTTATGGAAGGATTGGCCTGTTTAGAGTGGGATGCGAACTACCCCGCACGGGGCATCGATCCTCAGTCTATTGTTCCGTACATGCGTATGGACTCTACTCTACAGGTTCCCATCATGAGCAGTTCGGACAATATTCCCAGAAATACATTTGGACCAAACGCCTATAGCAAGCCTGCTACGGCCCTGAATATTCTCCGGGAGACGGTTATGGGTCGCGAGTTATTCGATTACGCCTTTAAAGAATACGCTCGTCGGTGGGCATTCAAAACGCCCGAACCTGCCGACTTCTTCCGTACGATGGAAGATGCGTCGGGGGTTGATCTGGACTTCTTCTGGAAAGGCTGGTTCTACAGTGTGCAACCCGTTGACCAATCCCTGGTAAAAGTTGACTGGTTCCAGGCAAGTTCGCAAAACCCGGAAATCACCAAAGCTGAAGCGCGTGCAGCAGCCCAAAAACGAGCCAATACCATTAGCAAACAGCGTGATGCGTTGAGCAAAGATCAAACCGTTGTGGCGCAGGACAGTACCATGAAGGATTTCTACAATAGCTACGATCCCTATGCGGTTACGGATGCTGATAAAAAGAAATATCAGGATTACCTGGCTACGTTATCGGCCGAAGAACGGGCATTAGCCGAAGCAGGCACTAATTTTTACACACTGTCGCTGAAAAACAAAGGTGGTATTCCAATGCCGGTAATTGTACGGATGGAGTTTGAAGATGGTACAGATTCGATAGCTCGCTTCCCGGCAGAAATCTGGCGTTTCAATGACGTTTCCATTAATAAAGTTATTGCTACACCCAAAAAAGTGAAGCAATGGACACTCGATCCCTACTATGAAATAGCCGATATTAATACGGAAGACAATTCTTTTCCACCGAGAGCACAGCCTAGTCGTTTTCAATTATTTAAACAACAACAGCGTGGAGGGGGTGCAGGGCCCAATCCGATGCAACAACAACGTCAACAATCACCGGCTACACCGGCTAAACAAGGTAGCGGCCGTAACTAACAAAGTTTTAACTTCTGATAAACTATGAGAAAACTAGTGTTGATGGCTAGCCTGGTCTTTGGGTCGGTGGCCTCATTCGCTCAGGTACCAACGGCCCCTACTCAAAACGCAAACACGCGTTTCGAGCAGCTTGGCTCCATGATGCCTACGCCCAATACCTTCCGTACAGCATCTGGCGCACCGGGTAAAGATTATTTTCAGAACCGCGCCGACTATGATATTAAGGTTGAACTGGACGATGCCAACCAAAAAATTATTGGTTCTGAAACTGTTACGTATCATAACAATTCAACTGACGAGCTGCCTTTCATCTGGCTCCAACTCGATCAGAATCTGTTTGCCAAAGGGTCTATCGGTAGTGTTACCCGAACGGGGGGTGTAAACGAAAGCGGCATGAGCTTCGCTCAGTTGCAAAATCTGACTTCCGTTCGCGAACGGAGTAGTCAGCAGGCGTCTGATAAATATGGCTACCACATTACGGCCGTTAAAGATGCTAAGTCAGGTACTGCACTGAAATATACCATTAACCAGACAATGATGCGGGTTGATCTGCCAACAGCCATCAAGCCCGGCGGGACCTATTCGTTTAATGTAGACTGGAATTATTTCGTTACCGAATACTACGGTCGTAGTGGCATGGAGTTTTTCGCAAAAGACGGTAATTATAATTACTTCATTGCCCATTGGTTCCCCCGCTTGTGCGCCTATAACGACGTAAACGGCTGGCAGAACAAGCAGTTCCTGGGTCAGGGCGAATTCACGCTTATTTTCGGCAATTATAAAGTAGCCATTACCGCCCCTAGTGATCACGTTGTTGGCGCTACCGGCGAATGCCAAAACTACAAGCAAGTACTTTCAGCTACGCAACAGAAACGTTTAGCCCAGGCGGCTACGTCGAAAAATCCGGTTGTTATTGTAACACAGGAAGAAGCCGAGGCAGCACTAAAAACCAAACCAAGCGATAAAGTAGGCAAGAAAACATGGGTTTATTCGGCATCTAATGTCCGTGACTTTGCGTTTACCAGCAGCCGCCGGTTTATCTGGGATGCTATGCAGACCGATGTGTACGGCGACGGGCACAAAATCTGGTCTATGTCGTTTTACGCCAAAGAAGGCAATCCACTATGGGGACAATATTCAACTCGCGTGGTTGAGCATACCCTGAAATCGTACGGCAATCGCACCATCAAATATCCATACCCTGTTGCTATTTCATGCCATGCCACGGCAGGTGGTGGTATGGAATACCCGATGATTTCGTTCAACGGTGGCCGCCCGGAAGCGGATGGGACGTATTCAGAGCAAACGAAAGCAGGCATGATTGGGGTAATTATCCACGAAGTGGGTCATAACTTCTTCCCCATGATTGTTAACTCCGATGAACGCCAGTGGACCTGGATGGATGAGGGATTGAATACCTTCTGCCAGTACCTCGCCGAAAAAGAATGGGACTATAATTTCCCAAGCCGCCGGGGCGAGCCACAGTACATTGTCGATTACATGAAGTCTGACAAATCGGTCCTGTCGCCCATCATGACGTCGTCCGACAACGTAATTAGCCTTGGGCCAAATGCGTACGCGAAACCAGCTACGGCGCTTAATATCCTGCGCGAAACTGTAATGGGTCGTGAGTTATTCGATTACGCCTTTAAAGAATACGCTCGCCGATGGGCGTTCAAAAGCCCCGAGCCAGCCGATTTCTTCCGTACGCTGGAAGACGCATCGGGGGTTGATCTGGATTGGTTCTGGAAAGGCTGGTTCTACGGCGTTGAACCTGTCGATCAGGATTTAGTCGAAGTAGATTGGTTCCAGGTTGACTCGGGCAATCCTGAAGTGACCAAAGCAGCCGCTCGCGCTGAAGCGCAACGTCGGGCCGGAACCATCAGTAAGCAACGTGATGCCGCCACCCAGGCCGAAACGGTTGTTGCCAAAGATTCGACCATGAAGGATTTCTATAATAACTATGATCCGTATAAGGTTACGGATGCTGACAAAAAGAAATACCAGGACTATTTGGCTACGTTGAGTGACGAAGAGCGCAAAACGCTTGAGACAAATGCAGGAACCAACTTCTATACGTTATCGCTGAAAAATAAAGGCGGTATACCAATGCCGGTTATTATTCGGATGCAGTTTGAAGATGGTACGGATTCGGTGGCCCGCTTCCCGGCGGAGATTTGGCGCTTCAACGATGTGTCGATCAAAAAGGTCATTGCTACTCCTAAAAAAGTAACGCAGTGGACGCTCGACCCATTCCAGGAAATTGCCGATATAGACGCCGAAAACAACTCATTCCCCCGAGTGGCTGCCCCAACTCGTTTCCAGTTGTTCAAACAACAGCAGCGTTTTGGTCCACAGGGACCTAACCCAATGCAACAGCAACGGCGGGCTACACAGCCACCGGCCACCCAGGGTAGCGGAAAGAACTAACCAAGCAATCCTAAATACGAATACCGTAAAAAGCGGTCTTTGACGATTAAGTTAAAGACCGCTTTTTGTTGGATCACTAAACTGTACAAACAGATTAAACTACAGACTTTTACTAGTATAATGAAAATCTCTATTTCGTTTCTAGCTCTTTTTACACTGATCAGCCTTGCTGGCATTTTAGGTGTACAGGCCCAAACTCCTTTACCAACTTCACCTTCATCGCCAACCATGACGTTGCCCGGTGCCACAACCGCAACACCCACCGCAACAACAGTTGTAGCAGCGCCGAAAGTGCCTATGAAACCTTACCGTGAGGTAATTACGGCAGCAGCCCAGACAAGCAGGGGTTTGTTTACCGCCCATCGGGTCGACGAAAAGTATTATCTTGAAATTCCGGACACGTTATTAGGTCGGGAGTTTATGGCCATCACCCGTATTGCCAAAGCACCCACCGGAGCAGGTTACGGCGGAGAACTGGCCAACCGGCAGGTATTACGCTGGGAACGGGGCCCAGACAAAAAAATCTTGCTTCGGGTTGTGAGCTACATCAATGTAGGGAATGATACGTTGCCCATTTCGCAGGCCGTTCGGAATTCCAATGTTGAGCCCATTGCTGCCGCTTTCGACATAAGAGCAATTCGTAAAGACAGTGTAGCGGCATCCGTCATTGATGTAACTGACTTTTTCAAAGGAGATAATCAGGTGGTCTCAATTAATCCAATTACAAAATACCGTTACCGACTAACAGCCTTATCCCCAGAGCGATCATTTGTGCAACGCATCAAATCGTATCCGATTAATACCGAGGTGATGGTAACGAAAACGTTCACAGTCAATACAACACCCGTAGTACCATCGCCCGTACCATCCCCACTGCCCACAGTAGCTCTGCCCGTTGGTAATGAAGCAGGTGCGGTGACGATGGAGATTAACACATCCATGATTCTGCTACCCCGTACACCCATGCGGAAACGGTTGTTCGATAGTCGGGTCGGCTTTTTCGCCAATAGCTACACGGTATATAATGACGCATCGCAGCGAACAGAAGATGAAACATTTGCTGTCCATTGGAAACTGGAAGCCAAAAATGCGGCTGACATGCAGCGTCAGAAAGCCGGTGAGCTCATTGAGCCGCGCAAGCCCATCGTCTATTATATTGACCCAGCCACGCCCCTTAAGTGGCGAAAATTCCTGAAGTTGGGCGTTGCCGACTGGCAGGTTGCGTTTGAAAAAGCAGGCTGGAAAAATGCGATTATCGCTAAAGACTGGGATAATAAAGATACAACGCTTAGTCTGGAAGATGCCCGCTACTCGGTGATTCGCTACTTCGCATCGGATATCGAAAATGCGTACGGGCCAAACGTCCACGATCCCCGCTCGGGTGAAATCATCGAAAGTCACATCGGCTGGTATCATAATGTGATGAACCTGCTGCGGAAGTGGTATATGGTACAGGGAGCCGCGGTAGATGTTCGAGCACGCAAACCAAAATTTGACGATGAATTAATGGGGCAACTGGTCCGGTTTGTATCGTCGCACGAAGTAGGGCACACACTTGGGTTACGACACAACTACGGATCCAGCCATGCTACACCCGTTGAAAAGCTGCGTGACAAAGAGTTTATTAAACAATACGGACATACGGCATCTATCATGGACTACGCCCGGTTCAACTACGTAGCACAGCCCGAAGATGGTATCACAGACTTATTTCCGCGTATTGGCACCTACGACATATGGGCTATCGAGTGGGGCTATAAACCAATATACGACACCCCAACACCCGAAGCAGATAAGATGATCTTAAATGAGTGGGTAAAAAAACATGTTGGTGATCCACGTTATTGGTTTGGTACAGAAACAAACCCACTTGATCCACGTTCACAAAGCGAAGATTTAGGCGACAATGCCATGATTGCCAGTACATATGGCATTAAAAACCTAAAACGAATTCTACCAAATCTCACCAAATGGACGGGCGAAGAAGCAGAAGATTACGATAAGTTACGGGAAATGTATGGTGAGATTGCCGGACAGTACAGACGGTATATGGGCCATGTGACTAAGTATATAGGGGGAGTATATGAAACCCCTCATACATACGACCAGGCTGGCATTGTGTATGAGCCAACGCCCCGCGGGCTACAGAAAAGCGCTGTAGCCTTCCTGAATCAACAATTGTTTCAAACACCAGCCTGGTTGCTAGATGCTAAAATCATGCAACTTGTCCGTCCAGATCAAGGCGTTGATTATTTGCGAACCTTGCAGGAAACCACCCTGAACAGCCTAATGGACATTGGCCGACTAACACGCCTGATTGAAAACAGTAGCCGACCTACCAAGTCATACAGTCTGGATGAGTTCATGACAGACCTACAGTTATCGATCTGGCGGGAGTTAAAGGCGGGACATTCCATTGATGTGTATCGTCGGAACCTTCAGAAAGTATATGCGGAGAAATTAATTTCGATGTTAACGCCCTCACCTGCGACTGCCCCAGCGGCCGGATTTGCGGGTAACGGTTTCCGCTATAATGCCGGTCCGATTGCCGATGTTCGTAAATCCGATATTATGTCTGAGGTACGAGCCCAATTAGTTAACCTACGAGGTAGTATCAAGGTAGCTATTCCCCGGCAAACCGATAAGATGAGCCGGTATCATTTAAGCGATGTGCTAGCCCGTATCGACAACGCATTAAATCCTAGACGGGGATAATAGCCATTTTATCCAGTCAAATCTTTTGACAATTACCTATACTTCGCTACTTTTGCACACCCATTCGGGATGTAGCGCAGTCCGGTAGCGTGCTTGCATGGGGTGCAAGAGGTCGTGGGTTCGAATCCCGCCTTCCCGACAGTTAAAAGTAAGGAGTTACGGCAACGTGGCTCCTTTTCTTTTTTTACTGGATTATATAAATAATCCTAAGTCAGTCGCTCAACTCCCCTAGAGGTATTCCTGCCGACCCTTACATCTTTTTAGCCAATAGATCACCCCAACTACGTTTTCTATATTTTTTTGGAGGTGATTATGGAATCACTCACTCTGCTGCATCTATACAAAAGCGAGGCACAAGCAAAGTCTGTTAACGTCTCTTCACAATCTTAACAATTATTTTATGAGCAACGCCCCACCTTTATAATCAGTCAACAATCCAGCCGATTAAAAAGGGCTTTATGTACGTTAGTTGAAAAACAAGGCTTTAGCTTGGTGGCTCTCCAACGAAAATAAAGTAGAGAAGAAAGGATATGTGCAAGTATTTATTGCTGGATTACAATACGAGTGAAACATTTGACATATAGAATTGTGTGGTTTTTGGCGGAAAACACATATTTTTGTGGAGGTTCGACGGTGTTTCTACTAAATTTTTAGCTGGACGAACCGAAAGAGTCTAAATTTTTCACTTTTTTTACCGGGTAAACCAACTTTTAATTTTAACCCTACAGTCCAGTTCCAATGAAAACACAAACTCCCTCTCCAGCACCTGCCAAAGCACCGGCACCAAAAAAGAAGTCATCAGGTGGCCTAAACCCCGCGTTAGTGATCCCGATTCTGCTGATTATCGGTATTCTGACGTACATGTTCGTCTTCGGTGATGGCAGCCACTTTCAGGAAGGTGACAACACGAAAGAACCACTCCCAGGCGACTACTTCGGTACCGTTTACAAGGGCGGATTTATCGTACCAATTCTGTTCACCTGTTTTCTGACGGTGCTGGTATTCTCGATCGAGCGTTTCATCACGATTGGCCGGGCCAATGGCTCAGGTTCAATTGACGATTTCGTTCGGAAAATTAAAAGCCAACTAGACCGTAACGAAGTAGCAGCCGCCATTCAGGAATGCGATCGTCAGAAAGGTTCGATCGGTAATGTTGTAAAAACCGCTCTGGTTAAATACCAACAATTAGCTACCGATACCGAACTGAACAAAGAACAAAAATTAGTAGCGCTGCAAAAAGAAGTAGAAGAAGCAACAACGCTCGAATTGCCAATGCTGGAAAAAAACCTAACCATCATTGCTACGCTGGCTTCGGTTTCTACCCTGATTGCTCTGCTCGGAACTGTACTTGGTATGATTCGGGCCTTCGCAGCCATGGGTGCTACAGGACAGCCTGACACAGGTGCGCTTTCAACTGGTATTTCAGAAGCCCTTGTAAACACAGCTCTGGGTATTGGTACGGCTGCTATCGCAACGATCATGTATAGCTATTTCACAAGCCGTATTGACGTGCTGACCTATAACATTGATGAGATCGGCCTGAGCATTCAGCAGAACTTTGCGGCTCACTATTAAGCCGAATTTGCACAGTTGATGTACTTTAACCAACCTGCCCGACTCGTTCGGGCAGGAAGAAACAAAATAACTCATGCCAGCAGTTAAAATAAAACGCGCCAGTTCCACAGTGGATATGACGGCGATGTGCGATGTGGCGTTTCTGTTGCTGACGTTCTTTATCCTAACGGCTCAGTTTAGGTCTCAGGATGCTGCCGCTATTGAAACGCCTTCGTCCATCTCTGGAATCAAAGTCCCTGATAGTGACATTATGACTATCGGTCTTGGTCGGGATGGCAAAGTGTATTTCGGTATCGACAATGCGCAAAACCGTATTGCCATGCTGGATAACATTGCTGCCGCTAAAGGGCTTACCTTCACAAACAACGAGAAGAAGGAATTTTCGCTGATGTCGAACTTTGGATTACCAATTAACCAGTTGAAATCTTACCTGAATTTGCCCAAAGAGCAACAGGCTAAGGTAAAACAATCAGGTATTCCAACAGACTCGACGGGTGCAGGTCCAACAAACGAGTTGAAAGAATGGGTTTACAATGCCCGTAAGGCTAACAATGGTCTTCGAATTGCGCTGAAAGGTGATAACCTCGCCAAATTCCCCGAATTCAAGAACGTATTAGCTACGCTACAAGCACAGAATATCAATAAATTCAACCTGATTACGGGGACAGAAGCTCCTCCAGCAGGCTGGAAAGCTGATTAACTCGTAGCGATTGCAATTAAAATTCATTTTCACCACGAGAATCTGTTAAGAAAACATGGCAGAAATTAACACTGGCGGTGGTGGTGGTAAGCATGATGGTGGTAAGGTCAGGTCAAAAAAAGCGTCAACCCGCGTGGATATGACGCCCATGGTTGACCTGGGATTTCTCCTGATTACCTTTTTCATTCTCGCTACTACCCTGAGCAAGCCATCTTCGATGACGCTCAACGTGCCGGATAAAACACAAAAGGAAGAAACGGAGCCTATTAAGGCGTCCAACGTAATGACGATCTTTCTAGGGAAAGATAACAAGGCGCACTACATTTTCGGTAAAGCAGCTGGTGAAGACCCTGAAGTGAAAACCGTTGGCTATGGCTACGAGTTTCGGCAGGCACTCACAGAAAATGCGAAGAAGGTAGGTGGCGAAAAGTTTGTGGTAGTTATTAAACCAACCAAAGAATCAACCTACAAAAATATGGTTGACGTATTGGATGAAATGGCTATTACGAAGCTAAAGCGCTACGCCCTTGTGGACGCATTGACTCCCGATGAGAAAAAGCTTCTCAAAGACAAAGTAAAATTAGACATATAACACCATGGCACAAATCGATTCAAATGCAACACTCGATGATATCGTGTTTGCTAACCGACATAAAGCGTATGGTGCCTATGATTTACGGAAATCATACCCTAAGGCTGTAACCCGCGCCCTCATTATTGGTGGTGTACTCTTCACCCTTGGTGTGCTTTCTCCTACAATCATTAGTGCTTTAACTCCAGAGAAACAGGAGCAGGCAATGGTGGAAGTGGATTTGATGAAACTCCCTCCTCCACCTATTGATCCTAATGAGCCACCACCACCGCCACCACCACCGGTAGAATTACCGAAGGTGAACACGGTGAAGTTCTTGCCGCCCGAAGTAAAACCGGATGAGGAAGTACCGGAGGAAACGCCACCGCCAGCTGTTGAAGAACTGAAGGAAGCCGTAGCTGCCGAAAAAACGCAGGAAGGTGACCCAAATGCTGAAGAAGTTATTGCAGCTCCTGAAGCTACAGCCGCTCCAACCAAGGTAGAAGTTGCCGTTGAAGCTGCTCCGAAAGAAGAAGAAATCTTTACGGTAGTAGAACAACAGCCAGAATTTAGTGGTGGTATGGCAGCACTTGGCCAGTACCTAAGCAAAAACCTTCGGTACCCGGCTGCTGCACAACGGGCTAACGTTTCGGGCCGCGTATTCGTGAGCTTCGTAGTTAATACCGATGGTAGTATTCAGGACGTTCAAGTCTTGAAAGGGCTAGGATTTGGTACAGATGAAGAAGCACAACGTGTAGTGAAAGGCATGCCTAAATGGCGCCCTGGTAAACAATCAGGCCGTCCTGTTCGGGTAAAGTATAACCTGCCTATTAACTTTACGCTGGAATAATTCATCTATGCGCAGACAAAATAGTGGCCCAGCACGGCTAACGCTGTATATTTCAGTTTTGGCTTCGCTGGCATACATGGGAGGAGGCATCGCACTGATTGCCTCCTCTCAGTCTTTTGGGATGTTGCCTGAAACCGGACCATTTCGATATGGGATGGGAATACTGCTACTACTGTATGGAGCTTTCCGGGCTTATCGGGCTTATCTACGTTTTCAGGAAAATGAGTAATCGACTTCTTGCACTTCTGGCATTCGCAGTTGGCTTAATGAGCTGCGGCAATGGTAAACCACCTCTGGACAATCCATCGCAGGGTAGTATTGTTGTTGCTGCCGACGAATCCTTTCAACCCCTCGTAACGCAGTTGGTCTCGGCCTATTCTGGGATTTATCCGAATACTAATTTCAAAATTGTTTTTAAACCTGAGCAGGAAGCCATCAATATGATGCTTCAAGATAGTGCTCGGATTGTATTCACGACACGTGTATTGAAGCCTAATGAACGTGCGATCCTTGATCAGCGAAAAATAAAGGGAGCGACTGAAAAAATTGCTACTGATGGCGTAGCACTCATTATCAACAAAGCCAATACAGATAGCCTGATTACAATGGCGGATCTAAAACGTATTTTTAATGGGCAGCTAAAATTATGGGGGCAGCTCAAAGGCGGCAATCAAAATAGTCCTATTACATTGGTCTTTGATAATAACAATTCCAGTAATTTGGAGTTTGTATTAAAAACTTTTAATGTCAAGGACGTAAAGAACTTACGAATATTTACCACTCATTCAAACCGCGAGGTTATAGACTTTGTGCGTAAGAATCCGTCGGCGCTTGGTTTTATTGGTGTTAACTGGATTAGTGATAGTGATGAACCCCTTTCCGTTGAGTTGGCCCAGGACCTCCGTGTAATGGGTGTTTCGGATAAGGAAAATCCAACGAAACGGGATGACTATTTCCAACCCTTTCAGGAAGATTTAGGCATGCAGCGCTATCCCTTACGGCGACCTGTTTACATCTTAAGCCGCGAAACGCATCCAGGCTTAGGAGGAGGGCTAATTAATTATATAGCTCGGGATGCAGGTTCTCTAATCATTCGTAAATTGGGGCTTTGGCCCAGAACGCCATACGATCGGGTTATTAACCTGACAAAATGAGGAAGTTTTTTTGGTTTAATCGCAATTTTTTAGTTTTGTCAATTGTTTAATTAGCACATAACCTTTTTTTCATTTCCAACTTGAAGTACATGATGAACAACCAGAAGCAGTCGCTATTGACCATCCTGTTCGTTGGGGCGACCATGACGACTCCTTTAGTGGCGCAGGATCTCCAAACGGCCTTACAGGATGTTGAGGCTGAGCGATATACTAAGGCAGAACAAACGCTAACAAAATTAGCCACAAGTTCGCCCACGGCTGAAAATCAGTTTTACCTCGGTTATTATTACCTCAGAAGCGGTCAACCTGATAAAGCAAAGGCTATTTTTGAGAAAGGAGCCGCTGCCGATGCTAAAAACCAGTTAAATAACGTTGGTTTGGCTGGCGTTGCACTGGCAAAAAAAGACCGTAGCACAGCTAAATCGCTTATTGATAATGCTGTTGCACAAACTAAAAGCAAAGATGAGGCTGTCTTAATCCGAGCTGGCGAAATGTACACCTTGTCTGATCAGACAAATGACCCTGCAGAAGCACTTCGATTATTAACATTAGCTCAGGAAAAAGACAAAAAGGGGGAGCATAAGGATGAGATCGAAATGCTCATGGGTGATGCTTACTTCCTGAAAAATGATGGTGGTAACGCTATTACGAAGTATGAAAATGCATTGGCGGCTAAACCAACGTTGGCAGAGGCTAATTATAAAATTGGTCGTTTATACCTTCGTGGCAAAAATTACGCAAAAGCCCAGGAATTTTTTAAACTGGCTATTCAGAATGATCCCGAGTTTTCGCCTACCTATCGTGCTTATGCCGATGCATTAGCAAATTCAAGGGCATATAAAGCGGCTGCTACTAACTATGAGTTGTTTATCCAGAAAAGTGGCACAACCGATCCTGAATTGCTACTTGACGTTGCTCGTTACAAATTCTTAGCTCAGGATTACCAGGGCGCTGTTACTTACCTGGATCAGCTAAAAGGGAAAATAAACAACCCTATTATTGATCGGATGTACGGTTGGGCTTATTCTGCTTTAGGGAAGAATCAGGAAGCAGTTGAAGCGTTGAATCGTTTTATCTCGACAGCTCCTCAAAAAGTAATGGTTGATGACTATAAATACCTGGGTCGTGCACAAGCTAAACTCGGCACCCCCGAGGGCGATTCATTAGGTATCATGAACCTGGAAAAAGCCGCACCTCAGGATACAACCGAAAACTTGTATCGTGAGATTGCTAAGACGTATTACGACGATAAAAAATATGATAAGGCTGCCGAGTATTATGCCAAGACAATCAAGAACGACAAGAAGCCTCTGAACAATGATTACCTGTTCAATGGCTTAGCCAACTATCAATATGGCTTCCGGGTTGGGCGTGATACTACAGCTGCCCCAATGGATACGGCTCAGATTCGTATAGGACGCCAGACGTATTTCTTACGTGCTGATTCTGCCTTTGCTCAAATGGCACAACAGGTTGAAAAAACTGCTGGCGAAACGTATCCACTAGCCTACTACTACCGTGGTCAGTCAACGTACTATGCATATCCATCTGCGATATCGCTTTCAACGGGTGCAGCTGTCCCTTTTTACGAAAAGTTCATTGAGCTGGCAAATGCCGAAACGGATGCGGCAAAAAAACAGAGCTATCAGAAAAACCTGATAACATCTTATAAATTTTTAGCCTCTTATAATCTGGCTAAAAAGGATGATGCAAAAGCCAAGGAGTATTTTAACAAGGTACTGGAATTAGACCCGAATGATGCTGATGTGAAGAAAGCGTTGGAAGGTCCTAAACCAGCGGCTGCACCAGCAAAACCAGCGGCTACCCCTGCCACTAAGGCACCAGTAAAAAAGAAAGTAGCCGATAAATAACAGAAATTCTGACTTAAAAATAGAAAAGCGTAGGTTTGACACCTACGCTTTTTTCATTTCCTGGCATAAAGCGAGTGACTATCAATGAATATAGCTATTATTTTCCCGAGGGTATCGTAACTTTGCGGGCGCAATTTTTTTTCGACTACACGACACTACCCAGAGACGCCGATGCTTAACCTTGTACTGTTTGGCCCGCCAGGAGCCGGAAAAGGTACCCAAAGCGAAAAACTTATTCAGAAGTACAACTTAGTTCACTTATCAACGGGCGATTTGTTACGATCGCAAATTGCAGCCGGTACAGAACTAGGTCTTCGAGCCAAACAATTAATGGATCAAGGCTTATTAGTGCCCGATGAGGTAGTAATTGGCATGATTGAAAACAAACTACGCGAAAATCAGTCGGCACCAGGCTTTATTTTCGATGGCTTTCCGCGCACTGTTCTTCAGGCAGAAGCCCTTGATCAATTGCTTAGCCATTATCAGGCACCCATTGCAACTATGATTGCGTTGGTTGTTAATGATGAGGAGCTGATTCGACGCTTACTAAAACGAGGTGAAACATCTGGCCGTCCTGATGACAGAGACGAGGCAACTGCTCGCCGACGTGTAAGTGTTTACAATAAAGAAACAATGCCCGTAGCTGACTATTATAGTCAACAGGGAAAATTCGCAGCTATCGACGGCATAGGTAATATTGACGATATTTTTCAAGCAATTTGCCAAAAAATTGAGGAGTCGGTAGCGAGGTAAAGGATAGTTATGGCTTCATCAAATTTTATTGATTACGTAAAAATAAACTGTCGTTCAGGGGCCGGAGGGGCTGGATCTGTCCACTTTCGCCGTGAAAAACACGTCCCTAAAGGTGGACCTGACGGGGGTGACGGCGGACGAGGTGGCCATATTATTCTTCGTGGAAATTCCCAGCTATGGACCCTTCTGCACCTTAAATACCGTAAACATGTTAAGGCGGGCAATGGTGTAGCAGGCGAAGGGGGACGACGAACCGGAGCTGAAGGCGAGGACGTTATTTTAGAAGTACCCCTTGGCACTATTGCTCGTAATCCAGAATCAAGCACTAAACTTGCTGAAATCACGGAAGAGGGGCAGGAGATTATTCTGTTTCCGGGTGGAAGAGGTGGTCTCGGCAACGATCATTTCAAGTCATCGACGCAACAGGCTCCCTATTACTCTCAAACGGGAGAGCCAGGTAGAGAAGAGTGGGTCATATTAGAGCTAAAACTATTAGCTGATGTGGGCTTAGTTGGTTTCCCTAATGCGGGCAAATCAACCCTTTTATCCGTCTTATCCGCTGCCAGACCTGAAATTGCAGATTACCCGTTTACAACCCTTGTTCCTAATTTAGGGGTCGTAGCTTATAGGGATTATAAGTCATTTGTGATGGCCGATATTCCCGGTATAATCGAAGGAGCATCGCAGGGTAAAGGCTTAGGATTACGATTTCTACGACACATTGAACGTAATTCGATACTGCTATTTTTAATCCCAGCCACTAGCGAAGATATTTGGCAGGAGTATAACACACTATTGAACGAGTTACGCGAGTTTAATCCGGAACTGATGGATAAAACTCGTATTCTAGCCATTACCAAGATTGATCTGGTCGATGACGACGCTTTAGCACAAATCAAAAATAGTGTGCCCAAAAAAGTACCTGTTACCTATATTTCCTCGGTTAGTCAACGAGGTTTGGATGAGTTAAAAGATATTATTTGGCAAAATCTGACGACTGTTGAGCCAGTATGATAGGCTAATGTTGGTCTATCTGTTATCCGTCAGTTCGGCTGGTCGCGTTTTCACTTATTATGAACTATTTTCTCAAGGTTTACGGTACAGTGCTTTTACTTCTGATATCTCTATCGGTAAAGGCGCAACTTCAGGTTTCATTCCCCACAACCCGAGCCATTCTTCAGCGAAATAATTCTAATCAGGCTACCATCCGAATTACTGGATATTACACATCCTCTGTCACACGAATTGAAGCCCGACTACAGGCTCGAGATGGCGTGGGCACGTCAACAGATTGGCAAGTTATCCAGAATACCCCAGCAGGTGGAGTCTTTGCCGGTGATCTGACAGGAACCGGTGGCTGGTATAATCTCGATGTCAGAGGAATGAATGGTGACCAACAGGTAGGTACTATAACGACTGTTGAACGCGTAGGAATCGGTGAAGTATTTATTGTGGCGGGCCAGTCTAACGGGCAAGGCGTGCACCAGAATTCGCCTAACCCCAGGAATGATCTTGTCAATTGTGTGAATTATTTATATCCTAGTAATGGCTTCCCAAATGATCCCCCAGCACCCGTTTTTACATTATTAGATAATACAACAGACTTTACAATTGCCCCGAGAGGAGTAGGTAGCTGGTGTTGGGGACAGCTAGGTGATATTTTAGCCAAACGTCTAAAAGTACCCATTTTATTTTTTAACGCAGCCTTTTCGGGAACAGCCGTCAGAAACTGGCGTGAAAGTGCACCTGAAGGAGGTACAGCTTATGGGGTTTATAATGGAGATCCTTACCCAGGACGTCAACCCTATATCAATCTTAAGATTTCGCTGCAATTTTATGCAAATATGCTTGGCCTGCGAGCCGTACTTTGGCATCAGGGTGAGGCAGACAACTTAATTAATACATCAACCAGTTCTTACGTTAACGATCTGAAAACCGTAATCAACCAGGCTCGTCAGGATTACAATAAGAATATGGCTTGGGTTGTAGCACGGGTTAGTTATGGCGATTTTATTGGAGGTATTGATGAGGCTATTATTGCAGCTCAAAACCAAGTGATTAGCTCTACGCCAAACGTATTTGCAGGACCTAACAGCGATATAATTCAAGTTCCCCGAAAACGTGCTCCCCTTAATGATCCCGAAGGTTTACACTTCGATTATGATGGCCTTGTTGACATAGCGAATGCCTGGAATAACAGTTTAACTGATTCATTTTTCCAAAGTGCCCCCCCCATAAGTGCGTCCCCATCCCCTACAATATCCGTTGCCTGTGCTAGCAATAACACACTTACACTGACTGTCAATGGGAATTATCCAACTGTACAATGGGAATCGGGAGAATCAGGTAGTACAATCACTAAAGGCGCAGGTATCTATCGAGCTAAAATTAAAGATGGTTTAGGTAATACATTTTACTCTAGCCAGGTACGTGTATCGGATGCGCCCGTAGCTTCAGTGGTAGACAATCGCCCTCCATCCGTATGTATTGGTAGTAGTTTAGGCTTGACGGCTAACTATGATAATGTTATATGGTTGAATCAACAAACGAATACAACCGTTGCCACCACACGTACACTTTCTACGACGACGGCAGGGGCCTATTATATTCGTTATCGAGACGTAAGTGGCTGCGATTTTACGTCTAATACGCTAAATGTTACAGTCAATTCGTTGCCAGCTACACCTGCCATTACAAATGATAAGCCCACTACTTTTTGCCAGGGTGATAATACAGCCTTAAGAGCGAGTAGCGATAATGTTCAATATAACTGGAGCGACGGCCAGAAAAATAAAGTAGTGACTATTGGATCTTCTGGTTCTTATTTCCTGACCGTGACCGACCAAAATGGCTGTACATCTGCTACGTCTAATACGGTTGCAGTTACAGCCAATCCAGTACCCGCTAAACCCGTTATTTCAACTAATGGCCCTACAACCTTCTGCGCAGACCGGACAATTACCCTAACAGCTCCGCAAGAAGTAGCTTATCAATGGACCAACGGGCAGACGAGTCAAAGTATCACATTGAATCAATCAGGAGATTTTGCCGTTCGCACTCAGAATCAGTTTGGCTGTACATCTGAGCAGTCTGCTATCATTACACTTAAAGTAAACCCTTTGCCAGATGTACCGACTATCTCACCACTCGGAGCAACTACATTTTGTGATGGTAATCGTGTGTCCTTGATAGCAAATAGTCCATTTGATGTAGTTTGGTCAAGCGGACAAACCAACAAATCCATTACGATTGGCACATCAGGGAATTATGCGGTACAGGCTCAGGATCAAAATGGTTGCCTATCTTCCTATTCACCCATAATTGTTGTTAAAGTCAACCCCCTGCCCACTACGCCAGTCATACTAGCGAACCCATCTCCTATTATCTGCGAAGGTAGTCAGGCTACATTGCGCGTAGACGGTCCTTATACGGTTTTCTGGAGTACGGGGGATTCAACACAACGAATTACAACAGCAAATGCAGGAACTTACTCAGCTAAAGTACGAGATGTGAATGGATGTGTTTCGGCACAATCTGGCTCAATAACGGTAGAGTTAAGACCAATTCCACCGCCACCAACTGTGAATATTATTGGTACCTATACCCTTGAGGCAGTTAGCTCAACGAATGGTACACTATTTCGCTGGCGTCGTGATAATGATTCGCTCGCCGTTCAATCGGCGACTATTAAAGCCAACCAGTCAGGTACTTATACCGCCCGTTCTTCTATTATTTATTCGCAAACGTTAACCTGTTTTTCTCTTCCATCGGCTCCCGTTTCGTTTACCATTGATGTAAATAATAAAGGCCTAAGCGTTTACCCGAACCCAAATCCTGATAAAATTTTAATCGTAGAGACCCGCGAGAATCTAACTAATGCTGTGCTCACAATTTATACGCTGACTGGTCAGGTAGTACTAACAACCAGCGTTCCTTCCTTCGACGACCGGAAACAGCTAACACTAACAGGCATGCCATCGGGGTCCTATATTTTACGTGTTCAGGCTGCAGACTTCGATGTTTCCAAGCGAATTATCCTAGGATTGTAATATTAATCCTAGGATAACCGTTCAATCATAGAAACTAGCTTTAAATTTGCATTTTACCGGGATAGTAAATTCTGGCAGATGAACTGCTGAGCGCTTAGTAAGAGCGGTCTGGTTTTTGCATGAGTTATTGGTTAAGGTCAACACCACCACTAACAGAAAAGGGAGAGTTATTGATAGATACCAAATGAACAACAATTATTTTCTAGTATGTCTGCTAACGTTGGGGCTGGTTGCTGTTAGCTCAAGAACCACTGCCCAGACTAGCAGTCAAGTACTCAAAATTACCTACCCAGAAAGTAGGGCAATATTTCAACGTGAAAATGATAATACCAGCACAATCTATTTGTCAGGTAGCATTTATCAACCCATTGATAGTGTTCAGGCACGAGTTCAGGCAGAAGAAAATGGGCAGGGTTTAAATACGGAATGGGTTACTATTCAGCGAAATCCACAAGGTGGAATTTTCCAAGGTTCAGTGCGCGCAAAAGGAGGATGGTATCGCCTAGAAGTACAGGCATTTGTTGGCGGTAAAGCGGTTGGTACAGACGTTGTTCGTAAAGTTGGTATTGGCGAAGTCTTTATTATAACTGGCCAGTCGAACGCACAGGGCTTTCAGAATTATGGCGCTTTGGGAGCAGCTGATGATCGGGTTAACTGCGTATCGTATGATAACATTACGGCTAACTCACTTGCTGACCCTCCAGCTCCAACCTTTCAACAGCTTAGTGCTACATCAATTATTGGGCCACGTGGGCAGAGTGCCTGGTGTTGGGGCGTTTTGGGTGATCTGATTGTGAAGCAGTACGGCGTTCCGGTTTTGTTTATCAATACTGCCTGGTCAGCAACAATTATTAAAAACTGGCATGACAGCGCTGATGGCCTACTTGCTAAAAATATTTTTGCGATTGGCACTCCCGACGAAAACTTTCCGGTTGGCATGCCCTATGCTAATCTAGTAATTGCCCTTCGCTACTATTGCTCTCTTCAGGGTCTACGTGCAGTGTTATGGCAACAGGGCGAAACAGATAATGTACCCCTACATTCCAGCCGAAAAGACTATGCGGATAATATGCAATACATAGTCAATAAAACCCGTGCGGATACAGAGCGTTACCCAGCCTGGGTTCTGGCAAGATCATCGTATAATGATGGGCAGGTAAGTCAGGATATTATTCAAGCACAGAACGATGTTATAAACACCTATAACAACAATGTTTTTGCTGGCCCATTTACTGATAACATTCAAATTCCCCGTTTTGATATTGTTCACTTCGGTAACCGGTCAACAAACAATCCAGGAGATAAAGGCCTGAATGATTTAGCACAAGCTTGGTTTTCTAGCCTGAACGCTGTTTTTTTTGCCAGTTCAAGGCCACTGCCACCTTTACCTCAGCCAGCCATTGCCGTTACTTGTGGTACATCCAATAGTAACCTGACCCTAAGTCTACCCGGATCGTACAAATCCTATACATGGAATTCTGGCCAGACAACACAGACAATTACGGTTAACCAACCGGGACTTTATAGAGCCGTGTTGAAAGATAGAAACGGGAATACGTATCTGTCGCCTGCTATTGAGGTACAAAGCCCAATTCAGCCAGCAACCCCAACTATTTCATTAGCCAGTCAGCCAGGGAAAGTAGTTGATAATCAGCAGCAAATCTGTGCGGACTCAACGTTATCACTCATTGCCAATACGTCTGCAAACAGTACAGGTTTATGGAGTCTGAGCACGACAAGTACCCTTAGCAAAACGATTGCCTTGACAAAATCCGGCAACTATTCTTTACAGGCTGTTAATGTATATGGTTGTAAATCTGTTCAACCAGCAATTGTTAGCCTAACGGTACGGCCCAAGGTTCCCACACCCAGTATTGAACAAATTGGTGCCTATAGTTTACAGGCCGTGCTTCCTACACCAACAGGTGGCCAACCTGATTTATTCGATTGGCGACGAGCTGGTGGAGAAGTAATTCCGCAAACCAGTGCTGTTGTAAAAGTGGTTGTATCCGCTAACTATTCGGCTCGTGCCAAAACAACATTTACACTTTCTAATGGGAATAATCTAACCTGCTACTCAGACTACAGTGCCCCTAAGGCATTTACATTTGACCGATCAAACGGGGGGCTGAGTATTTACCCAAACCCATCAACAACGGGGACCATTACGATTGAAACGATTGAAAACCTGAAGAACGCAGATGTTGACGTGTTCTCGTTGAGCGGGCAAAAACTCTTCTCAACTCAGGTTCCAATTCTCGATGAACGTAAATCCATTGACCTCTCGGGTCTGTCACAAGGCATTTATTTGGTTCGGGTTCGTTCGGCGGGTTTTGATGTTTCCCGACGGATTATTATTAATCGATAATTAATTCCACGCATTTTACACCAAAAGCCTTTCGGTACCGAAAGGCTTTTGGTGTTTTCTACTGGTTTAGTCTCTGTATCAGGCATTGGTTAAACAAGCCATTGTCGTATCTTTGAGTCATATTTAGTGTAGAGTAACGTAGACTCGCTATCGTGAGTCTATTGGTTTTATCGCTACATTTGCGCCGGTCTTCTCAACTCATTGTATGAACACAACTTATGTTCCGGCTGATTATTTGCCGGTGCTTATTCAGCTTGGTTTAGCTATTGGTTTCATCGTGGCAACCATGATTGCTACCCATGCTCTTGGGCCAAAACGTCATAGCCAGAAAAAAGATGATCCATTCGAATGTGGTATCCCAGTACAGGGAGATGCACGCACCCCAATATCTATTAAGTATTTTCTGATTGCGATCCTATTCGTCCTGTTCGATGTGGAGGTGATCTTTTTATATCCCTGGGCAGTTAATTTTAAGGGCTTGGGCATGACCGGATTTGTTGAAATGGTCCTGTTTATGGGTTTACTCCTGGCAGGCTTCTATTACATCATCCGCAAGGGTATTCTCAAGTGGGAATAGGCCCTAACAAATGAATTTTAGAGCATATTTATTCGTTGTTATACTAACTAACTACAACCGCAACGGCGGACCGTGTTTTTTATGGCAGCAGACATTAAATTGGCCGAAGCCCCCGCGAGTTATGATGGCCCAGGTTTCTCGGCTACTTCGTTTGATAAAATAATTGGGCTGGCTCGGGCAAATTCGCTCTGGCCCCTGCCGTTTGCAACCTCATGCTGTGGTATTGAATTTATGTCAACCATGGCCTCACACTACGATTTAGGCCGCTTTGGTGCTGAACGCCCCAGCTTCTCTCCACGTCAGGCAGATATGTTGCTTGTGGCAGGCACCATTGCCAAAAAGATGGGCCCTATTGTAAAGCAAGTCTATCTACAGATGGCCGAACCTCGCTGGGTTATTGCCATTGGTGCCTGTGCTTCTAGTGGAGGCATTTTCGATACTTATAGTGTTTTGCAGGGCATTGATCGCATTATTCCGGTTGACGTATACGTACCGGGTTGCCCTCCTCGCCCAGAACAGATTCTGGATGGTGTACTTGCAGTACAGGAACTGGCAAAGAATGAGTCACTACGCCGGCGCAATACCGAAGAGTATCAGAAATTACTGAGTTCCTATAGTATTCAATAAATGGAAGATTGGTAAATGCATCTATACGACCAGAGTCGACTATAGCATCTACCAATTTACTTATCACTCACTCACTCATTGACGATGCTGACCAACGAAGAAGTTGCGCAGACAATTATTAACCAGTTTGGCGAGGCTGTTACAGACTTTGATGATCCGTATGACCTGCTAACCTGCTCAACCAGCCGCGATCAGATCATTCTTTTGGTAACGTACCTGAAAGGTCATCAGACGTTACAATTTGGCTTCCTGACAGATATTACCGCGATTCATTACCCTGACTCGACTGGTAAGGAGTTCTGTGTAGTCTATCATTTACACAGTTTGACCAATAATTTCCGCTTACGGATCAAGGTCTATCTTACTGCCGATGATGTGCATATACCAACGATGGTATCTCTATTCGCCAGTGCGAACTGGATGGAGCGAGAAACGTTCGATCTGTTTGGTATTATCTTCGACGGGCATCCTGACTTACGTCGGATTTTGAATATGGAGGAAATGGATTATCATCCCATGCGTAAAGAGTATCCGCTCGAAGACGGTACACGGGAAGATAAAATTGATGCATTGTTTGGACGATAACAACTAGCGAAAGAGCGAACGAGTGAAAGCACGGAAATCCATTTGCCAGCCACTCTTTCACTCATTCGCTCTTTCGCTCTTTATATTATGGTTTCTGAAGAACTAGACATAGCGAATAAAAATCTGCCTGCCGAGCAAGGCCCGGTTCAGTATGTTAATGAGCTAACAACGCTTAACCTCGGTCCCACTCACCCCGCTACACACGGGATTTTCCAGAACATCCTGCAAATGGATGGGGAGAAAATCGTGTCGGGCGAGCAAACAATTGGGTATATCCACCGGGCATTTGAGAAGATTGCCGAGCGACGACCATTCTACCAGATCACGACGCTTACCGACCGGATGAACTATTGTTCGTCACCCATTAATAACATGGGCTGGCACATGACCGTCGAGAAATTGCTGGGTATCGATATTCCAAAACGAGCCCAGTATATCCGAGTAATTATGATGGAGTTGGCTCGTTTGGCCGATCACCTCATTTGTAACGGTATTCTGGGTGTTGACACCGGTGCTTTTACCGGCTTCCTCTATATCTATCAGGAACGGGAGAACATCTATGAAATCTACGAAGAAGTTTGTGGTGCTCGACTAACCACAAATATGGGTCGTATTGGTGGCATGGAGCGTGATCTCTCCCCTACTGCCATTCGCAAAATCAATGAATTGCTGGTTCGTTTCCCCAAAGTACTGGCTGAGTTCGAAAACCTCTTCAACCGTAACCGGATTTTCATGGACCGTGTTATTGGGGTGGGTGGCATTTCGGCAGAACGTGCTTTGAGTTACGGATTTACGGGCCCTAACCTCCGGGCGGCTGGCGTGGATTATGATGTACGCGTTATGAACCCGTATTCCTCGTACCAGGATTTTGAATTCGACATTCCAGTTGGTCAAAGTGGTGATACTTACGACCGCTTCATGGTTCGGAACGAGGAAATGTGGCAGAGTTTGCGCATCATCAAGCAGGCAATGGATAATCTGCCGCAAGGACCCTACTACGCCGACGCCCCCCAGTACTATCTGCCTCCTAAACAGGAAGTCTATAAAAACATGGAAGCCCTTATCTATCACTTCAAGATTGTGATGGGTGAAATAGACGCTCCCGTCGGCGAAGTCTATCATGCTGTTGAAGGTGGTAATGGTGAGTTAGGGTTCTACCTGATTAGTGATGGTGGCCGTGCTCCTTATCGGTTGCACTTCCGCCGTCCATGTTTTATTTATTATCAGGCATATCCTGAAATGTGCAAAGGCCTGACCTTATCAGATGCCATTGTGATTATGAGTAGCATGAATGTAATTGCTGGCGAACTGGATGCGTAAATCCTGCCGAAACGTATGATAACAGACAATAACTCCGCCGTACAATTCACGCCCGAACGATTAGCAAAAGCAAAGGAAATTATTGCCCGCTATCCCGAAGGAAAACAGAAATCAGCCCTATTACCCCTCTTGCATGTATTGCAGGAGCAGGAAGGCTGGACCAGTCCCGAAGGTATGGATTATGTAGCAAGAATGCTTGATATTCAACCCATTGAGGTTTACGAAGTGGCGTCGTTCTACACTATGTATCACCTCAATCCGGTTGGCAAGCATGTTATTGAATATTGCCGAACGGGCCCTTGCTGCTTAATGGGGGGCGAAGAAGTATACGCCCATCTGAAACAGCGACTTGGCATTGATACGGGTCAAACGACCGTTGATGGGCAGTTCACCCTTAAAGAAGTAGAATGCCTTGCTGCTTGTGGTATGGGTCCCGTATTTCAGATTCGGGAGAAATATTACATGCACCTCACCAACGAGCGCGTGGACGAAATCATTGACGAACTGTCGAAATAACCTCCCCCCATGGCTACCAAAATTTTAACTGAACATATCAACGTTCCCGGCATTGAAACCTTCGATGTATACCGGAAGCAAGGCGGCTATACCGCTGTTGAGAAGGCAATAAAGACAATGACTCCCGAGTCTATTGTCGAAGAAGTAAAAAAAGCGGGGGTGCGCGGCCGGGGTGGCGCGGGCTTCCCGATGGGTATGAAGTGGAGCTTTCTGGCTAAGCCAGAGGGTGTTCCCCGTTACCTGGTCTGTAATGCTGATGAATCGGAACCCGGTACATTTAAGGACCACTATCTGATGAAGAACATTCCCCACTTACTTATTGAGGGAATGATTATTTCATCGTTCGCATTAGGTGCCAACAAGTCGTTCATCTATGTGCGGGGTGAGTTAATGTATGTGATTCATATCCTTGAAAAAGCCATTGCTGAAGCAAAAGCAAAAGGATTTCTGGGTAAGAATATTCTGGGCTCTGGTTACGACCTTGAGCTGGTCGTACAACCAGGTGGAGGAGCTTATATCTGTGGCGAAGAAACCGCTCTGCTCGAATCATTAGAAGGTAAACGCGGCAATCCACGGAACAAACCGCCGTTCCCAGCCGTAAAAGGCTTATATCAAAGTCCAACAGTTGTTAACAATGTTGAATCCATTGCCACAACAGCCTGGATAGTGAATAATGGCGGAGAGGCTTACGCCGGTATCGGTATCGGGCGTAGCACGGGTACGAAGTTAATTTCAGCTTCAGGCCACATCAATAAACCCGGTGTGTATGAAATTGAACTCGGCGTTCCAGTTGAAGACTTTATTTATGCCGATGAGTGGTGCGGAGGTATTCGTCCGGGCCATAAGTTCAAGGCACTGGTAGCGGGAGGATCATCAGTGCCCATTTTACCAGCTAACTTAGCGTTGACACTGGCTAATGGCGAAAAGCGTTTGATGTCTTACGAGTCACTTTCGGATGGTGGTTTCGCAACAGGCACTATGCTTGGCTCGGGTGGTTTTATACTTTTCGATGAAACATCCTGCATTGTTCGGAACACCTGGAACTTCTCACGCTTCTACCATCACGAATCCTGTGGACAATGTAGTCCCTGCCGTGAAGGAACGGGCTGGATGGAGAAAGTTCTGCATCGTATTGAATACGGTCACGGCCATCAGCAGGATATTGATCTGCTAGTTGACGTAGCCAAAAAGATCGAAGGAAATACAATTTGCCCGCTCGGCGACGCAGCGGCCTGGCCCGTTGCCAGTGCAATTCGGCACTTCCGGGATGAGTTCCAATGGCACATCGACCACCCGTCCGAAGCAACTCAACCGGGTGCGGTCTATCGGGGAGAAATGGCATTGGTATAATGTAACGCGGCCGGAAAGCCGTGCAATACTTAATTGACCTGTGGCTTTCCAGCCGCACTACGATATATGGAAGACGTAAAGCCGCAATTACTTAAAGTCACGATTGACGGAATTGAAGTTGAAGTCGAGCCGGGTACAACCATTTTGCAGGCCGCTCGTAAAATTGGACCAGCAGTTGCTCCTCCGGCTATGTGTTACTATCAGCCACTAAAAGGTAGTGGCGGTAAATGCCGGGCTTGTTTGGTGCGTGTTGCAGCGGGGTCAGCTAAAGATCCTCGCCCGATGCCCAAACTGGTGGCTTCCTGTCTGACAGCTGTGCAGGATGGTATGATTGTCGAAAACGAAACCAGCCCACAGGTTATTGACGCCCGAAATGGTGTAGTTGAGTTCTTGTTGCTCAATCACCCGCTCGATTGCCCCGTTTGTGATCAGGCTGGCGAGTGCGATCTCCAGAACTTTGCGTTTGACCACGGCAAATCCACAACTCGTTACGAAGAAGACCGTCGGACGTTCGAGAAGAAGGACATTGGTCCCTATATTCAGTTGCACATGACGCGTTGCATTCTGTGCTATCGTTGTGTGTACACGGCTGATCAAATCACCAACAAGCGCGTTCACGGTGTATTGGGCCGGGGTGATGCCTCTGAAATTGGTACCTACATCGAAAAAGCGATTGACAATGATTTCTCGGGCAACGTCATTGACGTATGCCCGGTTGGTGCATTGACGGATAAAACCTATCGGTTCAAAAATCGGGTGTGGTTTTCTAAACCCGTTGACGCACATCGTGATTGCCCAACCTGCTCGGGGAAAGTTACACTTTGGTACCGGGGCGAAGATGTAATTCGGGTAACGGCCCGTAAGAATGAGTGGAGCGAAGTACTGGAGTTCATCTGCAATACCTGCCGGTTTGACATGAAGAAAACTAGTGATTGGACAATTGAAGGCCCAACGAAGATCTCCCGGAGTTCGGTTATTTCGGCTAACAAATATCGGGCTGATACCATAAAACCAAGCTTTGGCCAACGTTTAGCCGCTGCCGAATATAAGTCTATTCATGATGAGCGGGATACGTCGCAATTGGGTATTAAACAATTAGCCCCAGAACGTTTTGCGAAGGTATTGCCATCAGCTTTGGACCCAGAACCTTGAGAAATTAATCAGGTATATGGTTTACAGTTTTCGAAATTTGATTGGCTAACGCATCAATAGCAATCTTGCGTTAGCCAACTAAATACCGAAAACTGTACATCGAAAACTTTTTAAAAATGGACTTAACCATATTACTCGTTAAAGGAATCATTATCCTTGCGATTTTCGCGATAACGCTCGGCATTGCTGCGTACTCTACGTATGCTGAGCGCAAGGTGGCAGCCTTTTTACAGGATCGTATCGGCCCAAACCGAGCGGGTCCGTTTGGGCTTTTACAACCCCTTGCCGACGCGGGAAAAATGTTTTTCAAAGAAGACTTTATTCCAGCTCAGGCCAGCAAGTGGCTGTTTATTCTTGGTCCCTGCTTAGCCATGCTAACGGCTTTGATGTCGAGTGCAGTCATTCCTTTTGGCGACACCATCAAATTTGGCAACTATGCCATTCCGGTACAGGCTATTGAAATTAACATTGGCGTGCTGTATATCTTCGGCGTCGTTTCGTTGGGCGTCTACGGCGTTATGGTGGGTGGTTGGGCATCAAATAACAAATTCTCGTTGTTAGGTGCTATTCGGGCTGCTTCGCAAAATATCAGCTATGAAATTGCGCTGGGCCTATCGCTTATTGCCATTTTGATGATGAGCGGCTCCTTGTCGCTAAAGGCGATAATTGATGAGCAGGCTACATTTTTTGAGTGGAATATTTTCACCCAGCCCTTAGGCTTTATTATTTTCCTGACCTGCTCCTTTGCCGAATGTAACCGTACCCCCTTCGATTTGCCTGAGTGCGAAACGGAACTCGTTGGTGGTTATCATACCGAATACAGTTCAATGAAACTGGGCTTCTATTTATTCGCCGAATACATCAATATGTTTGTTTCCTCGGCGTTTATTTCGGCGCTATATTTTGGCGGTTTCCACTACCCATTCATGAATGAAGTGGGGCAGGCGCTTGAAAAATCGCTAGGCACCATAACAGGACATAATGTGGCAACTGCCCTTGGTGTTATTGTTTATTTCGGTAAGATCTTCTTTTTCATTTTCTTTTACATGTGGGTTCGCTGGACGCTTCCTCGTTTCCGGTACGACCAACTTATGAATTTGGGCTGGAAAACATTTATCCCGCTGGCGATCCTTAATGTTGTACTAACCGGCGCAGGCTTACTGTACAATTTCAAATATGCAACCTGGCTAATTGCCATTGTGATGATTGTATTGGCTGTAACCTCAACGGCTCGTGCACCAAAACGAGATATTATTCCTCAGCAGTCATAACTATTGAGTAGGGAGTGTTCAGTAATAATGGTTGATTAATGGCTGATCATTCTCTACTAACCACTACGTTTATGCAACTAACAAATCGCTCTAAACAGGTCAGTAACAAGGAAATGACCCTGGCGGAGAAGATGTACTTACCTGCGGTTATTGGCGGGTTAGCCATCACTATTCGCCACTTTTTCCGGAAGAAGCCGACTATTCAATACCCAGAAGTAAAAAAATATCTTGGCCCTATCTATCGGGGGCATCATATTTTGAAACGAGATGAGCAAGGTCGCGAACGTTGCACAGCTTGTGGCTTGTGTGCGGTTGCCTGCCCGGCAGAAGCGATTTCGATGGTGGCGGCCGAGCGCAAAAAAGGCGAAGAAAGCTTATATCGAGAAGAGAAATATGCAGCTGTGTATGAGATCAATATGCTTCGCTGCATCTTCTGCGGATTGTGCGAAGAAGCTTGTCCCAAACAGGCTGTTTATTTACGCCACGACCAAATGGTCCCCGTTTTTCAGGAACGTGACGAGGTTATTTATGGCAAAGATAAACTGGTTGAGAAGATGGACGACCGGTATATCCGGGCTAATAACTCCGAAGTAAAGACGACGCCAACCGAACCTAGCCTAACACGAGCCGCGACCTAAAAACTGTCATTTATTGTCATTAAGTAGTCTCAAAGCAGTAATGCTAATGACAATTAATGGCGATCTAATGACAAAAAATGACAACATTTTTATGACTGAGACATTTAATTTTTTTAAAACACTAACGCCCACCGGCTACCTATTCCTACTCCTGACAGTCATCACCCTGTTCAGTGCCATTGGTGTTGTAACCGCAAGAAACCCTATTTATAGCGTTCTAGCCCTCATTGCTACGTTCTTCTGCTTGTCTGGTCATTACATATTATTGAACGCTCAGTTCTTGGCTGCGGTCAATATTATCGTTTATGCTGGGGCTATTATGGTCTTGTTTCTGTTCACCATCATGTTCCTGAATTTACGGAAAGAGGATGAAGAGTCGAAGACTAACCTGACAAAGATGATATCTGTAGTGGTTGGTGGTGTGTTAATGGTGATGCTCATCACTATTTTCCGGGCTAAAAGTGCTCAGGTGCCAACCGTTAATTCAGCAACGTTTAGCTCTAAAACAGGGTTGGTTGAGAACTTGGGCCAGTTACTTTACAGCGACTATATTTTGCCCTTTGAATTAGCGTCAATCCTCTTCATCATTGCTATGGTCGGTGCAGTTATGCTCGGTAAGCGCGAAGCAGGCGACCGGCATTTCTGACCAGGATTCATGTGATTTTATTGACTGACGTTGATTAATTGTAAGCCGCTCGATGAGCGGCTTATTTTGTTCGTGGAGTATGAATAAATATTAGGTGCTTTATGTCAAAAGGAGATAATTTAGTTAAACATAGTCCCATTCATTCTATGGTAAGATTCTTACTGCTTATATGTGTTCTTGGCCTGAGCATTGCATCGGCACAAAAGCCATTATTAACTGACTCCATTCTAGTGGAAGGGCATTATCGAACCTTTCATTTTATAAAACCAGCGAAAGCAAATTCATCATTAATTTTCATTTTGCACGGTTCGGGAGGAAATGGAGAAGGAGCCCGAAAAGGTGCGGAAAAGCTGGAAGAAAAATCAGACAGTGAAAATTTGTTGCTGGTTTACCCAGATGGCTATAAGCGCTATTGGAATGAATGTCGTAAAACGGCAAACTCGGTAGCCAATAAAGAGGACATCAATGAAAATGCTTTTTTTGGCGAAATGATCAACTATTTCACCAAAAAGTACCAAATCAATACAAAGCA
Source organism: Spirosoma sp. KCTC 42546 (assembly GCF_006965485.1). Taxonomy (NCBI): domain Bacteria; kingdom Pseudomonadati; phylum Bacteroidota; class Cytophagia; order Cytophagales; family Cytophagaceae; genus Spirosoma; species Spirosoma sp. KCTC 42546. The sequence goes on from NZ_CP041360.1 coordinate 8,320,319, forward strand.
GGTTTTCGCGGTGGGTACATCCGGCGGTGGACATATGGCCTATAAACTCGCATTGACAATGCCCGAAAAATTTCGGGCGATAACTGCCCTGATTGCTAATCTTCCGGATACGAACAACCTGGATTGCCCCGAAAAAAGAATTGCGGTCCCGGTCATGATTGTGAATGGTACGGCCGATCAGACAAATCCCTATGAAGGCGGGGAAGTTATAACTGGCACAATTAGTATGGGACTTGTTCGGTCAACCGAGCGCACATTCCATTATTGGGCAGATTTGGCAGGCTACAAAAAACAGCCGCTCAAAGAATTATTACCCGATACCGATCCGAATGATCACAAAACTATTGAGCGGTATACCTACAAAGAGAAAGGCAAACCAGAGGTTACGTTATTAAAAGTAATTGGAGGTAAACACGACTATCCGAACGACATTAATGTCTACCTCGAAGCCTGGGATTTCTTCAAAAGGCAGCTAACTCAACCCTGAACCATTGTAGTTTCCAAAGAAAAATAGTATGCTTGCATAATAATTTTCTTTGGAGGTAATTATTCAGTTCAAAAATTGGTTATTCTGTTAATTTCCTGCTTAACCAGTAAATAACATTGCTTTTATGGACGCATACATTGTAGCCGGATACCGTACTGCAGTGGGAAAAGCCCCACGTGGAGGTCTCCGTTTCACCCGCCCCGACGATATGGCGGCTGAAGTAATCAAGCATTTATTAAGCCAGGTACCTAACCTCGATCCGGCTCGTGTTGAAGATCTAATTGTAGGGAATGCAGTTCCCGAAGCCGAACAAGGCATGCAGATTGCCCGGTATATTGCGTTGCTCTCCTTGCCGAATAGCGTACCGGGTATGACCATAAATCGGTATTGTGGTTCAGGGTTGGAAGCAATTGCGATTGCATCGGCCAAAATCCACGCTGGACTAGCCGACTGTATCATTGCCGGAGGCACCGAATCAATGTCGCTGGTACCCGTAATGGGCTGGAAAACGGCACTGAATTACGAAATCGCCAAAGAACACCCAGACTATTATATCGGTATGGGTCTTACGGCTGAACAAGTTGCTCAACAGTTCAAAATCAGCCGTGATGCGCAGGATGAATTTGCCCTGGAATCACATCAGAAAGCATTAGCAGCCCAGAAGGAAGGAAAATTCACCGACGAAATTGTGCCCATCAAGGTAAGCGAAACTTACTTCGACGCAGAAAGTAACAAAAAGAAAACCCGTGAATGGACCGTCACGCAAGATGAAGGCCCACGTAAAGACACCAGCGCCGAAGGTCTGGCTAAGCTAAAGCCTGTGTTTGCGGCTGGTGGCTCAGTAACTGCCGGTAATTCGTCGCAAACATCAGACGGAGCCGCTTTTGTGGTTGTCATGTCGGAGCGGTTAGTCAATGAACTGAATTTAAAGCCGGTTGCTCGCATGGTTTCTTACGCTACAGCAGGTGTTGAACCTAAAATTATGGGAATTGGGCCTGTTGCCGCCATTCCTATTGCGCTCAAAAAGTCGGGCTTAAAGCAAGACGATATTGATTTAATTGAGCTAAACGAAGCCTTTGCGGCTCAGTCGCTGGCAGTTATTCAGGAATTAGGCCTTGACCGCAGCAAGATTAATCCGAATGGTGGAGCAATTGCTTTAGGCCATGCGCTCGGCTCAACGGGTGCTCGGTTATCAGTGCAATTGTTAAACGAAATGCGTCGTCGTGACCAAAAATATGGAATGGTGTCTGCCTGTGTAGGCGGTGGCCAGGGCGTTGCCGGGATTTTTGAACGGCTTAATTAAGTAGGCAGACTGCTATAAGCCTTGCTGGTTTCAAGATTGAAGCCGGTTGTACGGATACAACCGGCTTTTTATTTCCAAATCAGCAAGATCTGGCCAACTTCAATCACATAGCTTTTCAGATCATTCCAGCGTATCAAATCCTTAACCATTACGTTGTTCTGGAGCGCAATCCGATAGAGTGTTTGTCCAGCACGAACCGTGTAAAAAATCGCATTTCGTTTCGGTGGTGTAGGCTGAGTAACCTGAACTGTTTTTCGCTTATAAATTGGTCTGCTAACAACTAGACGTTGTTTGTCACTCATACCGACTATTAGCTTTTGGCCCACCCGAAGTGGAATACGTTCCGACAGTTTATTCCAGTTGTAGAGTTGGTTAACTGTAACCCCATATAAACGGGAAATCGCATAATACGTCTGACCGGGTACAACCGTATGCCATTTTATGGCTCGTGGAATGTCAATCGGTGCCGTATCGCGTAGGGTAAGTGTATCATCCTCCACTACTGCTGAATGCAGGCTATCTTTTGCTATTACCAGACTATCATTTTCTATACCGGACTTTGGTAAACTAGTGCTCTCGTCAGGCTGATCCTGTAATGAATCCTGAACAGATAATACGAGTTCGGTTCTGGCTATGGTAGGCTCCTCGGGAGCTAATTGGATGTACTCTACAGGCCGGTTGTCTGGACGTTTCGATTGCAACCACATGATTCGCCCCGGTTGTAGTCTCTGAATAGCTGCCATACGATTGTACTTCAGGATTGATTCTAACCGAACACCATATCTATTTGATATCTCTAATAAAGTCTGATTTCTCTGTACAACGTGAAACGGGATTTTAGCACGCTTAGCTTTGGGTTGGAGATAATAAACCTCGCCAGGTCGGATAACGTCATGCTCCGCATTGAGGTCATTGAATGTAAGGAATTTATCAACCGAAATATCCCCGTAAAATGCCAACGTAATTGCATTATCACAATTCTGGGCCTGTACACCATGGCGGTCATTAATCTCGTAAAAAACGGCGGCCGACCGTAGCTTATCCAGTTTACCTGTTGATTTAACTAACACAGGAAAAGCGCTAGCTAGTGGATATAAGCCCTCATTTTTGGGCTCCGAGCTAGCCAATGTCTGTACATTCGAAAATTCGGCGGGTGTTACCTGAACAAGTACAGAGTACTCCTTATTGGTTGGAATATAAGCCGTTTTCAGCCACTTATTGAAAGGCCTTATCCGGTCGTCGGCGATTTGTAAACGCTGGGCAATTGTATGAAGCGTTTGGCCCTCACCATTGGGATAGGTATAAAGGATATAGTTAACTGTTGGGCGATAGGTTAACGACTCCTGTTCAAAAACCAGCTTGCGGGCTATAATCTTCCAGATTAGTGGTGGACTTTTGGGACCAAGCAAAATATACGCTGGATCAATTGATTGAGAAACGCGTAGATCTGTATTCTCCTGAAGATAGTTTAGCAAGGTCAACACGTAATTTTTCTGTGTTTCCTGCAAGCGAGACAAATGATTGAGCACAGCTTCTGTACTTATCCCTACATGATATCGTTCATCAACATAACTATCTATACGAAGACGAAGATTTCGTGCCTGAGCCTGCGACAAACCCCAGAACCCAAGTGAATCTACATCGGCAAAAGGCAAGAGTACAAAGCGAAAATCATCGGGCAGATTGGCCTTGTTCAACAGTGGTTTCAGGATGGGAGTCAACTGCTGTAATGCACTAATATCGTTGTGAATATTAGTTGGGTACGCATACAAAAGTTGCATTTCCTGCTGAATCAGGGACTTACTCTGTTGGGTCAAATGAATGGGCACCCCCGCCAACTTAATATCAGAAGGAACGTCTGGCAATGATTGCCCATGTAAGTAAGGGCTTGATAGGGTTAGCCTAGTTACTAAATAAAGTATAGTGAAAACCCGGAATACTAAGTTTTCACACATGATCAGAAACGACAACAACACAAATCTTATTTTCCATCAAATATCTATATTATAAGTTACCAAAATAAGCTTATCATCTCATTGATGTTAACTTATTTGTGACCTATTTACATAATATATCAACTTGAATTGGAGAAAAATTGTTAAAGAAATTGAGTAATTGGCCGGATAGTACACAGAAAAATCAAAGCCATCAATAGGGATTGGCTATTGATGGCTTTGATTTGTTACTGAAAGATGTGCTGTCTTGTTGACTATAGTCCAACTGGGTCGAATAGATAGCCTGTTCACTTCTATTGATTGTGCTATAGGTTCATACCGCCCGACACTTCAATACGCTGGGCATTTATCCATTTTGCATCGTCGGTACATAAGAAAGCCACAACCCCACCGATATCATCAGGACGGCCAACCCGACCTAAAGCCGTTATACTGGCAAGATGCTGATTTACGTGCGGATTATCTCGAACAACACCACCGCCAAAATCCGTTTCAATGGCACCCGGCGCTACGATATTAACCGCAATACCCCGCGAACCTAGTTCATTGGCCATATACTTAGTCAATGTTTCAATTCCGCCTTTCATAGATGCGTAGGCGGCATAGCCGGGTGATGTAAAACGGGCCAGGCCTGTAGACAGGTTGATAATTCGGCCACCATCATTAATAAGCGGCAGTGCTTTTTGAGTCAAAAAGAATACGCCTTTGAAATGGATGTTCATCAGCAAGTCAAACTGCTCTTCGGTCGTTTCGGCAAATGAAGCCCGAATTCCTATACCTGCGTTGTTGATTAAAAAATCAAAATGGTCGGTAGCAAACGTGTCTTTCAGAACGGCGGTGAGCTGACTGAAAAACGCATCAAAACTTTTTGTATCACCCGTGTTAAGTTGTAGCGCTGCCGCCTTCTGGCCTGTTTTTTCAATTTCAGCGACTACAGCCAGGGCTTCGTCTTGTTGACTGTTATAGGTCAGAATTACGTCGATACCTTTTTGGGCAAGGCTAAGCGCCATGTCTTTACCCAGGCCACGGCTTCCGCCAGTGACCAAGGCGATTTTACTGTTGGTTGTCATTATTCAATGTGTTAGTTGATAAACTACGCTTGTTTTATCCACAGAGACGCCGAGAACACAAAGAATTGTTGAATTGTGTTGTTGCTCAGTTCCATCGTCTGTTGAAAAGTTGATGGAACAAAGGTAGAGCCATTGCCAGAGCGGCCGTTTGCAAACATCAATCTAATAGTTGCAAAATTCAAATCAGGGCTTTTACGCACGGAAGGCCACAGGTGAAAGTGACGTCTGTTTACGGAAAAAATTGGAGAAATGGGCCACCTCTTCAAAGCCCAGGCTGTAAGCGATTTCGGAAATGTTCCAATTGGTTTGTTTCAAGAGGATTTTAGCCTCCTGCACAATCCGGCTGCTGATAATATCGGTAGTGGTTTTACCAGTGTTTTCCTTTAAGACTTTATTGAGGTGATTGACGTGAATTGCCAACCTCTCCGCGTAGTCTTTGGCGGTACGCAAGCTGAGCTTTTGGTGGGGCGATTCAATCGGGAATTGCCGCTCTAGCAGTTCAATAAATAATGAGGAAACGCGAGCCGAAGCCGTATGGGTAGGATATAAGGATGTGGCAGGCTGTAATTTTTGTCCGTAGTGAATCAGTTCAAGCACATAATTACGGATTAGGTCATATTTATAGGCGTAGTTCGAGCCTAACTCCTTGTGTATCTTTTTGAAAATAAATTCTATTTCTTCCGTTTCTTCGTCAGAAAGCTGGAAGATCGGATAGCCGCCGGGCTGAAAAATAGGCAGTTCATCGGCCACAACACCGCTTTTTGCCTGTACTAAAAATTCATCGGTAAACACACAGAAATATCCCGCCTGGTCCATATCCTGCGGCAAGTAATGATAAGGCACTTTAGGAGTTGCGAACAGGAGTGCATTTTTCTCAATGTCGATCACCTTATCTGCATACTCAGCCCTGTTTCGTCCGCGAATCAAACTTATTTTATAGTAGGCTCTTCGGTTATAGGGCATGAACGACTTGCCCTTGCTTCTGGCAGTCAGATCAGCTATACTAAATACATTGAAATGGCCGATCTCCTTGTTTATTCCCTCAGGTAACAGAGAACTCAAGCCTCCCTCTTCGGACGGAGTAATTTGTTTATAGAACTCGTCGAGTGAAATAGTTTCCATTGCCTTATTTGTAAAATTCAACTATAGGCAATTTTAAGAATCCTACGCTTCTTCTACAGAAGTGGTATTATTTGCCGCCTTCAGAACGGAATCTAAAACGCCGGGAAATTTTTCTTCCAGATCGTGCAAACGTAGCGAAGTCATACTTTGAGTTCCTTCTGTTCGGATATGAATAATTCCAGCCTCGCGCAACACACGCAGATGATGTGACATCGTCGATTTGGCTACGGGCGTCGGGATGGCCCCACAGGGCTGCTCACTCGTAAGTTTAGCCAGACACTGTACATAATTTAACCGAACCGGATCACTCAACGCATGTAACACACAGGTTAAGCTAATCTGGTCAACGGTGGGGTGCTGGTACTGTTTCATAAGCCATTTTCTTCCAATTCTCTCTAGACTGTAGAAAACAACGTAGCTACAGTAATTGCCAATACAACGATTAGGCAGCTCAAAAAAATTCACTGTTTTTTCAAACGAATGAAACCATCTAGCATACACCCTTGTTCGACATCCATAAAACAATATAGTTCGATAGTTATAGAACATTAAAACAATACAACCTCGTTTATTATGAAAACGCTCAATAATCGAACAAAATCGCTCATCGCCGGTATCGTAGCCTTTACCGTCGCCCTTTTTTTCATCACACCAAAGCTGTTCTCTAATAAACCAGCGTCGCCTGCCAGCAAGTCCGCTGCTGCGCCACCTGCCGATACGAAAGTAGCTACCGATGTTTTTGTCGTAAAACGCGAAACGATTACCGACGAACTTCAGACCAACGGTACTATTGCAGCCAATCAGGAAGTCGATTTAGTCAGTGAAGTAGCGCGTAAACTGGTTCGGGCCTATGCCCGTGAAGGTAGCTACGTTGGACAGGGAACCCTGCTCTTCAAATTAGATGACGCTGACCTGCTGGCCAAAAAACAAAAGATAGCCCTTCAGGAAAAGCTGGCGAAGCTCGACGAAAAACGATTCCGTGAACTGCTCGCCACCGAAGCCGTCAACCAACAGGAATACGACAAGATTTTAACCAACCTGAATGTGTTACAGGCCGAGTTAGCCATGGTCGATGTTGATCTGGCGAAAACCGAAATTCGGGCACCTTTCTCGGGTCGGCTGGGTCTGAAGCGCGTTGATGTGGGTGCTTACGTAACCCCTGCTACCGTACTGAGTTCGTTCGACGATTTGAGCCGGGTGGAAATCAACTTCACCATTCCCGAGAAATATGCGTCGGATGTTCGGGCTGGCCAGGCCATTCGCTTTACGACAGAGAATAGCAGCCAGCAATTCGTAGGCAAGGTTACGGCAACAGAACCGAAGCTGGAGGCAAACACGCGGAGTTTGTTGGTAAAAGCTGTTAGCGACAACGCAACCGGCAAACTCGTACCGGGTTCATCGGCCAAAATCGCCTTTGCATTACACGTAGCTCAGGATGGTATTTTGATTCCGACCGAAGCCCTGATTCCAACCGCCAAGGGGTATTCATTGTTCCGAATGAACCAGGGCAAAGCCGAACGCCGGGACGTAAAAACGGGAAGCCGGACCAAAGGCACCGTTCAAATTCTGGACGGCCTATCTATTGGCGATACTGTACTGACCACCAACTTACTACGGCTCGATACGGGCGTACCCGTCACCATTTCAACTGTCAATTAGGCATCTATTGCATTCATTATTGACTTAACATTTACCCAATTATGAGTTTGTCGGGAATTAGTATTCAACGGCCTGTGCTGGCCGGTGTACTCTCTGTATTGATTATACTTTTTGGTTTCGTTGGACTAACCTATCTGGGAATTCGGGAATATCCCGTCACAGATTCACCCATCGTTACCGTTACAACAACCTATCCGGGAGCCAGCCCGGACGTAATTGCCTATCAGATTACGAAGCCACTGGAAGAAGCAATTGGCGAGGCCAACGGCATTCGAACGATCTCATCGGTATCGCGTGAAGCCGCTAGTGTAGTCACGATTGAGTTTAACCTCGACGCCGATCTGGAAGCCGCAGCCAACGATGTGCGTGATAAAGTGACGAAAGCCCGACGCTTACTTCCCGGCGATGTTGATCCGCCCATTGTGGAGAAAGCCAACAGTGGCGACATCGTAATTTTCATGGCGGTGGAAAGCAAAACCCGCAGCATTCTGGAGGTCAGCAATATTGCCTCAACAGTTATTAAAGAGCGGATGCAGACCATTCCCGGCGTGAAGCGGGTGGGTATTGCGGGTGAGAAAAAGTACGCCATGCGGCTCCGAATCGACCCGGCAAAACTGGCGGCCTATCAATTAACGCCGTCAGATATTGAACAGGCCCTACGAAAAGAAAACGTGGATTTACCGTCGGGTCGTATTGAAGGCGACCGAAACGAGTTGACCGTACGAACCCTGGGACGACTCACGAAAGAAGACGATTTCAATAACATGATCGTCAAGCAGGAAGGGAGCAGCATTATCCGTTTCAGGGATATTGGCTACGCCGAATTAGGTGCGGAGAACGAACGAACCGCCATTCTGAACAGTCTGAAAGGGAATTCGCCAACAATAGGCGTCTTTGTTGAACCCCAACGGGGAGCCAACGCCGTAGCTATTGCCGATGAATTTTACCGTCGACTGAAAGAATTACGGAAGGAAATTCCGGCTGATTATCAACTAACTATCGGGAAAGACTTCACCGAACCAATTCGCGACTCGATCTCCGAGGTAGAAGAAACGCTCTTCATCGCCTTTGGGCTGGTTATCCTGATTCTGTTCCTGTTCCTGCGCGACTGGCGTTCGACCATTATTCCGGTTGTGGCTATTCCGGTTTCCATCGTATCAGCCTTCTTCATTATGTATGTGGCTGGCTACTCTATCAACATTTTAACACTGTTAGCCTTAGTATTGGCGATTGGGCTGGTGGTCGATGATGCCATTGTGGTGCTGGAAAACATCTATGCGAAAGTTGAAGAAGGCATGTCGCCTTTGCAGGCTGCGTTCAAAGGATCATCGGAAATCTATTTTGCCGTTATCTCAACAACCATTACACTGGCTGCCGTTTTCCTGCCGATTTTATTTCTGCCGGGGATTACCGGTAAGCTCTTTCAGGAGTTTGCCGTGGTCGTAGCGGGTTCAGTAATCGTGTCGGCCTTTGTGGCGCTGACGCTTTCGCCCATGATGAGCGCGTATCTGCTCAAACGGCACACCAAACCGAACTGGCTCTATCGCACAACGGAACCGTACTTCGTGACGTTGAACCGAGGATATGAAAAGTCGCTGGGCTGGTTTCTGCGCTACCGATGGGTGGCTTTCCCAACGCTTATCGGTACGTTCGGTTTGATCTACTTCATTGGAAAGCAACTTCCTTCTGAACTGGCTCCCCTGGAAGATCGCGCTCAGATCAGTCTGGCCGTGATTGCGCCCGAAGGTTCGTCGTACGAGTACACCGAGAAGTACATGAACGAGATCGCCAAATTCTCGGTCGACTCCACGCAGGGTTTGTTTCAGACCTATTCCATTCTGGCGCTCACTTTTGGACCACCCGCTCCGGTCAACGTTGCTATCCAGAATACCTTCCTTAAGAAAGCCGATCAGCGGGCAACCACCCAGGCCGATGTATTCGCGACCTATTCCCGAAATGCCCAGAATTTCAGAGGAGTTATGGTGTTCCCGGTTCAGCCGCCAACGATTGGTAGCCGGTTTGGTCAATCCCAGCCCGTTCAGTTTGTGTTGCAGGGTACTAATCTAGCCGCCATCACAGATGTATTACCGAAGTTTATGGATGAGGCCAGAAAAAGCCCGATCCTTCGCTTTGCCGACTCCGATCTAAAGGTCAATAAGCCTGAGTTGGTACTTCAAATTAATCGAGATAAAGCCGCCGAATTGGGTATATCCGTTGCCGAAATCGCCCGAGGTCTGCAATTGGCCTTGAGTGGACAACGCTACGGCTACTTCATTTTCAACGACCGCCAATACGAAGTTATCGGTCAGCTCCAACGCCAGGATCGCGATACGCCTTACGACCTCAAATCCATGTACGTACGCACCCGAACGGGCGATGTCGTTTCGCTGGACAACCTGGTTTCGTTTAAAGAAAGCATTAGTCCTGCCGCCATCTACCGCTACGATCAGGCGATTTCGGCAACCATTTCGGCGGGTCTGGTACCAGGCAAAACTATTGGTGACGGCGTTGCCGAAATGAACCGGATTGCCCAAAAAGTATTACCGCCAACCATCAAAACGTCGTTGGCAGGCGAATCCCGCGACTTTGCCGAAAGCTCATCGAGTCTTCTCTATGCGTTCGTGTTCGCGCTGATTCTGATCTATTTGATCCTGGCCGCCCAGTTTGAAAGCCTGATCGATCCGTTTATTATCCTGCTCACGGTACCAATGGCCATGACGGGCGCACTGCTCAGCCTGTGGATTTTCGATCAGACGCTCAACATTTTCAGTCAGATCGGCATCATTACCCTAATCGGTCTGATTACCAAGAACGGTATTCTGATTGTCGAATTCGCCAACCAAAGCAAGGAAGCAGGCCTTAGCCCATTAGAAGCCGCCAAGGTAGCCGCAGCTTCCCGGTTCCGCCCTATCCTGATGACCAGTTTGGCGATGATTTTCGGAACAATTCCGATTGCCCTTACCGAAAACAGCCGCAACTCGCTTGGAACCGTGATCGTTGGCGGACTCCTGTTCGCGGGTTTGCTGACGCTCTACATCATTCCGGCGGTGTATTCTTATTTCTCTCGCGTACCGAAGCATAGGGAGGAAGAAGTGGGCGCATTAGAGCCAATAATTGATCACGCAGAAGCTCTTTAAACTCCCGTTCTCGCTTGGCTATCCGACCGGGCTGGAATTGGTACCTGATCACGCAGAATTGATCTAAGCGCGGGTGTGACCCCGATGGGGTCAGATGTTTATAGCACAAAGGGTCTCTCTATAAACATTTGACCCCATCGGGGTCACACGTAGCCTCGCTCAATACCCGGCCCAATCATTCTTTTTCATTAAAAATCTCATGAAACACATAAATTATATCACCACGCTATCCCTAACAATAGCCCAACTAATCTTGAGCCAGATAGCCCAGGCCCAGGTGCGGCAATTGACAATGGACGATGCGGTCAGGCTGGCGCTTGATAAAAATCGGGACTTGCAAGTAGCTACACTGGAAACGTCGAAATCAGCTCAGAAAGTAGTAGAAGCGCGGGGTTACGCCTTGCCAACTGTGGCGGCTTCGGCACAGTATCTGTATTATTTCAATAAACAGGTGTCGTTCCTGCCCGGCAGCTTTGTCGGCCTCGGCGATGATCAATTGGCGACATTTCGGGTAGGTGGATCGAATGCATTGCTGGGTGGTGTTGCTGTATCGCATCCGCTTTTTCAGGCTAGTGTCCGATCGGGCATCCGAGTTGCGCAAATCGATGAATCAGCTACAGGCGAAGCATTGACGACTGTCCGGGCCAACGTCGTCACGGATGTAAAAAAGGCCTATCTGGACGTACTCATTACGCAGGAGCAACTCCGACTGCAACAGCAAAGCATTGTCCGAAATGAGCAGGCGCTAAAAGATTCCAGGTCATTGCTGGCCCAGGGACGGGTGTCACGCGTCGATACGCTACGGGCCTTCGTTACCGTTGAAAACCTGCGCCCAATGCTCATTCAACTGACAAATCGGATTGGCATCACCAAAACGATTTTAAAGCAAACGATGGGATTAGACGAGCAGGAGGTCATCGAACTTCAGGATTCTCTACGTTATAATGAAGCCCTATTCGCTTCGCCAGGAACAGACGTTTTTCTGGACGCCGTGCAGGCTCGCCCCGAAGTGCGTCGGCTGGAGTTACTGGAGAAACTGAACCAGGAACAAATCGTACAACAGATCGCTGAAAAGCAACCGAAGCTATCGGCCATTGGGCTGGCGCAAGCGCAGTCGCAGGCCAATAATTTCCAGGTGGGAGATTACAAATGGCCGGTTAGTTCATACATAGGGCTACAGGTGAATGTCCCGATTTTCACCGGCTTCCGAACAAACTCCCGCATCCAGCAGGCGCAGATAACCCGTCAGCAAAGCAATACGCAACTGGCTAATCTTAAAGAGATTGTACGAGCCCAGGTGAAAATTGGCTTAGCCAACGTAGAAGAAGCACGTCTTCGGATTCAAACCCAGCAACAAACCATTTCGGTAGCGGAACTAGGCTATCGCATCACCCGCGATCGCTGGAAACAGGGCATTGCCTCCCGGTTAGATATGTCGGATGCTGAACTTTCTCTGACGCAAGCCAAATCGAATTATCTACAGGCCGTATACGATTACCTCACAGCCACAGTTAATCTGGACAAGGTATTGGGAAAGATCAAGTAACACGTCAAAACACATCATGGAAAAAGCTATAAAAGAACTCAGACTTATTCTCACCGTCGAAAATCTGGATGAATTGATCAGTTTCTACCGGGACACAGTTGGCCTGGAAACATCGAAAGAATGGCACGAGGACGCTGGTAACGGGATCATTCTGGATGCAGGCCGGGCATCCCTTGAATTGATCGACGCCAAACATGCAGCCCGGATCGATCAGATTGAAGTAGGTAGCCGGGTTTCGGGGCCTGTTCGGCTGGCGTTGCGGGTTAGCGAGCCTGTTGCCACTGCAACCGAGAAATTAATTGACGGGGGAGCTACTTCGGTTGCCCCGCCCACAACTGCGCCCTGGAGTGAGGTCTCCCGAGTTAAGGCACCAGATGGTATGCAAATCACCTTATTCGCTACCTCTACACTTGCCGATTAGTTTGCTTAAACAGCCGAAGGAAAAATATTATTAGTATGCTTGCATACTAATTTTGAAATGATTTTCTTTGTCGTATAATTAGTATGCAAGCATAATAAACTGACTGCAATATGATTGCGACAGAGCCTAAAGCCTCCATTAAGGGTGGCGAGTTCCTGATCAAAGAAACCGAAGCCGCCAAAGTCTTTATTCCTGAAGAATTTACTGAAGAGCAACTGATGATTGCGGCTACCTGCCGTGAGTTTCTGGAGCGGGAAATCTGGCCACGTCTGAATGAAATCGACAATGCCAAATCGCCAGAGTTGATTTCGTCTTTGATGGACAAAGCCGGTGAATTGGGCATTCTGGGCACATCAGTGCCTGAGCAGTACGGTGGTTTTGGTACCAATTTTAATACGTCGATGCTGGTTGCCGAAGTAACGGGCGCTGGGCACTCGTTTTCGGTAGCCTTATCCGCTCATACAGGGATTGGCACATTACCCATTGTGTATTATGGTAATGACGATCAGAAATCGAAATACCTGCCTCAACTAGCCAGTGGCGAATGGAAAGCGGCTTATTGCCTAACCGAGCCCGATTCTGGCTCGGATGCGAACTCGGGTAAAACGAAAGCCATCCTTTCCGAAGACGGTAAACACTATGTGCTGAATGGTCAGAAAATGTGGATTACCAATGGTGGATTTGCTGACGTATATATCGTGTTTGCGAAGATCGACGAGAACGGGCAAACAGATAAAAACCTGTCAGCCTTCATCGTTGAGCGTACGTACGAAGGCATCACAATGAACGAGCCGGAGCACAAGATGGGTATCAAAGGCTCCGATACGCGTCAGATTTTCTTCAATGATGTGAAAGTACCGGTTGAGAATTTATTGTCGGAACGTGGCAATGGCTTTAAAATCGCGGTCAATATTCTGAATATCGGTCGGATTAAGCTTGGTATTGCAGCCATTGGCGGTTCGAAAGAAGTGCTTAACAATGCCATCCGCTATTCAAACGAGCGCAAGCAATTTAAAACGGCTATCTCTCAGTTTGGTGCCATCAAGCATAAACTGGCCGAGATGGCCCTGAAGATTTATGCGTCCGAAACAGCCTCCTATCGGGCGGGTCAGAACATCGACGATCTGATCGAGGACTTTAAAGGGCAGGGTATGGAAGACGGCCAGGCGAAATTGAAAGCCCTGGAGCAGTTTGCCATCGAATGCGCCATTATGAAAGTCCACGGATCGGAAGTACTGGATTATGTGGTCGATGAAGGCGTTCAGGTATACGGCGGTATGGGCTACTCAGCCGATGCACCCATGGATCGCTCCTATCGCGATGCCCGTATCAATCGCATTTTTGAAGGCACGAACGAAATCAACCGGATGCTCGTGGTGGACATGATGCTGAAACGGGCCATGAAGGGCGAACTCGACCTAATGGGCCCAGCCATGGCCGTTGCCAAAGAAATCATGTCGATTCCAGATTTTGGATCGGATGAGGAAGAAGGCTTGTTCATTGCTGAGAAAAAAGTCTTGAAGAATCTGAAAAAAGCGGCTCTGATGGTATCGGGCGCTGCTGTACAGAAATTCATGATGACCTTATCGAACGAGCAGGAAATCCTGATGAACGTGGCCGATATGGCAATTGAGGTGTACGTAGCCGAATCTGTCTTGTTGCGTGTTGAAAAACTAATTGGCATCAAAGTGGAAGATGCGGTTGCGCTACAAAAGCAAATGGCCTTAGTCTATTTGCACGAAGCGGTTGAGAAAGTCAACAATGCTGGCCGGGCAGCTATCACCTCCTTTGCCGAAGGCGACGAATTACGCGGTATGTTGATGGGTCTGAAACGGTTCACCAAAATTGAGCCGATGAACCTCAAAGACGCCCGCCGTCAGATTGCCGACGCCATGATTGCCGAGAACAAGTATATTTTTTAAGTATAATCGACAGCTAAATACCGCGAGCCAGCCCACAAGGTTGGCTCGTTTTTTTGTAAGGAAACCTAGTTCAACCCTACTGACATACCGCTGTCACTACCCCACCCGACCTTTGTTGCGGTCATTCACAAATTCCCAACAAATCATGACAACGCAACTGACAATTCCCGAAAACGCTTTATCTGAAAAAGAAACACAGCCATTCACCGCACTCACATTTACGACTCGCACCACCTTACAGACGCTGTCGCAATATGCGCCCAGTGTTGCTATGGAACTCTATAAAGAAGCCAGTCGACTTAATTTGGACATCGCAGGCCCGATTCAATGGATTTATACGGATGCCACTGGCGACGTAACCAAAGAGTTTCAGTTGGAGATTGTCTTACCCATTCGCCAATCGGGCGAGCAATCGGCCGAATTTTCGTACCAGGAGTTTCCCGCATTTCGCTGTTTATCTTACACACACACAGGCCCCTGGAGTGAATTCGGCGAGTTATATGATGTCCTTTTTGGCCAGTTTCACCGGGATGGCAATCAGACAGATGGGCGCGTTCGTGAGGTGTACACTGTCGTTGATTTGGAGCATATGGAAAATTGCGTAACCGAGATCCAGATTGGGCTCCTGTAAACTCACTTTTTAAATAGTAAACGATCTGGTACCGAAGCTGGTAGAAAACCCGGCTTCGGTACTTTTTTATGGACTCCAGCGCGTATCGTGGTTTACGCAGCTTAACCGAGTCTTAGAACGGCCTATTCATGAAAAATCAGCAATCCAATTCCCGGCGAACCTTCCTGCGTAATCTGGGCGCGAGCGCATCGGCTCTGTCGCTACCCCTGCTCGGCTATGCCGATAATCAACTTGTTCAGAACGAATCCAGTGGTCTTTATTCATTCCTGACAAACCCTGATACCAAAGGCCTGGGGCAACCTGGCCGCAAGTTAGGCATTGCCCTGGTTGGCTTAGGCTACTACAGCACGAACCTACTGGCTCCGGCTTTACAACAAACGCAAAACTGCCGCCTGGCGGGTATTGTAACGGGCACGCCGTCAAAAGCCGACGAATGGATGAAGAAGTACAACATTCCGAAGGAGAACGTCTACGACTACAAAACCTTTGATCGAATTGCGGATAACAAAGATATTGATGTGGTCTATGTCGTGCTTCCTAACTCGATGCACGAAGAATACGTTGTTCGAGCAGCCAAAGCGGGCAAGCACGTCATTTGCGAAAAACCCATGGCTATTACGCCAAAGGCCTGCCAGAATATGATCGATGCCTGCAAAAAGGCGAATAAGCAACTGGCCATTGGTTACCGGCTTCACTACGAGCCATTCACCAAAGAGATTATGCGCTTAGGCCAGGAAAAAGTATTTGGAGCCGTCAAATTCGTGGAGAGCAGTGATGGCTTCCGCAGTGGCGATCCTAATCAGTGGCGTCTGAAGAAAAGTATGGCGGGTGGCGGCCCGCTCATGGATGTTGGCATCTACGCCATCCAGGGAGCCCGGTACGTAACGGGCGAAGAACCTATTTCGGTGACAGCCCAGTTTGCCCCGAAAACAGATCCTGTAAAATTCAAGGATGTTGAAGAGACGATGTTCTGGCAGTTTGAATTTCCGAGCGGGGCGGTTTCCAACTCAACCACTAGCTATGCGTCGGGTGTTGAACGGTTGTATGCTTCCTGCGAGAAGGGCTGGTTTGAATTATCGCCCGCGTTCGGCTATGGACCACTGAAAGGCCGTACCAGCAAAGGGCCCATCGAGATGCCGGTTGTGAACCACCAGGCCGCCCACATGGACGGTGTGTGTAAAGACCTCCTTGACGGCAAGCAACTACCCAGTCACGTTACCGGCGAAGAAGGCTTAAAGGATGTGACCTTGTTACAGGCCATTTATCAGGCCGCCGAAACAGGGAAGAAACTTAAGTTGAAAGCGTAAGATGTGAATGGATAATGAATAATGTAAAATGAATAATATCTAACGTGCTAATTATTCATTTTACATTATCCATTATCCATTCACATAAAATCTAATCCTCTCGCACCCGAATGTTAGCCTGAACTACACTCGCCGTTCTGCTGCGAACGGCAGAGGTCATAAAAAAGCCCGTTGCTGTTCGTCCGGTAACATTCGTATTGATGATATTCGTCGGAACATTAGCTGGAGGTGTGGCAAACAGGCCGCCATTTGTAATCTGAGTTCGCAGTTGCTGCCAGAATGTAAATGCGTCCTGCGTTAACGAATGAACCTCTACCTTCACCACGTCATTCAGCGCATACAGGCTGTCGGGATTGACTGACCGACGGATGGGAACAATAAACGCCAGCCCATCGGCAACACTTGAGTTACTGCCAAACACCCCATCCTGTGAGGTAATAATATTTCTGGGTTTATTCTGCAACTCACCATTCTGGAAGAATCGAATCCGGTAATAGTCCACCCGATTAGGGAAGTCAGTAGCATAAAACTCAGCCCGGTAGCCTTCTGTTTTTGACAAAGGGTTGAGCTTCCGTTTCACAAAAATGATCGAGTCGATGGGAGGCACCGGGTTCATTTTCGAGCTAGCCTTGTACGTTTCGCCCTGATAGGTAATTGTTAGTTGGTAGCTTCGTCCAATGTGGCCTAAGGTATCTTTCCCAGCTGGTTGCCAAACGTATTTACCTGTATTTGTAGGATCTACAAACTGATAAGTTTTCCCGGCATCGTCAGCAACCGTAACCGTTGCGCTGGTTGCGGCTGGCGCGGTACTATTATCAAAATAGGGCGCTGTTGTTGTTAGTGTAATCGTTTGTGAACCAGGCTGATCGGTTAGTATACCCTCTACCGAAAGCCGAATTGGTCCCGTATCGAGTTTCGCATCAATAACGGTGGTGCAGCCGTTCAGGCCTAGAACACCAATTAGTAAGGCTAAAAATATATAGTATCGTTGCATATGTAGTATCGACCCAGCGGGTCGGGTGTTTATCAATATATCGGCCGACCCAGAGGGTCGGCGCTACTAAAATTTGAAATTATAGGTCACCGAAGGGATGATTGTCGCGAACACAGAATAGCGAATGGCTTCGGTAACCTGTGGATTGTCGGCGTTCGGCTGGAAATAAACCGAAAACGCATTTTTGCGTGCGTACGCGTTATAAACCGAGAAGACCCAGTTATCTTCTTTTCGTTTACCCGGACGTTTGCGTCCTTGTAGGGTGGCCGCCAGATCGAGTCGGTGATAAGCCGGAATCCGGTAATTGTTGCGGCCGTCGTAGATTGGCCCTACGTAATCGCCAAACACAAATCGACCCGTTGGAAAGGTGCCTGGCGTACCACTGGCATAGGTAAATGTGGCCGAGAAGTTCCAGCGTTTGGCATTTGGCGGATCAAACAACAGCACAGACGTCAGCGTATGTCGTTTATCGAAACGAGTCGGGTACCAGTTATCATTGTTGATTCCAGCTACCTGCCGCTCGGTTTTGGCTAGTGTATAGCTAATCCAACCATTAACTACCCCGGTGTTTCGCTTAATGAAAAACTCAGCTCCATAGGCCCGTCCTTTGCCACTGAGCAAATCCCCTTCGAGGTATTTGTTTAAGATCAGGCTCGCTCCATCAATGTAGTCAATCTGATTCTGTAGCCATTTATAATAGACCTCCACCGAAGCTTCGAACTCACTACCGGCTCCCTTCGTGCGTCCAAAGTTCTTAAAGAAACCACCAGCAATCTGATCCCCAACCTGCGGCTTAATGTTATTGGTAGAGGGCGTCCAGATGTCTAAGGGTGTTGATGCAGTTGTATTGGAAATCAGGTGGATATACTGCGCCAGCCGGTTGTAGCTTAATTTGAGTGAGCTATTATCAGTCAAATCGTATTTGGCGGCAAAACGCGGCTCCCAGTTACCATACGTCTTTACTACATCCCCTCCCCGATACGCCACAGTTGTGACAACTTCTCGCCGGGTTCCCAGGGGTACATCAGTCTGGAATGTATACGCTTCTCCTGGCCCAACGTAGTTGAATAAGGAATAACGAAGGCCATATTGAAGCTGTAGTTTAGTAGTCAGTTGTTGTTCATTTCCAACATAAAGCGCGGCCTCGAAAGCATGTTTATTCGCTATCCCAAATGAACGGACACTTCCCGAACTGGCAGCTGTAGCCGTACCAGGTTGAAAATCATGAATGATAGCCTGTCCGCCAAACGTAATCGTATTCTTCCCCAAAAACAGGGAAAAATCAGGTTTCAAACTATAATCGACAATTCGGGAATCAGTTCGAAAATAGTCATTCGGCGTTTTCTGTTTCAGGTCGGTATTCAGCGAATAGTCGTAATTGCTGTAGTAGGCCGTTGTATTCAGGAATAGCCGGTCGCTGAATACATGGTTCCAGCGGGCCGAAAGCGTCGTGTTTCCCCAGTTGAAACCAAAGTCGGCACCAAACACATCGCGCCCCAGATAGCCCGATAGAAACACGGTATTTTTATCGTTGATATGGTAGTTACCTTTAGCGGTAAGATCGTAAAAATAGAATTTAGCTCCTTTCAAATCGCTGTTTAGAAAGGGTTGGGCCAGAATATCCGCATACGAACGTCGTGCGGCTACAATAAACGATCCTTTTCCTTTAAATAAGGGACGCTCGTACGATAAACGGCTAAAAATAAGCCCAATACCTCCGTTCAATTCTGGTTTCTTGGCATTCCCTTCTTTTAATCGAACATCCAGGATCGATGCAATCCGCCCCCCGTAGTTGGCAGGGATGCCGCCCTTGATGAGTTTCACATCTTTTACAGCATCAGGATTGAATACCGAAAAGAAGCCAAATAAGTGAGATGAATTGTAAACCGGGGCTTCATCCAGCAGCACCAGATTCTGGTCAATACTTCCCCCGCGAACGTTAAAGCCGGTTGCCCCTTCGCCCACGGTTGAAACGCCCGGTAGCAGTTGAATGCTCCGGATAACATCAACCTCGCCCAACAAGGCGGGAATACGTTTTAGAGTTTTTACGTCAATCTTATTGACGCTCATTTCAATATTTTTGACGTTATCGTCTTCGCGTTTCGTGGATACGATGACCTCTTGCAATTGCTTTCCTTCCTGCTTCAGTTCAAGATCCAGGCGCACATTACGATCCGCTAGATCGACCGCTTTCGTTTCTTTTTCATAACCAACATAGCTGATCACCAAGTGGTAACTTCCTGGTGGCAGCGTTACAGCATAAAATCCATAGCTGTTTGTGACAGCCCCAGTGTTCGTTTCTTTTACGTAAACCGAGACACCGATTAACCCTTCTCCATTGGCGGCATCCTTTATGTAGCCACTAACCGTCAGGCCCGCTGCCCGGACACCTTTGTCCTGTGCAGCTCCAATCTTGTTTGTAGTTAACGAACCCTGTGCGTTGCTACTTCGCAGGGGCAGGCAAAAAAGGAAGAGAGAGTATATCCAAAGTAGTGTAGTATATTTCATTGCGTTTGTCGTAGTCCACCTATCTTTAAAATGGCGGTTCGGATTGGTAACGCAAAAGTATGTCTACTCCTATTAGTATTAGGCAAAAATTAGATAAACCATCTAAATCAAGAGCTGAACGGTAGCCGGCGTAGGACAAAACCAATAAGTGTGATTTAGAAAAGGAACAACGGTCAGGATTTTCTATCTTGTTTTTTAATCTGCCTGATTAACGATTGGGCTTCTTTTTTGTCGGTCGTGGGAAAATGAACTGGTAACGATTCTATAAGTTCGGTTAAAATATGGGCAATGATGAGCTGTTGATTGATTCGGTCATCGCTTGGAATTACATACCAGGGATTTTGTTTGGTAGCGGTGGCATTGATCGTATCTTCATAAGCTAGCAGGTGTTTAGGCCAGAACTCCCGCTCTTTCAGATCGTTTTCACTAAGTTTCCATTGCTTTTCCGTGTCTTCTAAACGGGCGATAAGCCGCTTCCCCTGCTCTTCTTTAGACACATGAAGGTAAAATTTCAAGACTGGGAAGCCATTCCGAAACAGGTAATCTTCAAAATGGACAATGTCGTCAAATCGCTGTTTCCAGAGAATAGTTTCGTTTTTAGGGACTAAGTTCGCTGGGATCAACTGCTCTTGTAAGCGCTCCGGGTGAACACGCAGCGCAAGAACTTCCTCGTAATACGAGCGGTTAAATACCCCAATGATACCGCGTTCGGGTAACTCCTGCCAGAATCGCCATAGAAAATCATGCTTCAGGTCTTCCTCTGCCGGCTTCTTGAAAGGGGCCATCTGAAATCGGGATGGATTCACACCTTTAAATATCCGCCGAATACTACTGTCTTTTCCGGCGGCATCCATGGCCTGAAAAACAACCAGCATGCCATAATGGCCATCGGCATGCATCCGATTTTGAGCCTGATCCATACGGATAGCCAGCTCGTCGACCTGTTGGTTTTGGTCGGCTTCATCACGGTAGAACGGCTCGATGAGGGTTGGCATTTCACGAATTGAAAAGGGTTGCCGTCCATCATATCGAAATGTACTTGTCTTAACTTTTCCCATACTACTGCGCCTGAATGACAGGAATTAGCTTCTGTAACTCCTTAAATCGTTTGTCGTCGGGCTCAGGAGTAGAAATTGGCAGTTTTTTAAGTTCGTCGATAATGATTTGTCCGACCAGTAATCGCATATTCTTTTTATCGTCGGCAGGAATTATATACCAGGGCGCATTATCGGTAGCTGTTTCAGCAATGCAGGTCTCGTAGGCATCCTGATAGTCGTCCCAGAAATCACGTTCTTTCACATCCCCTTCCTGAAATTTCCAGTTTTTTTCCTGGTCTTTAATCCGTTCAATCAGCCGCTCGGCCTGTTCCTTTTTTGAAACATGCAGGTAAAACTTAATGGTTGGGAAGCCATTTCGGTAGAGAAACGTTTCCATATCCCGAATTGCCTGGTAGCGGTGTTTAAATAGTTTGTCTAAATCGGCGGTCACTTTTTCGGGCAATCGCTGACTCTGTGTCAGAATTTCCGGATGCACTTTCGTTACCAGTACCTCTTCGTAATACGATCGGTTAAATACCCCAATTGTGCCACGCTCGGGCAGTTCGCGCCAGCTGCGCCATAAAAAGTCGTGGTCGAGTTCCTGATCAGTTGGACGTTTGAACGCATATACTTTTACGCCGGCGGGATTTGTACCCGTAAACACATTCTGAATAGTTCCGTCTTTTCCGGCAGCATCCAACGCCTGAAATACAGTTAGCAAACCGTATCGGTTGTGGGCGTACATCTTTTCCTGCCATTTATCGATTTCAGCGGCCTGTTGCCGAAGTAGTGCTTCATAATGGGCATCATCTTCGTACAAATCATCAACTTTGGTGGGCGCTTTTTTCAGCTTGAAGGATTTGTCTCCGTCGTAACGAAAACGGTCGGTATTGAAGTCTTTCACAGGGTTTGATGGTAAACTTTACGTGGGTAAGCACTGTTAACTAAGTAGACAAATTAACCTAATAAAACCTATAAGGTTTGAGAAATCGGATAGGTTTATAGAATCACAAGTTATGACCACAAATCAATCGACCAATCTGGCTAAAGCGACTTTTGGAACAGGTTGCTTCTGGTGTACAGAGGCCCTCTATGAATCGCTCGATGGTGTTATCTCGGCGGTATCAGGCTACGAAGGTGGGCACAAGGTCAACCCAACTTATACTGAAGTTTGTACCGGCACAACCGGGCATGCCGAGTGTGTAGAAATCACCTATGATCCGGCAAAAATTACTTACCAGGAGTTACTGGAAGCTTTCTTCCGAAGCCATGACCCAACGTCTCTAAATCGGCAGGGTAATGATATTGGTACGCAATATAGATCGGTTATTTTTTACCATACCGATGAACAGAAGCAGCTAGCCGAAACTGCCAAAGTAGAGTTAAACAAGTCGGGGGCATATGATAGCCCAATTGTTACGGAGATCAGCCCAGCCGAAACGTTTTACGAGGCAGAGGCCTATCATCAAAGTTACTTCGCCAATAATCCCAACCAGGGCTATTGCGCCTTTGTCGTTGCTCCCAAAGTTGAGAAATTCAGAAAGGTTTTTAAAGAGAAATTGAAACCTGAGCTTGCTCATTAATACTATAACCACACAAAGGGTATAGCCTTTAAGCTCCTCACTATGAGGAGCTTTTTTTGTATTATTTAGCAAATAGATTAAAAAGCCATGAAATCGACTTATCTGAATGACTTGTTTTCGATGATTTTCATCATCGTCGATAGGTTATACGGCCCTGTTTGCTATGTTTGTTGCGTAGGCGAATATATGACCGATTAATAAGTGGTTCGTCTTAACGTTTGTTAGGCCCATAGATTCGCTTTTACTTTGTCTCAAATTTTAACGCAAACAATTGAATCAAATGAAAAAAATCCACTTTACTCTCTTGCTGGTCCTTGGTCTTTTAGCCGGCACGAAATCGTTCGCTCAGATGTCAATTGACAAAGGGACTAAGTTTATCAACCTGGGTATTGGCGTAGGTGGTTATGCAAGTGCAGGTGGGATCGCCTTTGGAGGCTCTGCGGACTTTGGTGTTGCTCCAAATTTCACCGTCGGTGGCCAGGTAGCCTACCGTAGTTTTAACTATGGCTATATTGGTTATAATGATAAAATCAATTATCTCTACTTTGCAGTTCGCGGTTCATATCACTTTAACGAATTATTGAGCCTAAGTACGGATAAAGCTGATCTTTATGCAGGTCTCGGCTTAGGATACGAGAGTGTTTCTTACAGCAACAGTATTTATAGCGGTACTGCTTTTGGAAGCGGTATTTTCGTTCCTGTTCACCTTGGTGGTCGTTATATGTTTGCTGAGAAAGTAGGAGGATTTGCTGAATTAGGAACAGGCATTGCTCCACTTCTTTTAGGAATTACATTCAAGCTGTAAGCAGAGAAATAATTTAACTAGGCACAAAAAAGGCCAATCCTGATCAGGATTGGCCTTTTTTGTGCCTAGTTAAATTATTTCTCTGCCACTTCCTTCAAACTGGCTACGCCCATATTCCAGAGAATAAAGGAGTAAATGTCGGCGGTGGTTTCGATGTTCTTTTTGGTATTGCTGGCACCGTGGCCCGAGTTGGTGTCAATTCGAATTAGTACGGGATTCTTTCCTTTATATACCTCCTGTAAGGTGGCTGCATACTTAAACGAGTGAGCCGGTACAACCCGGTCATCGTGGTCGGCCGTTGTGATGAGGGTAGATGGGTAGTTCAAACCAGGCTTAATATTCTGTATGGGCGAGTAGGCATATAGTGCCTTAAACTCTTCGGCGTTGTCGCTGCTGCCATAGTCACTAATCCAGCCCCAGCCAACCGTGAATTTATGGAATCGCAGCATATCCATCACACCCACAGCTGGCAAAGCCACCCGAAATAAATCGGGCCGTTGATTAATAACTGCCCCAACTAGCAACCCTCCGTTAGAGCCACCCTCCAGCGCTAACTTTTGTGGAGACGTATACTTCCGACTAATCACATACTCGGCAGCTGCAATACAGTCGTCAAATACATTCTGTTTCTTGAGTTTCATGCCAGCCTCATGCCATTTTTCGCCGTATTCGCCACCGCCCCGCAAATTCATTTGTACGTAAACGCCACCCTGCTCTAAAAAAGGAATCAGCAACGCATTAAAATAGGGAGACAGACTTATGTTAAATCCTCCATATCCATACAATAATGTTGGATTCTGGCTGTCACGTTTGAGCCCTTTTCGATACGTAATGAACATGGGCACTTTAGTACCATCTTTGCTCGTGCAAAACTCCTGTACCGTTTCGTAGTCGGTTGGTTTAAAATCCACCTCCGGCTGCCGGAATAAGGTACTCTTTTTGCTGGCAATATCGTATCGGTAAATTGTTGGCGGAAAGGTGAATGATGTAAATGTGTAAAACACAAACTTGTCGTCCTGTTCGCCCCCAAAACCCGCTGCCGATCCTACAGCAGGCAATTGAAGTTCATGATCTAGTTTACCCGTTGGCAAATCGTAAACATGAATGCGGGTGGTTACGTCCTTTAAATAATTCGCAAATAATTTACCGCCTGCGGTAGAAGCCCCCTCAAGTTTTTCGGGTTTTTCGGCCACAAAGTCTGTCAGTTTCCTCGTATGAGGTTGCACCCGCGAGATTTTGTAATTGGGCGCGCCGTTGTTATGATGTACTAGCAGCTCGTCGCCCAGGTTATCAATAACCGTATAATTGTACTTGAAGCCCTCAAATAATCGCTGAAATGCAGTATCTCCAGCTTTGAGGTCTTTGTACCAGATTTCGGAGCCATCGGTGCCTTCAGAAATGTTCAGGATCAGAAAACGTTCATCCTCGGTAGTTTGTGCACCCATATAACGTAGTGGATGCGCCTTGTCTTCATATACCAATGGATCAGTCGATTGGGTGGTACCTACGCGGTGGAAATACACCTTCTGAAATTCATTCTTGGAAGATAATTCCTGTCCGATGGCTGGTTTATCGTAACGGCTATAATAAAACCCATCGCCTTGCCACGCAGCTCCGCTAAACTTCGTCCATTCGAGTTTTTCGGGTAGCGTCTCAAGCGTATTCATATCCATGATCTGAATGGTTTGCCAATCGGAGCCTGCCTTTGATACCGTATAAGCCGCATAATGCCCGGTTTTGGAAAGACTGAATCCGCCCAGGCGCGTCGTACCATCGGCCGATAATTTGTTGGGATCAATAACTACTTCGGGTTTTCCATCGAGACCTTTCTGACGATATAGCACCGACTGGTTTTGTAAACCATCATTCTTGCGAAAATAAAAATAAGCTCCCTTGCGCGACGGAGCCGAATATTTCGGGTAGTTATAGACCTGCTCCAATCGAGCCTGTAACTGCTTACGATAAGGAATCTGGGCCAGGTAGTCGAAGGTAACTTTGTTTTCAGCTTTGACCCAGTCGGCTGTTTCGGCCGAACGATCATCTTCAAGCCAGCGGTACGGATCGGCAACCTGCGTACCATGATAGCTATCGACCTGATCCGTTTTTCGGGCTTGTGGATACGATAGTGGCTGGGCGGCCTGCCCCAATGCAATGGATGAACTCAGCATGAAACACAAAGGAATAGGTTTAAGAAATTGCATCGGCGGATGAAGGTTAGAACAAATGATAACGAACTACCTACGAATTTACGGCAAACCGCCAGAATCCCTATATTTCTTAGTTATTATTACCTACAGCCGAAGTAATAGCCTGAAAATGGTATTTATTGGTTGACAAACTTGGATATTTAGTAAATAGATAGCTCATTTACAGTCCCTTCCTACAAGCTTATTTTATTTCCATGACACGACTTGGCTGCTTATGCTTCCACTTCCTCTTCCTGAGCTTAGTCCCTCAGTTTGGGTGGACACAGTCAGCTTCGTCAGGTACTGTGTTTCGAATAGACCATGTTGGTGTTAGCGACGGGCTGACGCAGGGATCGGTTTATTATATGCTGAAAGATAGTCGTGGGTTTCTATGGCTAGGCACACAGGATGGTCTAAATCGCTATGATGGGCATCGCTTCCGCACGTATCGTCCAGCACTTAATAAAGATGGAACTATTCAGTCTGGCACCATTCGGGGGATTAATATTTTTGGCATCGTTGAAGACTCCGATGCCAACTTATGGATCGGTACAGAAGAAGGACTAAACCGCTATGATCGAAAGAAAGACCGTTTCGATTGTTTCTTTGTTAATGACTCTAAACATAGGCAAACTCGCCTGAGTAGCCGCACAATTCCATTTTTCATTAACCAAACTGAACTGATTTACCTCAGTGATTCGGAGGGCTTAGTACAGTTCGACTATCGAAAACGGCATAAAACCATATTGGCCGCCAACTTACACCCTACTAAAGAATACGATCTACAAAGCTCGGCAGTTCGATCAGCAACGGGCGATATCTGGCTTCATGCTTCTACAGGTCTACTCCGCTATAATCCTAAAAGCCAATCCCTTTCGCATTATTTCAGCAGCCATCCTCATAACCTGTTTGGGCAGGCGCAGGCCATTTTTTCATTTTATATTGATGCTGACGATATTGTCTGGCTGGGTACTGGAACTGGGCTGATTCGCTTTGATTATCGTCAGGCAACTTATCAGACATACACAGTATTGGGAGCCAAACCTATAAGTGCTATTTATAGCATTGCCTCCGATCAGCGTGGGCGGCTGTGGCTCGGGACGCAACGTGATGGCGTGCTTTACTTCGATAAACGAGCACGAATGTTTGGACAGGTTCATAGCTTCATGAAAAATACCCGCCAATTGAGCGAGTTTAAAATCAGCAAAGTATATATCGATAACCTGGGGATTGTATGGGCCAATACCGATCCTGACGGGCTAGCTCGCATTGTTCCAGATGCCTTTTTATTTGGCGGACTTACGAAAGCCCAGGTTAGTGATACCCTCCCCGCTAATCAACGCCTAAGTAGCTATACCGTCCGGGGTTTTTTAGAAGAGCGCTTCGACCGGCTATGGGTTCTTACCCAAAACGGCATTGATATCCTGGATCCTCGTACCAACCGTATTACAGAGCGCTATCTAACCAATATTCCATCAAGTAGCGGCCCTGTTCGAAGTATTGCCCGAAGCCTTTATCGCGATCCTCAGCGACGCATTTGGGTAGGTAGAACGGGCGGGGTAATGGCGTTCGATCAAAAAACCAAACTATTCGAATCCATTTTGTTTCCATCCTCGACCAGTTTACTAAGCGCCAATTATGTGCGTAACCTGGTCAGCATTTCCGATACAATGCTGGTAGCAGCTACCGAAGATGGGATTTATGCACTGAATACAGTCCAACGTAAATGGTCTAAAGTACCTGTGCTGGATGGGCAGAATATATTTAGCCTTTGGTACAATGCACCCGCCCGGCAGCTATGGGTTGGTACGTATCTGAATGGGTATTACTGCTACCAATTATCCCGAACTGGAGACTCTCCGGCGGGAGGTTTTCAAGCCAGAGGAGTCAAGCCACTGAATTGGAAATTTATCCGATCGGGGTTAAAAGGCTATATGGTGCTCCATATTCGGCCTGATGCCAGCAAGGAAACTCTTTGGCTTTCCTGCGACCGGGGCGCCGTAGCGCTGAACGCTCAAAGTGGCAAGTTTCGTTTGTACACCGAGCGCCAGGGGCTAGCCAGTTCATTTGTCTATGGTACGCTTACCGATGCCCAGAATAAAATCTGGATGAGTACAAACCGAGGCATCTCGCGCTTCGACCCAACCACACAGGCAATGAAAAACTTTACTCCTACAGATGGCCTTCAGGGATACGAGTTCAACGGGAATGCGTTTGTACGCATGGCAAATGGTGAGTTATATTTTGGGGGCGTTAACGGATTTAACCGGTTTCGTCCTGACGCTTTCCATAGCAGTTTAGTTAATCCCTATGTTTATATTTATTCATTGAGCATTAACGAGGTGCCATTTACTACGGATATCTATGTAGGAGAAGCAACGCGCATCGACTTAGATCATACCCAAAATACGCTGGCCCTGGAATTTGCCGCTCTGGATTTCTTTAGCAACGGCCAGAATAATTATCAGTATCAGCTAACTGGCTATGATGACCAATGGGTGCGGGCGGGAGAACGCAATTACGTCCGATACGCAAACCTGCCCCCTGGCGATTATACATTTCAGGTCAAAACAGCAAATCAGGATGGTTATTGGAGTCACCGTATCCACAAACTAGCCATTCATATTGAGCCGCCTTTCTGGAGAAGTATATCCTTTATACTAATCGTTATTGTACTGATCATACTAGCAATATGGGGCTGGATTCGTCAGCGAGAAAATGCTATCCGTCGCCAGGAAGTGGACCGCCTGCGGCTGGCTTATGATATTCAGGAACAGGTAAAAAAAGATATTGCCCGTGACTTACACGATGAAATTGGGACCCGGCTGGCTACGATCAAATTATATACTACTCAACTTACCCAGTTAGCGGGTGAGAACCCGAAGATTTTGGTACTCAAAGCTACCGTATTCGAATTAATCAATGATACCATTAGTGATGTTAGGAACCTGCTTCGAAAACTAAATCCACAAACGCTGGAGCGGCACGGCTATGTAGCAGCTGTGGATGAACTGTTTTCTCGTATTAGTGCAAGTGGTGTTATTGACGCCCAATTCCTTCTCAGCGAACCGACCGAGAATACCGATCGGCTCCCTACTAATACTGAAGTAATGTTATATCGAATTACACAAGAGTTAGTCAGTAACTCGTTAAAACACGCTAACGCCAATCGGATAGATTTACACATGCTCTACCAGTCTGATCGCATTGTGTTAATCTACCAGGACAATGGCCTTGGGTTCAGTTACGAGCAGGCACAAAAAAAGGGAGCTGGCTTAGGCATCGGCAATATTGAATCGCGAGTGGCCTTGCTGGGCGGACGCATTTCCTGGCAGAGCAAACCGAGTTATGGCGTTCAGGCTACAATTGAAATTCCAACCAGTTCTGTTAGCCGACATCGCTCAACTAAATCGCCAACCAATTTGCCACAATCAAGTTAACGAAGGTCATCTATCGGCGTAGAAACGCGGGGAATTATTCCCTGAGAATCGTGGCGGAGTAACATTTCAAATAGCAGAACCGTAGCGGCAGCATCGCCCTGCGCACGGTGCCGACCATTGAGCGGAATACCCAGCGAACGGCAAAGTTTCCCTAAACTATAAGAAGGATAACCCGGAATCAGTTTACGGCTTGTTCGAACGGTGCAAAGGGTTCGTCGAAAGAAATCATGCCCTAACCAATTCAATTCTTTCTGTATAAAACTAAAGTCGAAGCCGACGTTATGCGCTACGAAAACAGCATCTTCAGTAATACTAAGGACATCGTTAGCCACGTCGGCAAAGGTGGGTGCATCCTGAACCATTTCTTCCGTTATACCAGTCAGATGCCGGATAAAGGGTGGAATCGGGCAACCAGGATTTAACAAGGAATGGAAAGAATCAACAACCTGCTGACCGTCGTGACGGAAGATGGCAATTTCAGTAAGGCGGGATGGGCCTTTCACGCCCCCAGTTGTTTCAACATCAACGATACAATACACTCACGAATCGGTTAGCGCCACTCTATCGGCGCGTTTATTAGTAAACACTTTTCAGCAAGCAATCAGTTCGCTCCTGACGATCTGGCAATTGTCTATTCTTGTATAGCAGGCAACGGCAAAGACGCCTGCAAAGGTCGGGATAAAATTGGTTTACGAGCAACTACCCCCTGCTGAATCAACCGGAGTGTGTAGTCGAGCACATAATCTCGGTTACTCATCAGATCATCGTAACTACGTGTAACCGTAAAATCGGGTTCAACCGTAAAACCATTTGCCCGATCTGGCACAACCGCATGGGTTAGTTTTTTTAGTGGAATCCGAACCTGAAGCTTAGAATAAGGCAGGGTTACGGTTTTAAAGTGACCTGCAAAATCTCCCCAATACGCGCTCCCGCTGGCTTCGCCAATGAACGTTCCCATGCCGGCATCAAGCGTTTTGGCCAAAACAGTCGTCGTTGCCGAAAAAGATGCACCGTTCATCAGGAAATACAGATTTCCCATAAATGCATCCTTATGACGAGGCCGATAACGCCGGTGTGACGAGCGACTGGCAAAACCACCCGCATCATCGGATTTATATTGGAGGCTAAAATTGAGTACCGATAGCGGATTCCAACGGGTAATAAGCTCAGCTTTGGCAGCCCGTTTCATTTCCTCCTGCTGCATGAGTCGGAACGGCTTTGGCATCCAATAGCGTAGTAATCGGGCTGAATTCAGCACCACTCCTCCCCCATTCCCCTGCATATCAACAACAAGGTTCTGGATATTGTCTTGACGGAGTTGTTTAAAAGCCCGCTTCAAACGTCGGTTAAATGCCCACTGAAACGGGTCTTTCTTTTTCAAGCCCATAAAAGACGACACGCGTAACACAGCCGTATGCGTAAGTGTATCTACAACCCGGACGGATAGGTTGGCCGGCTGATTCATCTCAACACCGTATCGACGTCGTATCGTTGTCCGAAAATTACTCAGATTCGGGCAGCGCAGGCGAGTTTGTCGAACCAGCGTATCGCCCGAAAGCCGGTACGTAATCGAAACTGAATCGGCAGAACCATACCAGGCTGCATAATAGTCAGCAAATTGCACCAGGCTCCACTGTCGGCGTCCGGTTAAATTATCACCATCGGAGCCGGAGTGGTCGGAATTCATTAGTTCGGTATGCAAATCGCCTATGGTACGGCCATTTATGGTAAGCAGTTCCGTACCGCGCTGAAGGCTCGTATCGGCCGAAACATTATGACTGATAAAATACCTGGTATCGACGGGTCGAATATAAAATGGCAGGAAACGAGTCTGCTTCCCAATATAGTTTTTGCGGTGATTCAGGTTTGTATGCCCGTCTTTCAGTGCCGTAACGTATGGACTGAGATGGTGAAAAAACGTAAGGTAATCCATCGGCGCAGTTAGCCGGTTATAGAGCGAATCGTAAAGTTGCTCCATACGCGGTTGGGGTGTATAATAACCCATGCCCGGATGCAATAGATCCAGTTTACGCTTAAGGTAAGTAAAATCGGTACGAGTCTGGGCAGCGGTCAGCGTCTGGGCGGGTGCCGTCAGGCAAGCCATCCCGATCAGCAAGCCCATTAAGCATAGAGTTTGGCCAATCTTCATCTTCACACGTTACGGTAGCAATCCATCTTTTCTGATGGGGCACTATTTGTAGGGTGAAGATAAGATTTGGCCTAACTATAATCAAGCAAAAATGTTTAACTATTCATTAAAATTTTGCACCTGCCTGAAAAAACAGGTCAATTCGTAACCTAACGGATCATTACTATTTAGTTAGTATAGCTCGTCTGCTAACTATCTTTACGGTGTGGAATCACCGTCCAGTGTTTTGCACCGGGTATGCGCTCAGCAACAATCGCGGCTGCTACGTCTTCCAGATTTTCTTCGTTTGTTGTGAAGAACAAGCTTTTAGACTGATCATCATTCTGCGTTGTGCGCACCTCATAATATTCATTATGGTGTTCAATCGTATGTTTCTCAACAAGTTGGTATTGTGCCATAGTAGTAGAATAGTTAGATAAGAGTAACTCACAATCCAGACAGATAGTTATTCGGACAAATCACAGAATCCCAAGCTTACTTACCCAAGTACTGTAATTAGTGCAGCCCCACCCACCATAATGCCTGCCCCAATGAGTTTCCGCAGGATTCCTTGCTCACGAAAAAACTGGTATCCGAATAAAACACTGACTAAGGCTGATATCTGAAACAGGGCTAATACATACCCAACCGGCATAGCCGCCAGCGCAATATTACTCGCCATCTGTGATATACCAATAGTGACACACAAAGCCAGGTAAGTTGTTTTCTGTGCAAGAAACACCGTAATCTGCCCGCGCCAGGTGGTGCGCATGGTTCGTATAATCCAGATCAGGGTAAACCCAAAACCCAATAAGCACCAGTAAAAAAAAGCGATGGTCGGCGTTGAAAGGATAATGGCTTTCTTTAGAAATGCCCCATCAATGGCCGACAGTACGAGAGCCACTAACCGTAACTTCACCTCTGGTCGCTTAACTAGCCCGATAACACCTAAAAAACCAGACTGCCTGACACGCTGTTCCTTATCATTTAACACAACATAGCTCCCCGCCACAATCAGCAATACACCCGCTACGCCCCACCAGCCAGGGATTTCATTCAGTAAAAAAATACTGAACAACATGCCCACAACGGCCTTATAGGCATTAATCGGCCCCAGTACCGACAAATCGCCGATGTGAATGGCTCGCACCAGAAACACATTTCCAAACATAGCAAACAGGCTGCTCACCAGCATACTTTGCCAAAATTCAGTGGATAATCCTACTAAACGGAGTTGTGGCCAGAATACAAGACTAACTGCCATTAAAACCCCGTACGTTACCGACATAATGAAAAGAGGGTCTGCTGTCCGTTGTGCCAGTTGTTTTTGAAACACATTGGCTAATGGATTGACCAGAATACGTACCAGAATGGCAAAAGAAGTAAGTGTAAGTATGGTTAGGATCATAAAAAGCATTGCAAACAGCCAGTATTTAGCCAAACTGGCTAGTGAGCAAATTTAATTTTAATGACAACATCAATGCTTCTCTCGCAGGATTAACTGGATTTCCGCTCAATAAAAACCCTATTGAGCCTGTAATCCTGTCAAAAAAACTTGTCGTGAACCTTTTTTAACACATCACTTTCCTGATTAACAAACAATTCGTACCTTTGCGGTCTTATTTTGGATCGACCAATCGAAGTGAACCCATTACGCGCATACGACATTCATATTGTCGGTCTTGACAACAAACGTTACGAGTACGATTTCACGTCGGACAACTCGTTTTTTGTCGCGCTGGAGCAGGAATTGATCAAGGCTGGTACTGTTAAGACACATTTGGTACTTGAGAAATCCGAAACGATGATTCGGCTTGATTTTCATATCGTAGGGGTAGTTGAACAAACCTGCGATCGGAGTCTGGACGAATACGATGAGCCTGTTGATACCCGTCAATCAATGTTGCTTAAGTTCGGCGACCACAACGAAGAGTTGAGCGACGAAATCGAGCTTATCGAACGAAATACAACAACGATTAATGTAGCCCGCTACATTTTTGAGTTCATTAGCCTTTCACTTCCTATGAAACGACTTCACCCTCGTTTCCGGGACGAAGAAGAGGAGGAGGATGAAGAAAACGGTAAAGTTATTTATCGTTCCGGTGACGTAGAAAGTAACGATGCAGACGACCAGCAGACTATTGACCCCCGCTGGGCCGCTTTGCGAAAACTGAGTGATAATTAATTCGTTTGACGTTCGTGGTTTGAAGTTGTTACTGCACCTTCAATAATGGACTACAAACCGTAAACTATAAACTACAAACTTAACAATGGCACACCCCAAACGACGCCACTCCAGCACCCGGCGCGATAAACGCAGAACACATTACAAAGCTACCCCAGTAGCTCTTTCAACCGACGCTCAAACAGGCGAAGTGCATCAGCGCCACCACGCCCACGTTTTTGAAGGAAATCTGTTCTACAAAGGGCAAATGGTTATTGAGAATTACGCCAAAACGGCCTAAATCTTACTGATTGCTGAAAAGTATTTCGTTGACGTCTTTCCGAAGATGAACGCGAAATACTTTTTTATTGCCCGTCACCTCCCTATTTTTACGCGTATTTAGTTTATAATCCAGCTTACCTGGGAGATATTGAACAAACCGAGTCAATGAAAATTGCAGTGGACGCAATGGGTGGCGATTTCGCTCCCGAAGCAATTGTGGAAGGAGTTATACTGGCCGCTGCTGAATTGCCGGAACATGTAACTATTGTGCTGATTGGAAAGCAGTCTGTTGTTCAGGCGCTCATGCAAAAGCACAGTGCAGATGCAGTTGCCAACATTGAACTGGTCAACGCAGAGGACGTTATCGAAATGAGTGAGCATCCGACCAAGGCGCTCTCACAGAAGCCCAATTCCAGTATTGGAGTTGGGTTTAAGCTTTTGAAAGACGGCCAGGTCAACGCGTTTTGCAGTGCTGGTAATACGGGAGCAATGCACGTAGGTGCTCTGTTCAGTATTAAAGCGATTGAAGGCATTTTGCGTCCATGTATTGCGGGTTTTGTTCCGCAATTAACTGGCGGCTATGCAGTTATGCTCGATATTGGAGCCAATGCTGATTGCAAGCCCGAAATGCTGGCTCAATTTGGCGTGGTGGGCTCGATCTACGCCCAATATATTTTTGGCATTGACCAGCCTCGGGTTGCCTTGATGAATATTGGTTCGGAAGAGCAAAAGGGGTCACTCGTTGCACAGGCGGCACATCAACTCCTGAAAGAAAATCGTCGAATTAATTTTGTTGGAAATATTGAAGGGGGAGACTTCTTTGAAGGAAAAGCCGATGTAATTATAACGGATGGCTTTACGGGCAATACCATGTTTAAATTAGGGGAATCCTTTTATAAGGTTGCCAGCCAACGTGGTATCAGCGATGAATTCCTGGATAAAACCAATTATGAATCTGTGGGTGGGAGCCCAATTTTGGGCGTTAATGGCAATGTGATTATCGCCCACGGAATCTCGTCGCCCTTAGCCATAAAAAACATGATTAACCTGGCCATCCGGCAGGTTGAGTCCAATGCATACACTAAAATTGCACAAGCACTGAGTTAGTTTGCTGTTTACAGTTTACAGTTGGCTATCGCATGATAGTATAGTAAGGATGCGTCAGCTAACGATAAACCGTAAACTGAAAACTTTCCAATATCACTTATGAGTAAAGCTGCCATAACAGGAATCCACGGCTACGTTCCCGACTATGTGCTGACCAATGCCGAATTGGAGCGTATGGTGGATACAAATGATGAATGGATTACAAGCCGCACCGGTATTAAAGAACGACATATTCTGAAAGGCGAAGGCATGGGTTCTTCGCACATGGGTGCAAAGGCTGTGGCAGGTTTGCTGGAAAAGCTTAACATTAAGCCGGAAGAAGTCGATTTACTCATCTGCGCTACTACCACCCCCGATTATGTGTTCCCCTGTACCGCCAATCTCATCTGCGATATGGTTGGTATCCGAAATGTCGGAAGCTTCGATATTCAGGCAGCTTGCTCGGGTTTCTTATATGCACTTACCGTTGGTTCCCAATTTATTGAAACAGGTAAGTATAAAAAAGTAGTGGTTGTTGGAGCTGATAAGATGTCGGCTATTGTCGATTATACGGACCGGACTACCTGTGTCCTGTTTGGCGATGGAGCCGGTGCTGTCATGCTCGAACCGAATGCCGATGGCTTTGGCATCGTGGATTCTATTATCAAATCGGATGGAATTGGGCAAAACCATTTATTCCAGAAGGCCGGGGGTAGCCGTTACCCACCCACCCACGAAACGGTAGAAAAACGCTGGCACTACGTTTATCAGGATGGGCCTTCTGTCTTTAAGTTCGCCGTGAAAAACATGGCAGACGTATCAGCAGAGATCATGGAGCGTAATCGCCTTTCAGGATCTGATGTCGCCTGGCTAGTGCCTCACCAGGCAAATAAACGTATCATTGATGCCACTGCACACAGAATGGGAATCGAGTCGGAGCGGGTCATGATGAATATCCATAAGTATGGCAACACGACAGCAGCCACGATTCCACTGTGCTTATTCGATTACGAGTCTCAGCTCAAAAAGGGCGACAATTTAGTGTTAGCCGCTTTTGGTGGAGGCTTTACCTGGGGAGCCGCTTATGTGAAGTGGGCCTATTAACTCTTAAATGGATAATGAACAATGCATAATGGGCTTAACCAAACACGTTAGCTCAGTTTCTGTTTTATTATTCATTTTACATTAATCATTATTCATTAATAAAAAATGGCAACGACCGCAGATATCCGCAACGGACTGGTCTTAAATTACAACAACGACCTTTTTCAAATAACAGAATTTCAACACGTTAAGCCCGGCAAAGGTGCTGCGTTCGTACGTACCAAACTGAAAAGCCTGACAACGGGTCGCGTGATTGATAATACCTTCAACTCGGGAGCAACAATTTACCCTGTGCGTGTTGAACGCCGAAAATTCCAATATCTTTACAAAGATGAATCCGGGTATAACTTCATGGATCAGGAGTCATTTGATCAAATCAACCTCGACGAAAAACTTGTTGAAGGAGCTGATCTGATGAAAGAAGGCCAGGAGGTCGAAATTCTGATCAATGCCGATGCCGACACACCCCTTTCCTGTGAGTTACCACCGTTCGTTGAGCTGGAAGTAACCTATGCCGAACCAGGCATCAAAGGCGATACAGCCAACAGCCCCAAAAAGCGGGTTGAAGTAGAGTCGGGAGCTAAAATTATGGTGCCGCTATTTATCGAATCTGGTCAAAAAATACGGGTTGATACCCGCACACGCGATTACGTAGAACGAGTGAAATAAGTTTTTGAATGATGAATTATAAATGATGAGTATACCAAGCTGATTGTCATTCATAATTCATCATCGCTCCGGCGACCCGGTCATCATCCAAAAGCTATGAGTACACAAGATATTCAACAACTAATCGACTTTATCTCGCAATCGGGCCTGGATGAAGTCAATATCGAAACAACTGACCTGAAAATCAGCGTCAAACGGTATGGACAAGGCGCTCCTGTCGCTCCCGTTGCTGCACCAGCAGCTCCGGCTCCAGTTGCACAGGCGGCTCCGGTAGCTAGCATGCCAACAGCTGCGGCCACGCCAGTAGTATCGGCACCAAAAGCTGATACGTCGAACTACATCACCATCAAATCGCCGATGATTGGCACCTTCTATCGGTCGGCGAATCCAGAATCGCCCATGTTTGTAGAGGTGGGTGATAGTGTCACCGAAGGCAAAGTTGTTTGCATCATCGAAGCCATGAAGCTCTTCAACGAAATCGAGTCGGAAGTATCGGGCCGCATCGTGAAGATTCTGGTAGAAAATGCCACTCCAGTCGAATACGACCAACCGCTGTTTTTGGTAGAACCCATTTAATTTAATGAGTGAATGAGCGAATGACCGGGCCGCCGGAGCGGTGATTGAGTGAATGTAGGCATGCATCAGCTATTCATTCACTCAATCACTCATTCGCTCATTCGCTCATTCACTCATTCACTTAGACCATGTTCAAAAAAATATTAATCGCCAACCGGGGAGAAATCGCGTTGCGAATTATCCGCACTTGCCGCGAAATGGGCATTAAAACGGTGGCCGTTTACTCAACTGCCGACCGCGATAGTTTACATGTACGTTTTGCCGATGAAGCTGTTTGTATTGGTCCACCCACTAGTAAACAGTCTTACCTAAGCATTCCCAATATTATTTCGGCCGCCGAAGTAACCGGTGCCGATGCTATTCACCCTGGTTACGGATTTCTATCTGAAAATGCTGAGTTCTCGCAAATCTGCGCGGATTATGGTATTAAGTTTATTGGCGCTACTGCCGAGCAGATCAACGGCATGGGCGATAAAGCCACGGCAAAAGCAACTATGCGCGCTGCCGGTGTTCCGGTCATTCCGGGTTCCGACGGTCTGCTTGAATCGGTTGAGCAGGGCAAGAAATTATCGGCCGGGATGGGCTATCCCGTTATTGTGAAAGCAACAGCGGGCGGAGGTGGTCGTGGTATGCGTATTGTCCGGTCTGAAGCTGATTTTGAGAAAGCCTGGAATGATGCCCGTACAGAAGCTGGCGCTGCGTTTGGCAACGATGGTCTCTATCTGGAAAAATTCGTTGAGGAGCCTCGCCATATTGAAATTCAGATCGTAGGGGATCAGTATGGCAAAGTTTGCCACTTGTCGGAGCGTGATTGCTCCATTCAGCGTCGACACCAGAAATTAGTGGAGGAAACACCCTCTCCCATTGTTTCCGACGATCTTCGGCAGCGTATGGGCGAAGCGGCTATCAAAGGGGCACAGGCCATTGGCTATGAAGGTGCCGGAACGGTAGAGTTTCTGGTTGATAAACACGGGGAGTTTTATTTCATGGAAATGAACACCCGGATTCAGGTAGAGCACCCAATAACCGAAGAAGTTACGGATTTCGACCTGATCAAAGAACAAATTAAAGTGGCGGCTGGGGCTGAAATTTCAGGCCGAAATTATACCCCGAAACTCTTTGCCATGGAGTGTCGGATTAATGCCGAAGACCCGGCCAACGGTTTCCGGCCCTCACCGGGCAAAATCACGAACCTGCATTTTCCGGGTGGTCATGGCGTTCGGATCGATAGCCACGTTTATAGCGGCTATACCATTCCGCCGAATTATGACTCCATGATTGCGAAATTAATTGTGTCGGGCCAGTCGCGAGATGAGGTTATTACGCGTATGAAACGTGCTTTGCAGGAATTCGTAATCGAAGGCATAAAAACCACGATTCCGTTTCATATTAAACTGATGGACGATCCTAAATTCCGCTCTGGACAGTTTACTACAGCCTTTTTAGAGACGTTTGATTTTAGTAAACTGTAAGGAGTAACGTGGACATCTTGTCTGCAGAGAGAAAACGTATAGGCCATATTACTAGGCGGACATCTTGTCCGCGTTACATTAGAAAAACCTAGGTGACTTGCTTTAGTGACAAGTTACCTAGGTTTTTTCATTTTACCCACCCGTATGAATCATCTCGCTACAGCCGATTACATCGTTTTCTTAATCTATTTTATCATCGTTGTTGGCTACGGCTATTGGATCTACCAGCGAAAACGCTCATCCCAAATGAGCACCACAGATTTCTTTCTCGCAGAGGGCTCCTTAACCTGGTGGGCTATTGGGGCTTCACTGATAGCCTCAAATATTTCGGCAGAGCATTTCATTGGTATGGCGGGCTCAGGCTTTGCGATGGGGCTAGCCATTTCATCGTATGAGTGGTTCGCAGCGGCTGTGCTCATTATCGTAGCTGTATTTTTCATTCCAATCTACCTCCGAAACCACATTTACACTATGCCGCAGTTTCTGGCGCAGCGGTACAGCGATACGGTCAGTACGATTCTGGCAATATTCTGGCTGGTGGTTTATGTATTGGTCAACCTGGCCTCTATCTTGTATTTGGGTGCCATTGCGATTGAGTCATTGGTAGGCATTTCCTTTACAGTCTGCACGATTGGACTGGCCGTGTTCGCCATTTTTATTACATTAGGTGGGATGAAAGTTATTGGGTATACCGATGTAATTCAGGTAGTTGTACTGATTTTTGGTGGACTAGTCATTACTTATTTAGCCTTACAGCTAGTCGCAAAAGATACGGGCGATACCGCCATTGGGATGACCAGTGTCTGGAATGGGTTATTGTCTCTGCGGCAACGGGCTGATGGTCACTTTCATATGTTCTTTGCCAAAGGGCATCCGTATTACGATGTTCTACCAGGGATGGCGTTAGTTACAGGTGGCATGTGGCTTAACAACTTGTACTATTGGGGCTGTAATCAATACATTGTGCAACGGGCGCTAGGCGCCGATCTGAAGACTGCCCGAAGCGGGATTCTGTTTGCGGCATTTCTAAAATTAATGATCCCGCTTATTGTCG
This sequence comes from Spirosoma sp. KCTC 42546, assembly GCF_006965485.1. NCBI lineage: Bacteria > Pseudomonadati > Bacteroidota > Cytophagia > Cytophagales > Cytophagaceae > Spirosoma > Spirosoma sp. KCTC 42546. The sequence continues at coordinate 8,359,967 of NZ_CP041360.1, forward strand.
TTATTCCTGGCATTGCAGCCTTTGTATTATACCAAAGCGGGCCTTTCCGCGCAGCCATGACCGATGCATCGGGAACGGTGAAACCCGACCAGGCTTATCCTGTATTGATGAACTTATTACCTGTCGGAATGAAAGGCCTTGCCTTTGCAGCGCTTACCGCTGCGGTTGTTGCTTCGCTCGCTAGTAAATGCAATTCTATTTCGACCATTTTTACCCTCGATCTATATAAAAAGTACATCGACAAAAACGCTTCGGATAAGAAACTGGTTAGGGTTGGGCGATGGGCTGTTATTGTATCGTTTGCCATAGCGATCTCAATTGCACCTATGTTGCGCTCGCTCGATCAGGTGTACCAGTACATTCAGGAATACACTAACTTTATTACACCCGGTATTTTTGCCATTTTCCTGCTTGGGTTCTTTTGGAAACGGGCTACCAACCGAGCCGCGATGACGGTGGCTCTTCTGACCCTGCCACTATCACTTTTACTCAAATTCTGGCCAGAAGTGATGGATCTGGTTGGTGTTCAGGCCGATTCGATCCCGTTTCTACACCGAACGACCTGGGTATTCTGCATAGACATCCTTTTAATGGTGCTTGTCTCCTTAACTGATCCAGCCAGTCATGTTCCTCAGAAAGGCATCATTGTTGATCGAAGTTTATTCCGGGTTACCCCTTCCTTTGTCATTGGGTCTGTTAGTATTTTCGGTATTTTGGCAGTCTTGTACACTGTCTTCTGGTAAGATCGATGTTGAAATTTCTGCTGGCTGGGCTACTGCTTATGTCAACTCCTGTGCTGGCTCAACTACGTGAACGGCTTGACTCACTGATGCGGGCCACGACAAAACCCAATCAGCCGGGGTCTGCTTTGTTGGTTGAGATCGACGGTAAAATCGTTTATCAGAAAGGATACGGCCTGGCCAACGTTGAGAAGAAATCGCTGATTACATCCGAAACTAACTTCCGAATGGCGTCTGTTTCGAAGCAGTTTACGGCAATGGGGGTTCTGCTTTTGGAAAAAGAGCACAAATTATCTCTCGATGATCCGCTGGTTAAATTCTGTCCCGAGTTTACCGGGCAAGTGGCCCGGAAGGTGCAGGTACGAAATTTGCTAACTCACTCATCGGGGATTCTGGATTATGAATCGGTTATGAATCCCAACCAGCGAGCACAATTGGTAGACGCCGATGTGCTCACGTTACTGAAAGATCGTGATTCACTTTATTTTGAGCCGGGGAGCCAGTTCCAATACAGTAACTCTGGTTATTGTTTGCTGGCATTGATCGTCGAACGAGTATCAGGGAAGTCATTTGCGTCGTTTATTCAAGAGCGAATTTTTCAGCCTTTGACGATGAATCAGTCGGTTGTTTATGAAGCGGGGAAACCGATGGCTAATCGGGCTATGGGTTACAGGCAAAAAGGGAATACGTTTGTTTTCTCAGACCAGAGCGTAACCAGTGCGACCAAAGGCGATGGTGGCGTCTACACATCGCTTACCGATTATAAGAAATGGAGTAATGCGCTTCAAAATGGAACGTTACTTGATCTTAAGGCGGCTATAACGCGCATGAAGCAAGCCATTCGGTCAAAGCCGGGTAGTTATTATGGGGCTGGCTGGTTTTTCCGTGAGCCAACAGAGCCCGTTTTGTTTCATTCAGGTAGTACGTGTGGTTTTAACAATTATGTGGTAAGCATACCATCAAAGAAGTTTTTGATGGCCTATTTTTCGAATAAAGCCGATAACAAAGCCAATGCCGAAGCCGTTTTAAAAATCCTTACTGATTCGGGTCAGCATGAAGTGGCTAATATCCTGGTATTGGATGAATTAACCCGATAGTAACTTTAGTCCATTTTGTGGCTCTATTGTACTGATTAACAGTAATAAATTTGTAGATTTACCGTCTAAATTTTAGTTCGTCATGATCAGCGAAACCGCCCCCCTTACCAGTCTCGATCAGTGGGAAGACGACCTACTGAGTCGCTACCCAGAACCCGAGCATAAGTCGAAAGAAGACTATCGGAACTACGACACGCCAGAGCGTGATACGGTTCGTGAGTTCTATCGGCTCAATCACACGTACCAGACCTATGATTTCGTGCGGGAAAAGGAGCGCGAGTTTCTGAAATTCGATAAGAAAGAATTGCCGGTTTGGGGTGCTATGGAGTTTTTGAACACCCTTGTTGACGACTCCGACCCCGACACCGACCTCGATCAACTTCAACACCTGCTTCAAACTGCTGAAGCCATCCGTGCCGACGGTCATCCAGACTGGTTCGTACTAACAGGCTTTTTGCACGACATGGGCAAAGTTCTTTGCCTGTTCGGCGAGGCTCAGTGGGCTGTGGTTGGCGATACGTTCCCAGTTGGCTGTAAGCATTCCGACAAGATTGTTTATCCCGAGTTCTTCGTTAACAACCCTGACAGCTACGACGAGCGGTATAACACCAAATACGGCGTTTACGAGCCGAACTGTGGCCTGCGCAACGTGCATATGTCCTGGGGGCATGATGAGTATTTGTACCAGATCATGAAAGATTACATGCCCGAACCGGCACTGTACATGATGCGCTATCACTCATTTTACTCGCAACACCGCGAGGAAGCGTATAATCACCTGATGGACGCGCACGATCATGAGCTATTCAAGTGGGTGCGTAAGTTCAATCCGTATGATTTGTATTCAAAAAGCCCAAAACCACCCGTTGTAAGCGAGTTGAAGCCCTATTACGAAGACTTGATTGCGAAGTATTTGCCCGCAACGCTAAAGTTGTAATTTTTTTAGTAAACACAGAGATAACGGAGATTGGCATGGAGTACACAGGGGATTGACAACACTCCGTGTACTCCATGCCAATCTCCGTTATCTCTGTGTTTACCATTCTTTCCCATGCTCCTCTTTTTTATAAGTCTTTATCTACTTTCCAATGTTGCTGTCGGTGCATGGGCAGCCCGGCGCGTTACGACGTCGCAGGATTTTGTACTAGCCGGGCGTGGATTGCCATTATTTTTGGCAGCATCGGTAACCTTCGCCACCTGGTTCGGCTCAGAAACCATTATGGGGGCGCCCGCCATGTTCGTGGAGGGTGGGTTTCTGGCCGTGATAGAAGAACCCTTTGGGTCGGCATTGTGTCTGTTTCTGGTCGGGGCTTTCTTCGCTCGCCCTTTGTATCGGCTCAACATCACCACTTTCTCCGATTATTTCCGAATCCGGTTCGGCCGGTCGGCGGAGTTGTTGTCGGCATTGATCGTAATACCCTCCTATTTTAGCTGGATTGCGGCCCAGCTGGTGGCCATTGGTATTGTGCTAAGCGTTGTGACAGATGTTCCTCGTGAGTATTGCATCATTGCCAGCGCGGCCATTGTTATGATTTACACCTTGCTGGGGGGCATGTGGTCCATTTCTGTCACGGACTTTTTTCACAACCTCATAATCATTCTGGCACTCGCCGTTCTGGGTATCATGCTTTGGCAGGAAGTTGGTGGTTGGGAAACCATTCAGAAACGGACACCCGTTGGCTTTTTCCGCTTTTTACCCAACTCGACTGATAAAGACTGGCTGGCTTATATCGCGGCCTGGATAACCATTGGCTTAGGTTCCATTCCACAGCAAGACGTTTTTCAGCGTGTTATGGCTGCCAAAACAGAAAAGATTGCTGTTCGGGCATCTTATTTAGCTTCTGGCATGTACCTGACGATAGCGATGCTGCCGCTATTTATTGCACTCAGTGCTAAACTCCTCCACCCCGATTTACCCAAAGACAATCAGCTTATCATTCCAAACATGGTTATGCGGCATGGAAGTTTACCCTTGCAGGTATTGTTCTTTGGGGCTGTAACTTCGGCTATTCTCAGCGTATCGAGTGGGGCCATTCTGGCTCCGGCAACGGTCTTCGGCGAAAACGTTATGAAGTTTTTTCAGCCCGATATCAGTGATCAGGCACTACTGAAAACGATCCGCTGGGCAGTCGTAGTTATCTCGGTTGCTTGTGTCCTGATGAGTACCACCCGCGATACCAACATTTTTGACCTAGTTGGCGAATCATCGGCCTTTAGTCTTGTCTCGCTGTTTGTGCCCCTAGCAGCCGGTATTTACTGGAAGCGGGCTAACCTGCTTGGATGCCTATGTTCAATGGTGATTGGCCTTGCCGTGTGGCTCATCTGTATCTGGCAAACGACCGACATCTCCCCGATGCTATGGGGTTTGGTTGCCAGTGCAGTAGCTATGGTGGTTGGGAGTTTAATCCCGTGGGGGAGCGTAGCTAAAAACTAAGGTGGTCCGCATCGTCCCTTTTTGCAAAAAATCATTTTCGATTACCTTTTCCAGCACAAAGCCACTCTTTTCCAGCACTCGAATGGAGCCTTTATTACGTTCATCGCAAGTGGCCTTGATGGTTTTTGCGTTGAAGGTATGAATAGCCAGTTCGACTAGCTTACGAGTCACTTCTGTAGCATAGCCCTGGTTCCAGTAGTCGGGGTGAAGTATATAGCCCAACATAGCTTCCACAGGCTCTTGTTCACTAATAGCCAATTCGCAACCGCCTATGTGGCGACCATCCTTTTTTAATTCAACAGCAAATTCATAGGCTAATCGTGGCTTTTCGTTCTTCCTTTCCTGTACTTCTTCCAGAAATTCCTCCGTATCCGCCAGTGTATTGGGCCCCCAGGGCGCATATTGAACGACCATTGGTTGGCTAACATAGGCTTGTATCGACTCCAGATCCGTAGGTCGGTAATCCCGAAGAATCAACCTTTCTGTTTCAAATTGCTCGTCCATACGTCCATTGTATGTCTGAATTCCAGCAAAAAAACGCACTTATACATCCAGTAATCGCCGGTGGTAATTGATCTGACCAAGGTGATACGTCAGATGCGTTGTCAAATGAACCAGCAAATAGCCTGTCGACGTCTTTTTGTCGAAAACTAACTGGGGATATTCATCATTAAGCTGCTCATCCGTTACCCTATCGAGTGCTTGATCAACAACGTTGATGGTTTCATCGATCTTTGTTAACAGTTCCAACTTCGGAATAGCCTTCAGCGAAAATTCAAGCTCCCGATGCCGGATATAACCCGTTTTCCCAAGTTCAGCACCGATGTAGGTGTTCAGATTGCCAATCAAATGCAGACACAGATTACCCGCCGAATTGGCGATTCCTTTATCGATATACCACAATGTAGACTCGTCGGTATAGGCGTCTATTTCGTCCCTTAGTCGCTCAAGGTCTCGGCGGAATAGGGTTTTTAAAACCTGAATAAGCATACTATGATCAATTTCTTAGGCTCTTGAATAAAAAGCTGTAGTCTATTTGCGCCTTAGCCAAAATACTGTTGCTCAATACGCCCGATATAGCCTAAATAGGTAGCACTACTAAACCAGGGCAGAATTTTCGCGCCGATGTTCGGGTACATATTCAGGCTGGCTAAATCGGTTATAGGCTTCCAGACTAATTCAAGGGCCGTGGTTTCGGCCGGATTCAGGATTGGTTCACCGTTGATATTTCGGGCGGCAAACACAACGTGTAAGACGTCGTCGTTGCGTTGGGTCAGTAGCATTTCGCCCGCCAGAATCATTTCACCAACATCTACCGAAACCCCTAATTCTTCCCGGATTTCGCGTACGATGGTTTCGGGCAAAATTTCGCCCCGGTCGGGGTTGCCCCCCGGTAAGGCGAACACATCCTGACCGCCGTAGCAGTAACGCATCAGTAAAACTTCGGTTTGGTTGGCGTTTTGCCGCCAAATGAGCGCAGATGGGCGAACTTTCATACAGGCAACTTATACAAGAGCGGTCGTCTTTCCCAATTTATCATCGGAAAAGACGACCGCTCTTTTTGTCATGCTGACGAAGGAAGCATCTTAAGATATCCAAACAACTAGGTTGGGACGATTTAAGATGCTTCCTTCGTCAGCATGACAAACAACTAATCCCGTGTTGTTTCGAACAGAAACCAGGTGCGTCGTTCGGTTTCGTCTATATAAACCTCCAGCAAGCTGGCAGTGGCTACATCTTCGGCATCGTCGGCAATTTTATGAGCCTCGCGCATGTGCTTGGCCATCTTCCGATTCTCGGCTTCCAGGTCCTTCAGCATATCATGCGCCGATACGAAATCCTCGTCATTATCTTTTACATGCTGTAACTGAGCGATATGCGCGATCGATCGGATGGTGTTTCCACCAATTTTCCGAACGCGTTCGGCTAATGGATCAATCGTTGCAAAAATTTGCTCAGCCTGTTCGTCTAATAGCAAATGATAGTCGCGGAAGTGTTTTCCTGACATATGCCAGTGAAAATTTTTCGTTTTGACATAGAGCGCAAAGGCGTCGGCAACGAGCCGATTCACTGATTCAGCGACCTTCTCGCGACCTTTTTCCTTCAAATCTGAAGGTGTATCTAGTTCATCAATTTGATTGATAGCTTTCATGAGTCAATCTGTTTTAAGGCACGAAGCCTGTTGCACAGAAAGAACTCTATGGGCATCGTATTGTTTGTTAAAACACGATTAACTCAATCGGTTTCTTAAAACCGAGCCATCACTTTCTCCGAGACCGTTTTCCCAATCGACAACGACGATGTAGCAGCGGGCGACGGGGCATTCACAACATTGATCGCTTTATCAGTTTCCAGAATGGCAAAATCATCGAGCAACCCGCCTGTCCGATCGCAGGCCTGGGCGCGAACGCCCGCTCCACCGGGCTCTAGATCCGACTCCTGAATTTCCGGAATCAGAGCCTGTAGGGCTTTGGTAAAGGCAGCTTTCGAGAAGGAACGGTACATTTCGCCCAAACCGGTTTCCCAGTATTTAGCGGCCACTTTCTGAAATCCCGGCCAGGTAAGCGTTTCGAAGAGTTCTTTTAGGTTAATATCTGATTTCTTGTAACCCTCCCGCTGGAACGCCAGTACGGCATTAGGGCCAGCTTCTACGCCCCCGTGAACCATGCGCGTAAAGTGAACGCCCAGAAACGGAAAATTCGGGTCAGGAACGGGGTAAATCAGGTTTTTAACCAGATATTCTTTCTGAGGCTTAATCTTGAAATACTCGCCCCGGAACGGTACAATGCGTACATCAACCCCACCTGGCTGCGTTAATTGGGCCATTTTATCGGAATATAGCCCGGCGCAGTTCACGACTAGTTTGGTTTCGTAACGGCCTTTATTGGTCACAACAATACTCAGGCTCGTACCCGGAGTTATCTGTTCAACCCGCTCATTCAGGTGGATTTCGCCACCCAGTGCCTGAAACTTCTCGGCGTACTTATCGGATACCTGCTTGTAGTCGATAATACCTGTTTGCGGAACGAACATACCCGCTACGCCCGTAACGTGAGGTTCTAGTTCACGCATTTCGGCGAGCGTGAGTTTTTTTAAGCCGCCCAACCCATTTAGTTGACCACGCTGATAGAGCGTTTCCAACTGCGGTAATTCTTCCTGTTTGGTCGCTACCACAATCTTGCCACACAGATCATACGGAATACCTTCTGCATCGCAAAAATTAATGAGCATCTTATAGCCCTGGATGCAGTTGGTGGCTTTCAGGCTTCCCGGTTTGTAATACAACCCGGAGTGAATGACGCCACTATTATGGCCGGTCTGATGGCGGGCTACGGCCGCTTCTTTCTCAATCAGAACGACCTTAAGACCCGGTCGTTGTTGTTTTAGCTGCAAAGCGGTAGCCAATCCTACAATACCACCGCCAATAATGAGTACGTCTGTCATCTTTGGTTAATAACCTTCAACAGCAAAGGTACAGCGCAATGGTCAAAAAAAACGGATACGGTAAAACCTCACGACTTATGCTATCTAAGCGATTATTTTTATTGAAATTGTTCCTGGCTCTAGAATTAGATTAGTAGGAGCCTATCCTCAATCGCTTATTTCGCTTTAAAGGCAATTGACCTGAGTTTTTTATGACTATTCGACTGGTACTTCCAATACTAGGGATAGGGCTGCTGTTTAATAGCTTTGGCCCGTCAATACCACTAACTAAGCAGAAACAAACGAATCGGCCGCCCAACATTATTCTGATTCTGATCGACGATATGGGTTCGGCCGATGTGGGTTGCTATCGCCCCAGCAATTCAGTCAATCAGGTGCCACCCACGCCCAACATCGACCGGCTGGCAGCCGAGGGTATTAAATTTACCAACTACTACAGCGCGGCCCCGATCTGTTCGCCCTCGCGAGTAGGCCTTCTTACGGGAAATGTACCCGGCAAATGGCGGATCACCTCATTTTTGGCCGAGCGAAAACACAACCGCACCTGCGAACAAGCCGATTTTCTGGACGCTTCGGCCCCCTCTGTAGCACGTGAACTTAAAACGGTGGGATATTCTACGGCCCATTTTGGCAAATGGCACATGGGAGGTGGACGTGATGTTAATAATGCGCCCGGTATCCGACAATACGGTTTTGATGAATATGCCAGTACCTGGGAAAGCCCCGACCCTGACCCACTACTCACGTCGACCAACTGGATTTGGGCTAAATCAGATAGTGTGAAACGCTGGAACAGAACGGCCTACTTCGTTGATAAAACTCTCGATTTTCTGAAGCGAAACCCAGGTAAACCCTGCTACATCAACCTTTGGCCCGACGATGTTCACACGCCTTGGGTACCTGACGAAACAACCCTCAACGAGTTTCCAAAGGGAACCGAAAACCCACGTGAATTCAACGCCGTGCTGGCCGAACTCGACCTACAAATTGGTCGCCTGATGGCGGGCTTGAAAACATTGGGCATCGATGACAATACGCTCGTTATGTTTACCAGCGACAACGGCGCTTTGCCTACTTTCCAGGGAAAACGGTCGGGCACATTCCGAGGTAGCAAGCTTTCGCTTTACGAAGGTGGCATTCGGATGCCTTTCATCGTGCGCTATCCGGCTCGAACACCCAAAGGCAGCCTTGATAATCAGTCCATAGTGAGTGCAATTGACTTACTGCCCACGTTGGTAAGTCTGGCGGGTAAAAAGGAGAACCGGGCTCGATCTGATGGTGAGAATATGGCACCGGTGCTGCTGGGTAAACCTGCTGTTCGAAAGAAACCCCTTTTCTGGGAATATGGTCGTAATAATGAATCGTTTCGCTACCCGGCAGGCCGCGACAAGAGCCCGAATCTGGCGATGCGGGAAGGAAACTGGAAGCTGCTGGTGAATACCGATGGTTCTGGCGCGGAACTCTATAATCTTCTCACCGACCCTTCCGAGCAAACGGATGTAGCCAATCAGCACGCCAAGTTGGTGGGCGATATGCGAACTAAGTTACTAACCTGGCGGGCGGGTTTAGCAAAATGACAATAGTAAAATCTTATCGCAACTGCCCTTCAATCCAATCGAGGCCTCGACCGTAGAGCGCGTGGGCAAATCGAACCCGGTTATCAAAATCGGCATTCGCCGTTTTCCCCTCAACCATAAATTGACGAACAAGTCGGGCATTATCGAGTGCCTGAGGCTGCTCGTATTCTGTTTCGGTTTCGGTCCGAAAGGTGGAGAAAGCGCCTGAATCGCCCTCAAAATGCTGGAAAAACAAATGCCCTCGTGGCGTTCGAACGGCGCACAATACCCCACACGCCCGGCTGGTTGATGGAGCCAGGCTCCCTTCCAGGCCCCGTTTCAGGACAATAACGCCATCGAAGCCAGCCAACATCGCCAGTTCTGCCATTTTCATCTGGTAGGTAATATGAAATACTGACGTAACCAGAATTTGAGCATGACAGGGATTCAATACTTTTTCGAGCGTCGCCAGAAAAGGGCGTTTAATAATAACATGGCGACGATCTACCCAGCGATTCAGCGCGGGCGATAACGCTTTCTGATCAAGTACCCAGCCGTAGGATGCCAAAGGCGTATCGAGTTCGTGGTTGCTTTGCAGAAACTGGCAACCCAGATTCATGTATAAATCAAGCGCGTTGAGCGTAAACTTGGGGCCTCCCGATCGGCCAACTAATGAGATGGCCCCGTAACCCCGTTTCTGAACTAGTTGCGCCAGCAGGGGCGTAATCAGGTAACTGTTCTCGACCCCATCAAACGGTTCGGCCAGTTGAACAAGTGGCCGGTCGGCACAACTCATTGAGCCAAAGCCGGGAGTGAATGTCCGTTCGGCGGCCCGCATCAGGCCCTGGTATTCTTCATTGGTCTCGTGCCGAACCCGCATGATACTAGCGGCAAGGCCCCGGAACGTTTCGCACCGACCATCGCTAAACAGGTAATCGCCCAGTTGCTCGGCTTCAGAGACTTGCAGGTTGGCCCCCCGAACCAGTTTAGTAGCAATGGGTAGTAAACCTTCCGGTAAATCGGGGCAAAGTTTGTTAATAAAAAAGGTTGGATGCGAGAAGGCTCCCTTTCCGATTACATCTTCCAATGTCCGCTCTTCGGCGGTTGGTCCTTTGGCCAATAAGGCTCCCAGAAAGGCTCCCCGTTGCAACGGATGGGCGGTTGGGTCAATTAATGCAGCTCTGCATTCCGTTAATAGTTCAGGGGTGAGCGGCTTACTACCGTACTTACCGATACCAATGTGTTTGATACCACGCCCAAGCGGGGTACTAGCAGCAGGTGCGTCCAGAACCATATGACTAACTGGTTTAACTGAGAGATAGGGAGTAAGTAAATGTAAGTAAAAAAGATTGGCTTTTTAACCGCCAACTTGGCGAAAATGACCCTTTTACGTGATTTAGCGATCCGTTTATCATTAAAATCCTTTCTACTAAAGTCGTTGTCCAATTATGAAACAAGTATAAAGATTTAGTTTTGGCCTGTCGTAGCTAAAATGTTCTTCGTCAGCCAGTAACGTTCTATTATTTACCACGTCCATGCTTCCAGTTCGCAACTTTATCTCATCCCGAATACTGGCGTTCTTACTGCTAACAATCTTGCTGATTGGGGTAGAAGTGATGGTTACGCAAACAGTTGTTTTTGGCAAGAACCCACTATTGCTATCCGTAGGTGTATTAGTCGATTTGGTTTTCGTAACAACGGGCCTGTTTTACTGGATCGTGTCCAAACCGCTTCGGTTAGCTTCCAACCGACTTCTGCTGATAGCCTTACTCATGCTACGAGTAGCGCTTTTTATTTTACCATCGAACGCTCAGCTACCCAACCAGTTTTGGCCTTTTCTGTTGATTTTCAGTGAGGTAATGGTGCTGATCATTGCAGGATTACGTATCCGAACCATCGTCCAAACGTATCGACAGCTACGCCCAGCGACTGATCCAGAAACTGCTCTCCGACTGAGTATGGCAACCGTTTTCGGCGAACAGGCTTCAGCGTTTATGCTTGGCGAAGGGGTTATTCTGTATTATGTGCTGTTCGGCTGGCGGCTTCAGGCCGATGTTCCAACTAGTACTAAACCGCTGACAACTCACCGCCAATCGGGGCAACTAGCCTTGACTGTCGGGTTGCTGGTTGTAGGTTTAATCGAAGAAGTGGCCGTTCACCTGCTCGTAGCCCGCTGGAACCCAACTGCGGCAGTCTGGATAACCATCATTAGCGCTTATGGGATGCTGTTTTTTGTTGCCGATGCAATAGCAACCGCTAAACGACCGTCGTACCTGTCGGACACTCACTTGCAGCTTCGTTTAGGCGTACGCTGGCGAGCTACCATTCTCCGATCGCAAATTGCCCATGTCTCGTTTATCAATGAAAAACCGGCTAAACAATCTGGACTTCTTAATGGAGCATTCCTGACCAGTCCGAATCTTTTATTCGTTTTTACTGAACCGATTACCTTCATCGGGCCTTATGGTATTCAGAAGAAGGTTAGTCGATTTACGATTTTTGTGGATGACCGAACGGCTTTCAACCAATACTTGTGCCGCGAGTAAACCCGTTATAGAATTGTTGATCCTCTATTATTGTACTCGGATTAAGAGTTTGTGACATATGGCAGAACGCATCACCTACGGCAAAACATGGTGGGGCCAGCAGTGGCTAAACGCCCTGACAAGCATCGACATGGCGAACCGCATTCCACGCGGAAAAACCTATGCCAATCAGGGTGCCGTAATGGGATTACTGATTTCCAATAATCAGATTAGTGCCTCTATTAAAGGATCGGCTCCACGGCCGTATAAAACCAAGCTATCGGTACCCCTTTTTACGGATCAGGAAAAAGACTGGCTTCTGACCGAAATTCGGGAAAATCCGGCCATACTGGCGCAACTGTTGAACCGCCAGCTCCCGCAGGAATTGACCGAATTTGCCAATCGGCGGGGCATCAAGCTATTTCCGAAGTCCTTTCAGGATTTGACGATGGGTTGCTCCTGCCCTGACTTCGCCGTGCCGTGCAAGCACCTGGCGGCCGTTATTTATATCATTGCCAACGAAATTGACAGAAATCCTTTCCTGGTTTTCCAGCTAAAAGGCCTGGATATTCTGGAAGAACTCCAGAAAGATCAGGCCAACACGATCGGTGGGAACATGGGGGCCGTTTTTTCGTTCAAAGAAATCTGTACCGACGAGTTCCCGGATGATGAAGATTGGGTACCTGACGAAAAAGCGCGGGCCAGCCTGGATTTTGCTGCCATTCCATCCTTATCGGACCAACTACTGGGTCTGCTTTCGCCCGATGTAACGTTTACCAAAGGTGACTTCCATAAATCGCTGGCCAAAGCGTACAAGTTATTCAGTAAGCCTATATCCGATATAAAACCGTTCTCGCAGGAAGAGCGGCCCAACTTCAGCGACAGCATCGAGCTACAACTCGATGAAGTTATGTCGGTGAAGAAAATCAGTATGTTTAGTGAGCATGGCGAACAACGATCGCTCAGCGGCTTCACCTTAAGCGACCTGATTAGCTGGCTCGATACGCTCACCGAAGCCGACTGGCCTGAAATGAGCGATTCGGTTCGATCGTTGTACCTGACTCATCAGTTCTCAGCGGCTCTGCTTCGCCGGGGAGCAATCGTACCCCAATTGCTGCGGGTCGGGCCAGCCGAAGAACACTACCGGGTACGGTGGATTCCGGCGACACTGAACGAAGCCGTTAAACAGGTAACCGACCGACTGAACACGCAAATTCCGCCAACACTGCTGACGGTTCGCTGGCAGAAAGAATGGCTGGCGCTACCCGGCGAGCAACTGACTCTGACACTCTGCTCGCTGTTTTTGCGTAAGGTTATCAAACCAACAACCATTGAACTTTGGGAACGATGGCCCCTCGAAGACGCCGATCGATTGTTTTTTGGTATCGAAACCTTACGATTTGAAGGGTTTGGTCGGAAAGAGATGCCATTGGCGATGCAGCTATGGCTAAACGATTTTTTCCTAACCCACAAGCGATTCGTACCAATTCTGGCCGTTGAGGAAAATGAATACGGCGATGAGTTTCGGATGAGTCTGCTTATTCGCGACCGCGACGCCACTGATACGGGAGGAACGCCCGCAGCCCCCATACCTTTACCAGACTTATTAGCCAAAAAGAAACACGCACCCATTCGGATGGCGGTTTTGCAGGATTTGCTGGTGCTATCCCGGCACTTTCCTGATTTAGCCAAGTTGACCCGGTTGGGTGGGGGCGCTTACCTCGCCTACTCCCCTTCTGAATTTGTCCAGGTTTTGCTCGATACGCTGCCGCGCATGCAGTTGCTGGGCATTGCGCTCTGGCTACCGAAGTCACTTCAACACTGGGTTCGTCCGCAGGTAGGAGCACGATTGAAAGCGAAAGTCACAGCCGATGACGCCTTCATGCGCCTGGACGATATGCTGACCTTCGATTGGCAGGTTGCCCTTGGTGATGAGATGGTAAGCGTGAGTGAATTTCAGAAATTAGTCGGTCGCACAACGGGCTTGGTCAAGATCAAAGATCAGTACGTATTGATTGACCCAAATGAGCTAACCAAACTTTATAAACAACTCGAAAACCCGCCCGAACTTACAGGTTCAGACTTGCTCAAAGCGGCTTTATCGGAAGAATACAGAGGTGGGCGCCTGGGCATTTCGCCCGAGGTTCGGAAACTGGTCAAACAGTTTACCGAAAGTGCTGCCCAGCCCCTGCCCGATGCGTTACATGCCACCCTACGGCCCTATCAGCATCGGGGTTATGATTGGCTTGTCAAGAATACAGCCCTCGGTATGGGAAGCCTGTTGGCTGATGATATGGGACTAGGTAAAACCCTGCAAATCATCGCTCTACTTCTAAAGTTTAAACAGGAAGGCCGATTTAAGAAACAAAAGGGGCTGGTTGTTTTACCAACTACATTGCTGACGAACTGGCAAAAAGAAATAGCCCGGTTTGCCCCCGACTTACAGGCTCAGGTTTATCATGGTTCGAGTCGTAAACTCCCAACCGCCGACGATACGTATGATTTACTTCTGACGACTTACGGCGTGATTCGGAGCGATCTCGATAAGCTCAAGAAAACGACCTGGGCAGTAGTCGTTATCGACGAAGCTCAGAACATTAAAAACTCCGATACCGAGCAGACAAAAGCCGTTAAAGCATTAAAAGCACCAATTCGGATTGCGCTCAGCGGTACGCCTGTTGAGAACCGATTGTCGGAGTTCTGGAGTATTATGGACTTCGTAAACAAGGGGTATCTGGGCGGTTTGAGCAAATTCAACGAGGAGTTTGGCAAGCCCATTCAGCAGGAGCGCGACCACCAGAAACTCGATCAATTCCGGCGAATCACGAGTCCGTTTTTACTCCGGCGCGTTAAAACTGACCGAAGCATCATCAGCGACCTCCCCGATAAAATCGAGAACAATCAATTCTGTGCCCTCACTACAGAACAAGCTGCTCTATACCAAAGTGTTGTTCAGGAAAGCTTACGAGCCATTGAGGAAAAAGACGGCATCGCTCGTCGGGGTCTGGTTCTGAAACTAATGACTGCACTCAAGCAGATCGGCAACCACCCGCAACAATATCTGAAGAAGAGCAACAGCAAAGATGGCGGTCCTTCACCTGCTCTTTCCGGCAAGGCCACCTTGCTACTCAGTCTGCTCGAAACGATTTATGCCAACCACGAGAAAGTGCTGATTTTCACGCAATACCGTGAAATGGGTGAATTACTATCCCAATTTATCCAGCAGACATTCGGTCAGCAACCGCTGTTTCTGCATGGTGGCACCTCCCGCCCTGACCGCGACCAGATGGTTGAACAGTTTCAGAAGAATCGCAGCGACCACACGTTTATTCTGTCGCTTAAAGCCGGTGGTACTGGCCTGAACCTAACCCAGGCCAACCACGTCATTCACTATGATTTATGGTGGAATCCGGCTGTCGAATCGCAAGCCACCGACCGGGCCTTCCGCATCGGTCAAACGAAGAACGTATGGGTGTATCGGCTTATGAACCAGGGTACACTCGAAGAAAAAATCGACGCCATGATCCGCTCCAAACGCGAACTAGCCGACCTCAGCGTCAAAACCGGCGAAACCTGGCTGGGCGATTTGAGTGATACGGAGTTGAAAGAGCTGGTGAGTTTGGGGTAATTTTCAGCAAAAAGTGTTAATTGGATGAGTTTATTCAGTGAATTAACGTTAATTCACTGAATAAACTCATCCAATTAATGAAATCGCGGATTCCACGTAGTATTCAACCGACTATCGCGTCGCAGCTTCGATCAAATAAAGTGATTTTGTTAGTTGGCGCAAGACGGGTTGGTAAGACCGTGCTGATGAATCAACTGGCGGATTCATTTGATGGCACGAAACTGCTTCTTAATGGTGATGACCTCAGCACCGCTGACTTGCTAAATGATCGGCGTGTTGCCAGCTACAAACGCTGGCTGGGCGACACACAACTACTGCTTATTGACGAAGCCCAGGTAATTCCAGAGGTTGGCCGGTCGTTGAAACTGCTGATCGATTCGTTCCCGGATCTGACCATATTCGCCACAGGATCGTCGGCTTTTGACCTGGCAAATCGGGCGGGGGAACCGTTGGTAGGCCGTCAGCTTACCCATACGCTCTATCCATTAGCTCAACTCGAACTATCAGCAACGGAAACCTATTTTCAAACGCGTGACCAGTTGACTGACCGGCTCATTTTCGGTAGTTATCCAGATGTGGTACAGATGGAAAATACCAATGACCGCATTGACTACCTAAAAGGCATGGTATCGTCGTATTTGCTAAAAGACATCCTCTTATTCGAACAGGTAAGAAACGCCCACAAAATGCTTCAGCTACTCCAACTAGTTGCCTATCAGGCAGGTAGTGAGGTATCGACGGATGAACTGAGCAGACAACTACAGATTGATCGAAATACGGTGGTCAGGTATCTTGATCTGTTTACAAAGGTATTCATACTCTTCCGATTAGGCGGCTATAGCAACAACCTACGCAAGGAAGTGACGAAATCATCGAAATGGTATTTCTTTGACAACGGGATTCGTAATGCACTGATTAACAACTTTAGTCTGCCTGATCAACGCAACGATATGGGTGCTTTATGGGAAAACTACCTGGTTTCGGAACGTATCAAGCGCAACGCTTATCTACGAAGTCAGGCAATACCTTACTTCTGGCGAACGTATGATCAACAGGAGCTTGATTGGCTAGAAGAAACCAATGGCCAGTTGAGCGCTTTTGAAATGAAGTGGAATACAAACCGCGTTCGTTTTCCCAAAGCCTTCCAAACAGCTTATCCAGAGGCTTCTTTATCCGTTGTGAATCCTGATAATTATTTGGAGTTTGTTACATGACATAATTAACTTGAATGTTTTGACTCTCTAACTAAAGACATGGTATATAATTCAGACACAATGCCACTGATTCCAACTCGTTCTGCCCAAGAAATCACATTTGCAGACTTCATACTCGTTCATCACCTGCCCCCTGGTATGGGTCAAGGATATGTGCATGCATCTCACCCAGCCGATTCGTGTTCGGTTGCTCAGGTACTCAATATTGCCAGATACAGCAATTCAACAATATTGCAAACTGATATAGGCCAAATTAACCTCAGTGCTATGGATGAAGGTGATGCCTACAAAATTGATATGTGTCGTCATCTGCTTAGTCCCGCAACTACGCTTGCTATAGCCAAAAGGCTTGCAAAAAATAAAACTAAAGTTTCTCCCTAAAGGTGTTTTTTTAGCCCATTCTCAAAAAGTTAAGTTAATTCACAATGCTGATTTTAGCGCTGATACTATCGACAGCTATCAACCAACTGAAAAGATAAGGCACTTTTTATGTCATTATACCTTGGCGAAGGGAAGTGATGGTCCTAGCAAACATCCCCGTTTTCTATTTCTCAAATCAGAATACGATAGACTTATCAAGAAAGATCAATTCATTGAGCTAACGCTTACTTATGATTTTGATTAGTCCTTAACCTCAGCGTCAAAACCGGCGAAACCTGGCTGGGAGATTTAAGTGATACGGAGCTGAAGGAACCGGTGAGTTTGGGGTAATTTTCAGCAAAAAGCATCAATTGGATGAGTTTATTCAGTGAATTAACATTAATTCACTGAATAAACTCATCCAATTGATGCTTTTATCCTTATATCGGTCTCTTACACCTTTTTCGGATCTGGGTGTGTATACGGGCTTCGATACTCTCTGGCGAGCATTTTGGTAGCTTCTTTGTCGCCAACTACTTCCCGTTTCACAGGATCATAGACCATGGGGCGACCTGTTTCCATCGACATATTGGCCAGAATGCAACTAGCCGTTGAAATATGCCCTTGCTCAATATCAGCAACGGGGCGGCTGCTTTTTTCAATGGCGTCCAGGAAGTTAAGCATGTGCAGGCGGGTAGCAGGGGCTGCGTTCAGCTCAATTTTTGGATTGGTGTCTTCCGTAACGTCTTCTGGATATTTCTCTTTTTCATAGACGACATCCATATGTATTTTCTCGCCTTTTCCATCCGGAATGAAGTCGCACTGCATCGTACTACCCCATAAAGTTCCTTTTTCGCCGTAGAGCGTAAACGACCAGGGATAATCGGGATTGTTGGCCGTTCCCCAGGTTTTGTGATGCCACACACAGTTCAGTTCATCATACTCAAACAGCGCCGATTGCGTGTCGGAAATGTTCGATTTGCCCTCTTTCTGAACGTAAATGCCACCGTGTGAGCTAATCCGCTTTGGCCAGCCGAGGTTCAGCATCCAGCGAACGGTATCGAACATGTGTACGCACATATCGCCCGTAATGCCATTGCCGTACTCCTTGAATGTCCGCCACCAGCGCACATGGGGTAAGCCATCGTAAGGACGAAGCGGAGCGGGACCCGTCCACATGTTGTAATCCAGAAAATCAGGGACGGCTTGCACCGGGGGATTACCATTGGCCCGCATATGCAGGTCACAGGACATCTCTACGTGCGATATTTTACCCAGCAGACCCGCATCAACGATCTCTTTCTTAGCTCTGATCAGGTGAGGGGTGCTTTTGCGTTGCGTACCCACTTGCACAACCTTATTGTATTTCCGGGCAGCGGCTACCATCGCTTCGCCTTCCATGACGTCGACGCTGATCGGTTTTTGCACATACACGTGAGCGCCCGCTTTCACACAGTCGATCATTTGCAGCGCATGCCAATGGTCGGGGGTACCGATGAGGACAATATCCAGCTGATTTTCGGCCAGCATTTTTTTGTAATCGCCATACAGCTTTGGAGTCTGACCCGATTTCTGCCGCTGGCTCACCAACTTTGCCGCACCCGCCAGCATATTTTTATCAACATCGCACAGCGCGACAACATCTACAGGAGCAACCTGAATCAGGCGGAGTAAATCACTTTTGCCATACCAGCCCGTACCAATCAGGGCAACACGATACGCCTTTGGTGGATGCATCAGGTCCAAACCCCTGGCCCCAAAGGCGGTAAGCGCGAGTGAAGCCGTGGTGCCTTGTATAAACCGACGACGGTTAATATTGAATAGTTCCATGTGAATTGATAGTTCAGGCAGTAGCCAGGGTTTAAGTGAATTATTGTTTTAATAGCGCCATTACCGCATCATCGCCCACAACGGCACGGGCCGGGCGTGGGTGTTCGGCAGTAAAAACTTGTAAATCGGTAGCAGGTAATACGGTATTCGGCGTTTCGTCGATTTGACCATCTTTCAGAACACGGTTCAAATCCAGCTTCAGGTATTTCGCCAGGAAGTGGTAGGCGGCTGCCCGTTTGTTAGGCCCATAATCATGACCTTCCGTTGGCAAATGCACATTCTCGACCTTGTCTTTCGCGCCGTAATAGCTGTAAATGTTCTGGATATACGGATACTCCACATTCGGCGTATTCTTGGTCCAGTCTTTCCCGTCCGACACCAGTAGCATCGGCCGGGGGGCAGCAAGCGCGGCAATTTCGACGTTGCTGGTCTGATGCGTAGGACGCTTATGAATCGGCATGCCGCTTTCGCAAACGCAGCCCCCGAAAAAGTGGGCCGACACCATCACAACAGGTACCGAAACTTTTATGCGTGGATCGAGTGCAGTAAGCAGAAAGGTCTGCGTTCCCCCACCCGATTCGCCCGACATAGCAATCCGGTCTTTATCAACATCGGGAAGGCTGGTCAGGAAATCCAGTGCCCGCATCCCGTTCAACGTTTGTAGTTTTAGGGCTTCCGGAAGTTTATGCTCCGATTGCTTCGAATCTCCGTAGCCGATCATGTCATACGAAAACACGACAGCGCCCATGCGCGCTAGTGTCGCACACCGCTGTTGGGTGTATTCCATCAAGCGATTGTCCTGATTAGCGCCATGACCGTGTGAGCAAAGAATGCCAGGCACTTTTCCCGTTGCATTTAACGGTCGGTACAGGTTTCCCGTCACGAAAAATCCAGGCAAGCTCTCAAAGGCGACGTTCTCGACTGTATAACCATTTAATTTCCGAAGACTATGCCGGATGGGTTGAAGCGGAGCAAACTTGGGTTTCTCGGGCAGATTCATGCCCTCCCGAATACCTTTCCGAATCAGCGCTGCCCGAGAAACCCAACTGGCTTTGTCATGATAGGTGCTGGCAAATGTCTTCAACGCTTTTGCCCCCTCCTCTTCGGTGAAATAAGCGCCCTGGCATAAATCTGGGCGAGCCGGGTTAGGCTGCGCAATGACTCCTGTTAAGCTAATGACGTAACACAAAAGGAAGGAAATTCGGGCTGTCATAGATTTTAGTTCGTTTCACTAAACACGGAAACTAAAAGCGTCCTTTCATAAACTCTTACTCCCTGTGTGTCTGGTAATAGACCGCTGATTTTTAAGATTCATACGATCAATATGATTTAAGGCGAAAATCATATTGATCATAAGCATCTGCCGGCCCGCCGACGGTTGGTTCTATCCTAGCTCACTTCACTGTCGATCCCCGAATGATCAGATTGGTCGGCAACACGACTCGTTCAGGCTGAAACTCGTCTTCTTTAGTCAGCAACTGCCGGACTAAAACCTGAGCGGCCTGCTGGCCGAGTTCAGTAACGGGTTGAGAAATGGTTGTCAGGCCCGGTTCAATCAGGGCCGAAATGGGGTCGTCGCTAAACCCGACGAGCGCCAGATCATCGGGCACACGAATGCCCCGACGTTTGGCAACACTTAAGGCTTCGAGCGCAGTGGGGTCATTGATGGCAAACAACGCATCGGGTGGATTGGGCAGATTCAGCAGATGATTTACGTAGATGTTTGCCTTGTCCAGATTCAAATCATAGGAAATGATCAGTTCAGTATCAACAGGAATTCCGTACTTGGTTAAGGCATCACGGTAGCCGTTAAGCCGATTGCGGCTATTGGTGAGCGTGTCGGGTCCAGCCAGGTGCGCAATACGCCGTCGGCCGGTTTGAATCAGGTGCTCGACGGCCAGAAAAGCACCGTTATAATCATCCACCGTTACATTCGACACGTTCATCTCTTCACAAACGCGGTTGAAAAACACGACCGGAATACCCTTGCGCTGAAAAATCTTGAAGTGGTCGAAGTTGCGGGTTTCCTTCGTATGCGACACGATCAGGCCATCGACCCGGCTCGCCAACAGAGCTTTTGCGTTCGACACTTCCGTTTCGTAGGATTCATTCGAGTGACAGATAACCACATTGTAGCCCGACCTGGCCAGTTCTTCCTGCGCGCCAATAATCACTTTGGGGAAGAAAAAACTGATAAACTCCGGCACTATAATCCCTACCGTGCCCGTCCGATTGGTCAGTAACGAAATGGCCAACTGGTTTCGCTGGTAATCCACCTGGGCCGCCATATCGAGGATACGCTGGCGCGTCTTCCCGTTCACATTCGGGTGGCCTGTCAACGCCCGAGACACTGTTGATTTAGAAATCCCTAAGGCTCGGGCAATATCAATGATTGTGGTCTGATGTGTTGCCATAAACGTAAAGTTACTGGCGCGAGTATTCACTCGTGCCAGCATGGACACTACCAAGACATAAAATATAACAAATCTAATTTTATCTCTCTTCGTCCACTCTCCTATAAGCCTAAGCCGACTTTATTCTACTGAAAATATTGGGAACATTCCCAAAATATTGGGAATGTTCCCAATAAAAAAAGTCAATAAATTCTTTGCAGAATCACTATATGGGGTTAACATCGAATAAGTATTCAAAAAAGTCATCTATTCATGCTATTAACAGAGCAAGCAGTAAGAGATTATCTTTTTTGACACAAACAGAGCTTATCTAGTACCACCTTAGAACATTTTGTACTTTTTCAATTTTAACCATTCCTAAATCGAACGGGCAGTATGCTGCTTTACTTATGAAATCTATTCTACTACTACGAAGCGTGATCGGGCTGGTTTGTCTACTGCTAATCACGCTGGTGAGTCAGGCACAATCGACTCGCACCCTGACGGGCCGCATCACCGATGCCACAACCAACGGAGGGCTTCCCGGTGTTAACGTCCTTGTCAAAGGCACGCAACAAGGCACAACCACCAATGCAGATGGCCAATACACGCTCAATGTGCCAGCCAGTGCGGCTACCTTAACTTTTTCTTTTATTGGCTATGTATCTCAGGATGTGGATATCGCCAATCGAAGTACCATCGATGTTACACTAAAAGCCGACGACCGTTCGCTGAACGAAGTAGTGGTGGTTGGTTACGGAACCCAACGTAAGATTGAAACCACAGGCTCAATTGCGTCGGTAAAAGCAGCGGATCTGGTGCAAACGCCAGTTTCCAACGTTGCGCAGGGTCTGCAATCGCGGGTGGCCGGGGTTCAGGTGAGCCAGAATACGGGCGCTCCTGGTGGTAATATCAGCGTCCGGATTCGCGGAACAAACTCGATCAACGGAAGCTCTGAGCCACTGTATGTTGTGGACGGTATTCAGATTTCGAACAGTGGTGGTATCAATGACGTCAGTCCACTATCGACCATTAACCCGAACGATATTGAGTCAGTCGAAATCCTGAAAGATGCCTCGGCATCCGCTATTTACGGATCGCGGGCGGCCAATGGCGTTGTCCTGATCACGACCAAACGGGGTAAAACGGGTGCTACCCGCGTGACGTTCGATAGCTATTACGGCGTTCAGAAAGTAAACAAAACCTTGCCAGTTTTGAATGCGTCTCAATTTGCGCAGTTAGAAAATGAGGTGTTTAAAAACAATTTCTACCCCGACCCTGCATCCTT
Organism: Spirosoma sp. KCTC 42546; assembly: GCF_006965485.1. Taxonomy (NCBI): domain Bacteria; kingdom Pseudomonadati; phylum Bacteroidota; class Cytophagia; order Cytophagales; family Cytophagaceae; genus Spirosoma; species Spirosoma sp. KCTC 42546. The sequence goes on from NZ_CP041360.1 coordinate 8,382,476, forward strand.
AGGTGAAGGCACGAACTGGCAAAGTCTCATTTTCCGTCAGGCGGCTATCCAAAACCACCAGTTGTCGATCAATGGTGGCAACGAAAAAACCCAGGTAGCTCTTTCGGCGAACTACTTCAACCAGGACGGCATTATCATCAATTCTGCCTTCAAACGGTATTCATACCGGCTGAATGTTGACCACCGGGTAAGCAAACTCCTGAAAGTAGGTACCAGTCTATTAGGCAGTTACGCGATTAACTCGGGGGTTACAACGGGATCTGAAACGATTGGTGATGCGGGCGTTGTCACGGCTTCCATCCTCGGCGCAGCCATTGGCGCACCGCCAACGTTGGTTCCTTACCGGGCCGATGGTACGCTCTTTCCATTTGGCGAACAAGCCGGTGGCCAATATCGGGAAGTTACGAACCCGCTGAACTTCGCCAGCGTCCTGAACCGGAACGCCATCAAACGGACGCTTGTCAACTTGTACGCTGATTTCAGCATTTTGAAAGGGTTAACCTACCGGGCATCGTTCAACGTAGATCTGCAAAGTAGCCTGCGCGACGGATACTCGCCCCGTTCGATTGTCAATAAAGCGGATTTGAATGACAACTCGGGGTCGGGTTTTAAGCTGAATGCCAATGGCTTGGCTTTACTGCATGAAAGTATTCTGACTTACAGCACGCTATTCGCCCAGAAGCACTCATTTAAAGCAACGGCGGTAGTGGCCTCCCAATCGGAGGACAACAATTCAAATCAGATCAACGCCACCGGCTTCCCGAACGATGCCACCCAAAACGAAGCCCTGCAACTGGCGTTAACCCGTACGGTTACCAGCAGCCGAAGTCGTACTCGTTTGGATTCGTACCTGGCCCGTATCAATTACGGCTATAAAGACAAGTATTTTCTGGATTTGACCGCCCGGGTCGATGGGTCGAGTAAATTCGGAGCCAATCACAAGTACGGTTTATTTCCGGCTGTTTCTGCCGCCTGGCGGATTATTGAAGAGCCATTTGCCAAGAACATTTCCTGGCTTTCGGATTTGAAACTGCGTGCCAGCTACGGTATTACCGGAAATGCCGGTGGCCTTAACCCGTACCAATCATTGGCAACGGTTTCGGCACCTAACCCTGGCAGTGATTACAACATTAATCACACGTACATGATTGGCATTAATCCATCAGGCATCGCCAATCCCGATTTGCGTTGGGAAAAATCTGCCCAAGCTGACATTGGTCTTGACATTAGCTTACTCAACAACCGCATCAGCGTCATTGTCGATGCGTACCAGAAAACTACCAAAGACTTATTGTATGTAAAAGGCCTGCCGTTAAGCTCTGGATATGGCACCATTACCGGCAACTTTGCCTCGCTGGAGAACAAAGGACTAGAATTCGCCGTAAACGCCCGGATTCTGGATGGTCCTCTGAAATGGAATGTGTCTGGTAACATGACCATGAACCGGAATAAGGTGCTGGATCTGGATGGTGGCACTACGCAGGAACGGTTTATTACCGCTTATTCAATCTTGAAAGTTGGTCAGCCACTTGGTGTTTTCAAAACCTACGTATTCGATGGGATCAACCAAACCGGCGATGCTATTCTTCCCGGTTACGACGGCCGTTTGGGTGGGCTGAAAGTGAAGGACATTAACGGCGACGGCACCATTTCGGCTGCCGATCAGGTGATCACCGGCAATCCGAACCCAAAGTTCATTTACGGTTTCTCCACGAATTTGTCGTTCAAAGGATTTGACCTGAGCATGTTCCTGTCGGGTTCGCAGGGGAACGACATTTACAATGCCGCCCGCCTATCGTTTGAAATGCCATTGGGACAACGGAACCAGTTGGCAGGGCTTGCCAATCGCTGGTCGCCTACCAATCCGAGCAATCAATACGTGAGCGGTTTTCAAGCCGGTCGCCTACCCGTGACGAGTCAGGTGGTTGAAGATGGTTCGTACCTGCGCTGCAAGAATCTGACGCTGGGCTATACGCTGCCACGCATTAAAGGGGTTCAGCAAATTCGGGTATATGTGAGCACCAACAACCTGTTCACGATCACGAAATACAGCGGTTTCGATCCGGAAGTGAATACCTATGCGGGATCAAATACCGCCATCGGTATCGACAATCTGGTATATCCACAAGCCAAATCATTCCTGGGCGGTCTTCAGGTCACGTTTTAAACCAGGATTTATATGATTCAACTGACTGACTATGACTTGGATTGATTAAAGTGTTTCGTAGAAACTAAAAAAATCAAGGTCGGTCAATAAAATCAAAAAAATCCCGGTTCAGACAATCTCAAACACATGAAAAAGATACTTATTCCTATACTCGTTGCCTTCGGCCTGACCTCCTGTGAGCTGGATGAAACCATTTATTCGTCCATTTACACCGAAGCCTTTTACAAAACTGCCGCCGATGCGGAGAAAGGACTCATTGCAGCTTACGATCCGTTTGCGGATATGTACAGCGGCCCGGCCGGAACCCTGATCGCTGACTTTAGCGATGATCAGACCTATCCGCGTGGCGTGGTGGGCCGTAATACGTTGACGCTCTTTACCTACGACATCAACTACACGACTCAGAAAAGTAACTCCCGACTCAACGAGGCCCCCCAGCAAATCTGGACATCGGGCTATGATGGCATCGAAAAAGCCAACTGGATTATCGCCAAAGTTCCGGCGGCTGTGATGGACGAAACCCGCAAAAAGCAGATCATCGGCGAAGCCTATTACCTGCGGGCGTTCTACCTCTGGATGCTCACCAAAAATTTCGGTGATGTAGTGATCAAGACCACGCCCAGCTATTCGCAAGCAGATGCCATTCTTGGCAAAAGCCCAAAAGCCGATGTGTATAAGCAGATTTATGCCGATTTAGACCTGGCCTTCGCAGCGGGTTTACCATCCTATCCGGCGGTTGATAAAGGCCGTCCCTCTAAAGAAGTAGTCAATGCGCTGTATGCGAAAGCGGCTTTGTATAACGAAGAGTGGCAGAAAGCGCTCGAAAAAGCCCAGGCGGTAATCACATCGGGGAAATACTCCCTGATGCCGGATGTACGCAACGTGTATAAATACGATCAGGAAGATGCCGCTCGTATCGAGAATATGTGGGCGTATGAAGTTGATCCGATTTCACCGGGTCGGTCGCACCAGTTAACGGGCCTGTGCGGGCCTCCTGCCAGCGCCGGACCGGAATACGGCAAAACGACCTTCGGATCGATGTTCGCGTATCAGTCATTCTACAATTCATTCAACCCTGCGGATAAGCGCCGACTACTGCTCGACACGACCTACGTGGATAAAAATGGCAAAACCATTCCACAAAGGAGCATTACGCCCATTACAACCGACGGCGTATTGATCAAGAAATACCAGGACCCAGTTTCGACCCTGAATTTGATCCCAAATATTCCAATTTTCCGCCTGGCCGATATGTACCTGATTGCCGCCGAAGCCGAAGCCCGTCTAAACGGCGCGACGCCCCTGGCGTATGGCTACATCAACACCATTCGGAAGCGGGCAGGTTTGCCTGATTTACAAACCGGTCTAAGTAAAGACGCCTTCGTTGATGCCGTTCTCCAGGAGCGAGCCTGGGAGTTTTTTGCCGAAGGCGACCGCTGGTACGACCTCACCCGTACCGGCAAATTCCTGACGGTTATTCCCAAGGCCGTCAACGCCGTTTATCCGGTTCGGAACGTAACGGCGAAGAATAAATATTTCCCGATTCCGCAGGATGAACTGAACGCCAATCCGAAACTGGAGCAGAATCCGGATTGGAAGTAAGAGTACCCCTAAATCCCCTAAAGGGGACTTGGCTCATGCTTAGAAAAAGTCCTCTCTAGGGGATTTAGGGGTTTTTAAAACGTATCCTCGGTCTGTGTCCTCACCACAGCCAGTCAAACTCCTAACCTGACGGCTATGGTGTCCTCACAGAACGCTTTAATGACGGCTAGTCACAGACGTTCTGTGAGGACACAGACCGAGGATGCGGATGCAAAAGCAAAATTAAAGACCTTATTTAGAAATGATACGCTCAACGACTTTTTTACTAATCCTTCTCACTCTTTCCGGTTTTTCGGAACGGCCGGAAGGGTATGTCAGGAAGTCGGAGAAAATACGGGAGTTTACCATTACGGAGAACGATACGACGTCATACACCCTAAAACTGGCTTTTAATGAGCTGGATCAGCCGTCGTATTTCTTTCGGAATGTGTTTACGCCCGTCTGCCTGACGGGTGAGTGCAAGCCAGTATATATCAATTTCTATTGGGATCTTTTGGGCAACTACACTCGCTACGATTTACCGCCGGGAGAAGTACTCACCAAAATGGATCACCGGGAGTTCAAACAGGAAGACTACGATAAGTTACGGGACATTCTGGACAATACGAACTCGCTGCTGAAAGACGTAGCGATGGAGGATCTGGTCGGGAAAGGCACCGAAAATCTGGCCGACTCGGTAGATGCCAAAGCGGGCGCGACCTTGAAAACCGTTAAAAATGAAGTGATCGATGGCGCGGTGTATACCTGTTACACGCTTTGGCACATCGCTCATGGAAAGGTGGCCGATGAAATGCAAAAGATAACCGAATCGTACCGGACAGACGACCTGCTGCACCGCTTTCTGACTAGCAGTAACTATCATTACCAATACTGGGCAATGGAGAAAGTGGTCGATAAGGCAGGGAATGTAGTGGAGGCATTTACGACCGATATGCTGCAGATCATCCGGGGGAAAAACGTTTTTACGGCCCGATCGGCCTTGCAAAAAATTAGTAACCCGTTTTTTGCTAGTAATGCTCGTCAGGTCTGGCTTTGGGAAACCTACCAATCAGCGGGCTACCCAATGCAAATCGCTATTCTGAAAAAGCTGGCTAAAATCCCGTTCCAGAATTCGCTGGCCGAAGCAACTGCTAAAGCGATGGTTAATGCCAATCGGGAGCAGTTTACGCTGATGCTCAAGTTGCTGGAAACTCAGCCCAAATTGTCCGAGAAAGCCCTGCAAACGATGGCCAGTGAGTTAGATACACCCAATCAGGACTATGCAACGGAGATCAACCGAGTCCTAACCAATTTCCATCCGAAGAACCGCGCTGTTGTGGCAAAGATGAACGCCTTTAAACATAAAGCTACGCAAACCAGATAGAACGCTGATTATCATGATTATTAAGATTTCTCTATGATATTTTCAGCAAAACAGAATATCCATTTCAGCTCAAGAAATTATAGATCATAACCAATAATAAGCATCATAAAAATCAGCGTTCTATCAATCCAAATCGAAAAATGAGATGAAATCAATTTATCAATTTCTGTTCTTCCTGCTGCTTTCTCTGCCTCTGGTGGCGCAGGATCAGGTTTTTGTCGAGACGGAATCGTTTCAGAATAAAGGCGGCTGGGTAATCGACCAGCAATCCTTTGTCGTTATCGGTTCCTCCTACATGATGGCCCACGGGATGGGACGTCCGGTAAAGGACGCGACAACAACAGTAAGCTTCCCCAAAAAGGGCAAATACCAACTCTGGGTACGCACCAAAGACTGGGCCCCTTTTCCGAAAGGTCCAGGGAAATTTCAGGTGGTCGTTGATAATCAGCCCGTAAAAATGGTCTTCGGCGAAAGCGGTTCGGACGAATGGAAATGGTATAACGGTGGAGAAGTTGATATTAAAAGCGATCAGGTCAATCTGGCCCTACATGATTTAACTGGTTTCAACGGTCGCTGCGACGCGATTCTGTTTACGAACGCGCCTAAATTCACACCACCTGATAAGCTGGAGGCATTAACTGCCTTTCGGAATAAACTACTCAATCTGACCGGCACTACGGCCAATGCGGGGCAGTTCGATCTGGTTGTTGTTGGAGGAGGTATTGCCGGAACCTGTGCCGCACTTTCAGCCGCTCGCATGGGTTTAAAAGTGGCCCTGATTCAGGATCGCCCGTTGTTAGGCGGAAATAATAGTTCGGAGGTTCGGGTGCATCTCCGGGGCGAAACCGATCAGAATCACTATCCTAAACTCGGCCGTATCGTTCGGGAAATGGACAATGGCGATCCGGGCAATGGCAATCCGAACGGCAACGAATATGGCGATGCCCGGAAAATTGCCATCGTGAAAGCCGAACGGAACATTAAGCTGTTCCTGAATACCCACGTGTACAAAGCCGAAAAAGATAAGGATAAAGTAACCGCGGTTGTGGGCAGAGATATAGCTACCAACAAGGAAACTCGCTTCGAAGGAACCTACTTTGCCGACTGTACCGGCGATGGTACGCTCGGGGCTCTGATTGGTGCCGACTACCGGTTTGGTCGCGAGAGCAAGGCCGAAACGGGGGAATCACTTGCCGCTGAAAAATCGGATAACTTTACGCTGGGTACATCCAATCTATGGGCCTCGCTGGAGCGAGATACCGCTTCGTCATTCCCCGAGGTGCCCTGGGCGCTGCCCTTTTCGGATGAGTATCACATCGATGAAGCTCGCTCCGACTGGCAGTGGGAAACGGGTTTCGGGAATTATAACACCATCACCGATGCCGAGAAAATACGCGACCATAATCTGCGGGCGATCTACGGCAACTGGTCATATCTGAAAAAGAATAAGTCCGAAAAATACGCGAAGCGTGAACTCGCCTGGGTGGCTTACATTGGTGGCAAGCGCGAATCTCGTCGGCTCCTCGGCGACCATATTCTTACCCAAATGGACATTCAGGAAGGCAAACAATATCCGGATGGCACCGTAACCGCTACCTGGACTATTGACTTACACTTTCCTGACCCCAAGAACAGCAAATACTTTGAGGGACAGGAGTTTTTTGCCGGAACGAAACACATCAAAGTGGCTCCGTATACCATTCCATACCGCTGTTTGTATTCGAAGAATATTTCCAACCTATTTATGGCGGGTCGTAACATCAGTACAACACATGTGGCTTTTGGCAGTACGCGCGTTATGCGTACCTGCGGTATGATGGGCGAAGTTGTTGGCTTTGCCGCCTACATGGCTAAAAAATACAATACGGCTCCACGGGGCGTTTATCAGGAACACTTGCCGGAATTTATGGCAATCATTAAAGATGAACCCACAGCAAGCAGCAAGCCTTAGAAGAACCCCCAACCCCCTAAAGGGGGCTAAAACCTCCGGGAGAAAAGCCCCCTTTAGGGGGTTGGGGGTTCTTCTATTTCTCTTCACTACCTCTTTCTCAGCGGCCACGGAGCTGCCAATGGTCAATCTGGAAGGGGAAGCGCAGGGAACAACGTATCATATCAAGTACCGGGACGAGCAGCAGCGTAATCTCAAAAAAGAAATTGATTCGGTCCTGATCACGATTGACAAATGCCTGTCGACCTATCGGGCAGACTCCGAGATTTCGCGGTTCAATCGGTCGGAGAGGCACCAGTTTGAGTCGCCCTATTTTTATCCGGTTTTGAAAAAATCGGAAGAAGTATTCCGGGCAACCAACGGGGCTTTTGATCCAACCGTCATGCCGTTAGTCGAAGCCTACGGGTTTGGTCCTAAAAAAATACGATTACCTGAGCCAGTTAACATTGATTCATTAGTACAACTAGTTGGTTTTCAAAAGGTCTCATTCGACGCTGTGTCGATCCGGAAGCTAACCAAAAATATACGGCTGGATTTCAATGGGATTGCCCAGGGTTACTCGGTCGATGTTGTTTCGGAGTTTCTGGAAAGTAGAGGCATTGATCGGTACATGGTAGAAATTGGCGGGGAGATTCGTACTAAAGGGAAGAAAGGCGAAGACCAGGTCTGGACAATCGGGATTGAAAACCCACTTCAGCCCGGAAAAATGCTGACGACTCTGAAACTGGTAAACCGGGCGATGACAACCGCTGGAAATTACCGCAACCACTACGAATCGAATGGCCAGACGTTTAGCCACATCATCAATCCCAAAACGGGGATGATGGAACAAAGTTCGGTGTTGAGCGTAACAGTTTTTGCACCGGATGCGATCACTGCCGATGGGTACGATACGGCCTTTTTCGTGATGGGTCTGGACGCCACGAAGCGGTTTCTGTCGACCCGGAAAGACCTGGACGTATACATTGTTTACACCGGGGAGGACGGCCAACCAAAGACATTCGTTACCGAAGGATTGAAAAAAGAGCAGTAGCCAATAAATGGATAATGTAAAATGAATAATGGATAACTGGTGACTCCAATTATCTATTGTCCATTAGTTTAAAACCTGATATGAAAAATAAACTAATAGCCACTGTCTATTTGCTGACGCTAAGCGCCTTTGCAAGTTTTAGCTCAACCAATGGACAGACCATTTCACCGCAATTGGCCAACGATCGAATTCGTTTGGTCTGGGCGAAAACGGCCCGTGGCTTTGAAGGAAAGCAGATTCAAGTGAAGAAAGGCGACCGCTGGCTAACCGTTGGGACACCATCCGGCGAAAACACCTTGCTCTATACGGCCGAGAAACCGTCCGATAAGCCGGATACAACATTTAAAGACCTTACTGGTGCTGTTTTCCCAAGCGAAAAATACCATTATCAGCAAGTGCAATGGGCGGAAAGCACCAATCCGGTTTCACTGAACAAAGCCGGTCAGGCCATTCACTTTTTCCCGCAAAAAGCAGAACAGACAAGTAAAAACAACCTGGTCTTTCGGCAGGAAACCGACGTTGCTACGATTGTTACGGAATGGACGTTAGACCCGAAGTTCGCGTCAGATATTATTGTCAAACAGACGATTACACCCAAGAAAGCGGGTTATTTTTCCCTCGCCACTCCAACACTCGCTACAGTTACTGAACAGAATCTGGCCTGGGCAACGGTACCGGGCTATTTTCAGGGGAACAAGCTTCAGCCAAATTTTGCACTGGCGTATGCCTACGGACACGGCATTCCAACCCTGCCCGTTATCTATCGCGAACGGTGCGCCAGTACACTTAGCCCGATGATTACCACCAAAAATGGGGTTACGCTCGCCGTTATTCCCGAACCGGGTCTGGCACGCGATCCCTGGGCAAACGACAAAATCACGCAAATAGACTGGAACATTGGGCTGTCGCACATGAACCGCAAAGCCCAACTGTCTCCAACGCTATATTATCCCGTTTTGGGCGAGCCAAAATCGGCGTTAAAATCGGGCGAGTCGATTAGTTATACCTTCCGATACAGCCTCACCGATGGTGACTGGTTCAAGGCACTGAATCATGCAGTCTACGACATTTATCAGTTCAAACAATCATTGGCACTGCGGCAAAGCAAACAATCGTTGATCGATCGCATCGAAAAAATGCACCATTACCTGACCGACCCGAAAACATCGTTATGGAACATTGAGGAATTTGAGGGCAAGAAAATCGGGGCGCAATCGTATCTGGGTGGCGTAGTTGGTTCTAACAAAGACGCCATGAAAAACTCCGATTATGGTGCGATGTGGATGCTGGCCAATGCAACGAAAGATCCGCTGCTCACCCAAAACGTGTTGCCCTACGCCGAGAATTTCAAACTCGCCCAGCAGGAAACGGGGAATAGCTTTTTCAAGGGCGCACCCGAGGGCCAGTATTATCTGGCAAAATCCAAAAAGTTTGTGGAGGAGTGGGGCGAGGTTGTCGAGCCTATTGGCCTCACCTATTACACCATGCTCGACATTGGCAATATGCTGTTGTTCGAGACTGCCAATACCGAACTGAAAGAACGACTGCGCTTCGGTGCCGACCGGCTGTTAACCTGGCAAAAACCGGATGGTAGTTGGGCAGTGGCCTATGACCGTCATACGGAAAAGGAAATTTTCAAAGACATTCTGGATGTCAGACCCACATTCTACGGATTAATTGTGGCCTACCGCATCCTGCAAGAGCCTAAGTATCTCGCAGCAGCCCGAAAAGGGGCCGACTGGTTTCTCAAAAACGCCATTGCAACGGGAAGCTACCTCGGTGTATGTGGCGATGCACGCTACGCACCCGATTTCGCGACGGGCCAGTCGGCACAGGCGCTCTTGGATCTGTATGATTTAACCAAGGACGCCCGCTACAAAGCGGCTGCTATTATCGCTGCTAAGGTGTATACCACGTCGATTTACACCCACCCAATTGCCAGCCATAAAGCAAAAACCGTAAACGGAACCCCGCGCGAAGACTGGGAGATTAGCCAATCGGGGTTGAGCTTTGAACATGGTGGCATTTTCGGTTCAGCGACCCGGAACGGGCCTATTCAACTCTGCAGTCATGCGGGCCTGTTCATTCGGATGTATGGCTTAACCAAGGAGCCCATTTTTGCCGATATGGCCCGTGCAGGTGCCATCGGACGGGATGCGTTTGTCGATCCCAAAACCAGCGTTGCGTCCTATTATTGGCAAACCATGAACCGAGGTGCCGGTCCTTACCCGCACCATGCCTGGTGGCAAATTGGCTGGCTAACCGATTACCTGATGGCCGAAGCCGAATTGCGGTCAGCCGGTAAAGTGACCTTTCCGCGCGGGTTTGTAACGCCAAAAGTTGGTCCGCATCAGACCTACGGTTTCAAAGCCGGTACGATTTACGGCCAACCGGCCACACTCTTGATTCAGGAAGGATTAGTACAACCCGACAGCCCCGTTATCGACTACATGCTGGCCCAATCTGCCGATCAGAAAAAGCTATACGTCGTTTTGCAGAACAATCGGGCACAACCAACGAAATCTAAATTAGTCCTCAATCCGACAGTATTAAAAAAGAGCATTGCAGGTGCCAAGTGGCTTCCCACGAATCAGACGGTTTCTGCCGATGCCCTCTCGATTGAGTTGCCGGGCTTTGGGCAGAGTGTACTAGAAATTGATTTACAGTAAGGTTGGAGTTAAACGTAGTTCTCGTTGGGCGTAGTCTCTGACTGCGCTCAACATAAAAACGTAGCCATAAGATGAATACAACCATGGATACAGCAGTCATTGTCATTTCCCTGGCTTTTTTACTGAGAATCGGGTTGTTGTTTGCCCGAACGGGGGATTATTACTTTTTTTTAAGTTGCTCAGGAAGCCCCGCACGTTCAAGAACCTTGTTTGCCCTCTCCAATTTTTCGGCGAAGGGTTCCCGTCCGTCTTTTCCTTTCAACACTTTCGTCGGAACAATGACAGACGCAGTTAAGTGGGCATCTTTAGGAGATTTCATGTTGCTGCTTGTTTCTATGAATGTAGAATTTATTTCTTTTCAATCAAATACAACTCGTATTGCTGGCTTATATCGAATGATTCCCAAGCATCGTTTCGAAAGCCAAACAACGAATAGAGGGGAGCAAGTTCAGAAAGGCCCCGGTTAATTGCCATACGATAAAGACGGTTACGAGCGGGTGTATTTCCGCTAAAAATAATAAGTCGATCTGGATACTTGGTTAGAAATTCGTTGATGACCCAAAAGGTAGTGGCCATGATTTTACCTGTGTCGCCATTATCGCTAACAACAGAATCGTCAAGCTCTCCAGATAGTTGGTTATAGTCGCCCAGGGCCAGGTTGTATACGCTGGAATTGATAGTTGGAGCCAGAATGATCGCTTTTAAAATCAATCCGTTACGGCCAATACTTTCAAAGAAAAACTGTGTAGCGTCGGCATTTGATTGGTAGGAATAACTAGGATGTTGCACAAATCACGGATTAATTTTCGTCAAAACTAAACAATCTTGAATACAACCATAGATACTGCCGTCATCGTCATTTTCTCAGCCTTTGTGCTGGGTATAGGCATGCTTTTTGCCCGAACGGGCCGGAATTTAAAGTCCTTCTTTGCGGGTGGCGAGGCCGTACCCTGGTTCATTGGCGGCTTGTCGCTGTTCATGAGCTTCTTCTCGGCGGGTACGTTCGTGGCATGGGGTTCTATTGCGTACAAACACGGCTGGGTGGCCATCACCATTCAGTGGACCATGTGCATTGGGGCACTGGTAACGGGAATTTACCTGGCACCCCGCTGGAAACAGACCGGAGCACTGACGGCCGCCGAGTTCATCCGTGCTCGCCTGGGAACGAATGTTCAAAAAGTCTACATCTTCATTTTTACGCTGGTTTCGCTGTTCATCAAAGGCTCGGTTCTCTATCCGGTGGCCAAGTTGGTTAGCTCATCACTGAATTTACCACTCGTTCCCTGCACCATTGGCCTAGGCTTTTTTATGATTGCCTACACGGCGGTTGGCGGATTATGGGCCGTAATGGTTACCGATATTTTGCAGTTCGTGGTACTATCGGCAGCGGTGTTTATCCTGCTGCCTTTGTCCCTCGACCGAGTTGGCGGATTGGATGGATTCGTGAAAGCAGTGCCCGACGATTTCTTCAACCTTATCAATGGCGAGTACACCATCGGATTTATAGCTGCCTTCGTGATTTATCACATCTGTTACATCGGCGGAAACTGGACGTTTGTGCAACGCTACACCAGCGTCGACAGTCCGAAGTCGGCGCGCAAAGTGGCGTTTCTATTTGCGGGATTGTATCTCATCAGCCCGGTCATCTGGATGATGCCGCCCATGATCTACAAGGCGATCAATCCATCGCTAACGGGTTTGGACACCGAAAATGCGTATCTCATGATCTGCAAACTCGTGTTACCACCGGGCCTGCTGGGGCTTATGCTAACAGGTATGTACTTCTCGACATCGGCGAGTGCAAACACCGCGCTGAACGTAGTATCGGCTGTTTTTACCAATGACATTTACAAAGGTTTGATCAATCCGAAAGCGTCTGACAAAAAGCTGATTCGGGTAGCCCGAGGCTCTTCCTGGGTGTTTGGCTTAGGGATGATTGGCATTGCCTTGATGGTGCCCGCAGCGGGTGGCATTGTTGAAGTGGTGCTGAGCATTTCGTCCATTTCGGGCGGGCCACTGCTTGCTCCTCCCCTTTGGGCAATGTTCTCTAAACGCCTGACCAGCCGGGCAACGCTTTGGGTAACGGGTATCGGGCTAACCGTCAATCTGTTCTTCAAAATACTGGCTCCTCTACTGTTAGACTTTAAGCTTACCCGAGGGGCCGAAACCATTATTGGGGTAGGGCTTCCCCTATTGCTTTTACTTGGCTATGAGCTATGGGCACGCTCGAAAGACGTGACAGCCAATGAATACTATCAATACCTGATTGCCCGCCAGCAAAAGCGGGATGATGCCCAGGCCGAATCACCCGAAGAAGCCCTGGCGATACGGAAACAGAATCGGTTTGGGTTACAGGTAATTGCTGGCTCCTTAGTATTCACTGCGCTCATGCTGGGTGGTTTAAGCACATTTGCCGAAGTGGGCGGGGGTATTACGGCCTGTCTTGGTGGCGTCATTCTGCTGGCAGCATTGATTCCCTATCGTGCTTCCCAGCGGGTTCAGTTGGGGTCAGAACCGCAGCAAATCGAGAAACTCATCAATACGGATAACTGATAAGCGGGGAAATTCGATGTCACGAAGAATAGAAAAATGTCGGTCCTCGGAGACTAAATGGTCAGCGTTTGCCACTAAAGCGCAGTCCACATATTTGTTGTCGTCAGGATCATTATGCATTAAGCCCCATTCAAAATATATGGGCTGTAATGAGCAGTTTTCTAACGAAAGCAAAAGTTTAATGACGTTATCGGCAATTGCTGGGGAGGTTTTCTCCGCTAGTTTTTCGTGGTATTCCAGCAAAATATCTGTGCTCAGAACCAAGTCAAACTTACCAGCTTTTAAGGCGTCAAAAATTAGTCGGTATGGCGACGCCACGGGAAGGGAAATCAATAACACATTAATATCCAGTACAATTCTCATTAAGCAGTACGGCTACGCATGTGCTCATTTTTCCAGCCCTCAATGGTTTGCTCATTCCAGCCTTTTTCCTGCCATAACTGGTTCATCTCACTATCAATTTTTTTGGCAAAGTAATCAGCCAGCAAAAGCCGAATCTCCGTCAATTCTGTGTCGGAAACGGCATATGGATACAACTTCAGCAGTTCCATCTGAAGGTTGCTCAGTTTCGAGGGTATTGGTTGCGAAGTTGCCATACTGTACTTCTTTTTCACAAATATAAAATAAAGCTTAGCGAATTTATGAGCGAGCCATTCTTAACCACATGACATATACAAGAAACAGTTTACTAGTTCTTTTGATTTTGGGACTACTCACAACGAGTTTCGCCCAATACACTATTCGCGACCCCAAAGCCATCCCGCTTCATGGTCAATGGTCATTTGCGATGGACCCACAGGAAGTTGGCGAAAAGGCTAGCTGGTATCGGGAAGGAGCGCCATTGGGCCGCTGGGATAACGTAACGGTTCCACACTGTTTTTCGGTCGATCCCCGGTATCAGTTTTATACCGGAACGGTCTGGTATCGCCGGACTTTCCCCTGGCAACCAAGCGCTGGGAAACGTGTACTACTTCATCTCGACGCTTCGTATTACAAGACAACAGTCTGGATCAATAACCAGAAAGTGGGTACACACGAAGGCGGTTATACCCCCTTTCAATTCGATATAACCAGCTATTTAAAGACGAAACAGGCCGACGGTTCCGATAATACAATCGCCATTTCGGTCAATAATAATACCTGGGGAGTGGGCACGGTTCCGGGCGGAAAAGATAACAACGAGCCCAATGATCCGTTTCCGGGCTGGCTAAATTATGGTGGTCTTATCCGCCCCATCTACCTGACTGTTGAACCAGATGTCTTTGTCGAAAATGTAAAAACCGAAGCGATGCCAGATTTGGTAAAAGGCACAGCAACCCTAAAAATTAAAACCCGGATTCGGAATGCGAGCGGGCAGGCCGTTACGCCAAAACTGGCGTTTCGGGTGGAGCAAAATGGCAAACCCATTACGCTAATCTGGAAACAGCAACCGGGTAATATAGGCACGAACCAAACCGCCGTACTCGAAGCGGAGAGCGTTTTAAAAACGACCGACGTAAAACTGTGGAGCATCGACCAACCGACCTTGTACGACTTACAGGTAGTAGTCGCCACAGATACAGTCCGAACCCATTTCGGGATTCGTAAAGTGGAGGTTCGCGACACACAGATACTGCTAAATGGGCAACCCATTAAAGTAGCGGGTGGCAATCGCGTGGTCGATCATCCCGGCTTGGGATCACTGGAGCCCGATTGGCTGGTGGAGAAAGATATGCGGCTAATGAAAGAAGCCGGTATGGAGCTTCACCGATTAACGCACTATACGCCGTCTGAAGCCATTTACGATTGGGCCGACCGCAACGGCATGCTGATTATCAGCGAAGCCGGCAACTGGCAACTGACACCAAGACAAATGGACAACGATACCATCCGCACAAAATTCCGTCATCAGTTTCGGGAGATGGCCGAGCGTGACTGGAATCACCCCTGCGTGATTGCGTACAGCGTGGGCAATGAATACCTCTCCGAACAACCAGCCGGGCAACGCTGGACCAAAGACATGATTGCCTACGCCCGCGAACTCGACCCAACACGTCTGTACACCTTTGCGTCGATGCGGCTCAATTCATTACCGAAAAAGCCTGAAGATGAGGCCAGTCAATACTGCGATTTCATTTCGACCAATACGTACGGCAATCACCTCAATATCCTGAAACATATCCATTCACTTTACCCCGACAAGCCTATTTTCATCAGCGAATATGGCACACGTGCCGATGGTAAAGATGGCGAAGCGGGTCAGGTTACACACCTTGAGAAGTTCCTCTCCGATATTCGGCAACTGCCTTATGTGGTTGGGGCCTCGTGGTGGTCGTTTAACGATTATTTGAGTCGGCATAATGGTACGAATGCCGATGGCACTCGCCCGTGGGGGCTGGTCCGGTGGGATCGGTCGAAGCGGCCACTCTACCAAACGCATCAGGCCGGCATGGCCCCCGTTACGGTTGAGAAAATCAGTTGGGAAACGGGTAGCGAGGGTGTGCATGCCTTAAAGCTGCGCGTCACAGCCCGCAAGGATTTTCCGGCGTATGCCCTCAAAAACTACTCCTTAAAAACAAATACCAGAACTATTCCTATTCCTGACCTTCAACCTGGCCAACAGGCCGATTTAAGCATTCCCGTGCGTGGTTTCGACAAAACACTATCTGTGGAAGTCATGAAGCCAACCGGATTTTCTATTCTCATCCAAACGATTGATTTAACGAATGATACGCGAACAAGCAGCCGATAAACGAACGCTGAAAACCATTCGCCATGATGCCGACCTGATTGTTGTTGGCGGAGGCCTGTCGGGCGTTTGCTGCGCCATTACGGCTGCCCGGGCGGGTATCCGGGTAGTGCTGGTACAGGACCGACCCGTACTGGGCGGCAACTCATCATCCGAAGTTCGACTATGGGTATTGGGGGCCACTTCTCACATGGGGAATAACAACCGCTGGGCACGCGAAGGCGGGGTCATTGACGAATTATTGCTCGAAAACCTGTACCGCAACCCGGAAGGTAACCCACTGATTTTCGACACCATATTGCTGGAGAAAGTAGTACTGGAACCCAACATCACGCTGCTGTTGAATACCGTAGTGTATGAAGTGGAGAAATCGAACGCCGAGACGATTAGCGGCCTCAGAGCCTTCTGTAGTCAGAACAGTACGGCCTACGATCTGGTAGCGCCACTTTTCTGCGATGCCTCGGGCGATGGCATCGTTGGGTTTCAGGCGGGTGCTGCCTTCCGAATGGGGGCCGAACGGCATGAGGAGTTCGGAGAAAAGTTTGCCCCGACGGAAGAATATGGCGAATTACTCGGGCACTCTCTTTACTTCTACACCAAAGATACCGGTCGACCGGTTCGTTTTGTTCCACCCGCCTATGCGCTGGATGATATCACCAAAATACCGCGTTATAAACGCTTCAACGCGCAGGAGTACGGTTGTCAACTCTGGTGGATTGAGTATGGTGGTCGACTAGACACGGTTCACGATACCGAAACCATTAAGTGGGAGCTTTGGAAAGTCGTGTACGGTGTCTGGAATTACATCAAGAATTCGGGGCAATTTCCCGAAGCCGAAACCATGACACTCGAATGGATTGGGCAGATTCCCGGCAAGCGCGAGAGTCGCCGGTTCGAAGGTGATTACATGCTAACCCAACAGGACGTCGTTGAGCAACGAACGCATCCCGATGCCGTAGCCTTCGGTGGCTGGTCGATTGATTTACACCCCGCCGATGGTATTTTCTCGGAGAAACCGGGTTGTAATCAGTGGCACAGCAAGGGTATTTACCAGATTCCTTTCCGCTCGCTGTACAGCCATAACATAACCAATCTTTTCCTGGCCGGACGCATTATCAGTGCTTCACACGTAGCGTTTGGGTCGTCCCGAGTAATGGCTACGGGTGCTCACGTTGCACAGGCTGTAGGTATGGCGGCTGCGGTTGCCACGCGCAATCACCTATTACCCCGCGACCTGACGGAGCCTACGCACATCCGTGTGTTACAGCAGGAGTTACTGAAAGCGGGTCAGCATATTCCAGGTATTGAACTTAAGGATGATGAGGATCTCGTTCAGCAGGCAAAATTATCGGCTTCCAGCGAATTTGTCCTGAGTGATCTACCGCCCGATGGCCCTCTACTCCCACTGACCTCTTCAGCGGCTCAGATGTTGCCGCTGCCGATTGGTCCTGTTCCGCAAATGACCGCTTTCGTGACCGCCGATCAGGATACAACGCTAACGGTTGAGCTACGACGAAGCAGCAAGCCGTTTAACCATACGCCCGATGTAACGCTGGAAACGTTGAGCATCCCGGTACGCAAGGGCAAGCAGGAACTGAACCTGCCGTTTACAAGCCAGCTTTCGGAGTCGCAATATGGGTTTGTCATGTTCATGAAAAACGAACACATTCACCTGCAATACAGCCAATTGCGTGTTACGGGCGTGTTATCAGTCTTCAACAAGATCAACCCGGCGGTTTCGAACTATGGCAAACAGGAGCCAACCGAGGATATTGGTGTGGATACGTTTGAGTTCTGGTGTCCTGAACGTCGGCCTGCCGGTCATAATATTGCCCTTCGGATTCAACCAGGCATTCGGTTGTTTAGTCCAGCAAACGTTCGAAATGGGATTCAGCGGCCTACGAATCAGCCCAATGCCTGGGTAGCTGACGTTCGCGACGCGAATCCCACGCTAACGCTGAACTGGCCTACCCGACAAAAAATCAGCCGTGTGGAACTCCGCTTCGACACCGACTTCGACCACCCACTGGAAACGGTCATCATGATTCACCCTGAAACCATCGGCCCTTTCTGCGTGCAGGAATATGTTGTGTGTAATGATCAGCAGGAGCGTATTTTCCATCAGGCACATAATCATCAGACCAACAACACCATCCGGTTCGAGCAGCCGATTGAAACAAGTAGCTTGACGATTCATTTAAAGAAAAAGGATGGGTTAGCTCCGGCTTCGCTGATGGAAATTCGGTGCTATGCGGAGTAGTTGATTATTCAGCTCCGCAGGAGCGACCTGTTAATAGCAAAAACGACTTCCTCTGCTCTTAAAGCGCCGTAGGTGCGACCTCATAACAACATATGGGTCGCACCTACGGCGCTTTTTATAAGAATAAAACCAACCTACTATTAACAGGTCACCTCTACGAGGCTTTTATACCATCCAATCAATGTTTCAAATCCCCCCGTTTCAACGCCTTTACCGCGTAGTCTGCCGCTCGGGCCGATAAGGCCATGTAAGTTAATGACGGATTCTGGCAGGGCGATGACGTCATAGCCGCTCCGTCGGTGCAGAACACATTTTTAACTATATGGTGCTGGTTAAATTTATTGAAGACCGAATTCTTCGGGCTGGTTCCCATACGGGCTGTACCCATTTCGTGGATACTTAGGCCCGGATGCGCCTGTGCATCAAACCCTTTTATATTCGAAAATCCCGACTTCTCCAGCATTTGCACAGCCTGATCGTGGGCATCTTTCCGCATAAGGGTTTCGTTTTCCCGGTAGTGAACGTCCATTTTCAGGACGGGCTGTCCCCATTTGTCCTTGATTTCATCGGTCAAATAAACCCGGTTGTCTTCGTAGGGCATGCACTCGCCAAAAGCATCGAGGGTAATTTTCCAGGTACCAAACTGTGTGGCTTTCTCCTTGAAGTCGGCGCCGAAGCCTTCTTCATGGTAGGCATGATCCCAGTTTTCGCGGTTGGTGTACACCTCAAAGCCGTAGCCCCGCCTGAAAGCCTGTTTCTCCTGATTCGGTAGGTTTCGGAAGCGTGGGATGTATAATCCTGCCGGATGTCGTCCGTAGTAGTATTTATCTAAATCGTGATCATAATCAGCGGTGGCACCTACATGGAAATGGTGATCCATCAAATTGCGGCCCAACTGGCCACTATCGTCCATGCCGTTCGGAAACCGCTTCGATTTGGAATTCATCAGAATGTACGTCGAGCCCAACGCCGACGCATTCAGGAAAATGATGCTGGCCTGAAACTCATGCCATTGGTGCGTTTGCTCGTCAATCACCCGAACACCCGTTGCCCGGCCTGTCTTTTCATCATAAATAATAGAATTGACGATAGAATGCGGACGAACCGTAAGCCGTTTAGTCCGGCGGGCAGCGGGTAAAGTGGCGGACTGTGTGCTGAAATAAGCGCCATACGGACAGCCACGCATACAGAGGTTCCGATACTGACACTTCGCCCGGCCCAGGTTCATTTGCTCCTGCGTCGGTGCTGTTAAATGAGCGGCCCGTGCTGAAATAACTTTCCGATCGGGGAAACCTTTATTCACCGTCTGGCGAAAATGCGCTTCTACGCAGTTGTCAGGCATGGCAGGTTGAAACTGACCATCAGGCAGATGCGGCAACCCGTCGCGGGTTCCAGCAATTCCAGCAAATTTCTCCACATAATCGTACCAGGGCGCAATGTCTTTATACCGAATGGGCCAGTCGGTGGCGATACCCTCTTTGTCATTCGCTTCAAAATCAAGATCCGAAAAGCGAAACGAATAGCGCCCCCACATCAATGACTTCCCGCCTACCTGATAGCCCCGAATCCAGTCGAACGGTTTTTCTTCGACGTACGGATTTTCCAGGTCGTTCACGAAATATTGGTGAGTCGCTTCGGTGATGGAGAACCCCGTCCGATTCTGCACTGGATACTGTTTCAGCAACACCAAGGGCATAGCCTGATTATGGTGCGGGAAATCCCACGGATTCATGGTGGCCGTGTGGTAATCAGTTATGTGCTCAACCATTCGCCCTCGTTCAAGAAGCAGAACGTTGAGTCCTTTTTCGCAAAGCTCTTTTGCCGACCAGCCACCGCTAATACCAGAACCAACGACAATGGCATCAAATTTTTTGCCGGATGGAATGGGAGGTTGTGCGGAAGTTTTAGAATGGCTCATGCTATTTAAACGCAAAGGGCGCCAAGGTAAGCGCAAAGAACGCAGAGTTTTTTTACACTTACCGGTTAGCTCCCTGCAAAAAGGCGGCAATTTCCATGCCCCAGGCAATGCCGATGTGAATAAGCAATCCGCCCCAGATGCTTCGGGTGCTTAGTGCTAACACACCGAGTAAATAGCCGCCGAATATGGATGAGATGGCTTCTCCCAATGGCCGTCCAAAGTGAATGGAGCAATACCAGACAACCATTGGCAATACCGCTCCGTGTCCGAGCACGCGGCTCATGCCAATCACGAGAAAGCCCCGAAACAGTAGCTCCGTTGGCACAAAATCCCAGCCGTAACAGAGTTCATATACGAGCGCAGTTACCCACTCAGGCACGCCGAAAAACTCATTGGCGTTTGTATCGTGATAGGTTGGGTACGATTGCAGAAAATCTGGCTGAAACGATGCCAACGTGATAAGTGGAATCATCAGTGCCAGCATGATTGCATAAAGTACGAGACCCTTACGCTTTGGGGCCATGCCATAGAAACTACTTGGGTAGGGATCGGCAAATTTGTAGAACAGATATAATGGCAATACAATTGTGAGCACGGATTGCAGATTGTGCAGACAGTAATAGGCAAACACATAAATCTGCCCATCAAACAGCTGCCGACTCCACTCGCTGTGGCCGTAAAATCCAGCATAAATTGAATAGGAAATCAGCGCAACTCCACTCCGAAGCCAGAAATCCCGACTTCGCCAGACATCGGCCCGCTTATGGAAGTGCGTCCAGAGCCAGACACTGACGTAGTAGGCCGTTGCGTATAAACAGAAGTACAGAACCGGCCAGATTGGCTTCCCTTGAAACGAGTCGATATACGAATCTTCGAGATCAAGGTAAAAATTGACGGTGAGCAGCAACGCGGCCCAGGCAGCGGTTGCCAGATAAAGATCAAGCCGAAAATCAATGCGGAGATGATTGCGCAGGTCGTGCCAGAGAGCTTTCACGTAGACTTTATAGCGGTGGGGGATCGTTTTTTGTCATTCCGACGAAGGAGGAGTCTCAAGTTTCGCAATAGTCAAGCTTAAGATTCCTCCTTCGTCGGAATGACAAAACGCCATTTATAGGAAAGTTACACGGTCATCTCAATCTTATAACTCATCTAACAACTCTCTAGCCGATTTCAATTTAATTTTCCCCTGTTGGTGAAGCTCCACCTCCTCCAGAGACTCTTTTAAGTCATTAATCCATTCCTGTTGCTCAGGCGTGAATGATTTGGCTTTAGATTTTACACGTGGTTCAGCCTTAAACTTTAGGTTCTGCACTAACTCCATGAAGAATTCAACCTTGTTATCTGGCACTTTCACTAAAATGTCCATAGCATGTTCCGTTTGTCGTAACAAATAAACAGAAATCAGAATCCTTCTTTCTCCGCTTCCTTGTCTTTTTTCTTTTCGTCTTTCTTTTTCTCCTCTTTCACGACCTTCTGCCCCGGCTGGATCTTTGGTTTTGGAGCAGGTTTGGCTTTGGTTTTATATTGATCGAGGTAGCGATCTACGAAGAGCGTTTTTTCATCAACTGTAGCGGGTACCACTTCCAGTGTCGCTTTGGCGGAGTTTTTAGAACCGGCGATCAGCCGATCGTTGATATCCTGCTCCGAGGTAACAATGGCCAATTGGCCTAAAGCGGTTGGTGAGTTCCCTGGCTTATAGTCGTAAAATACCCACACATCGGGCGAGGCTTCGAGGTAAATACTGGCTTCATCCCCGTTACCAGTCTTTCTGATTTCGACAAAACCATCCATCTGGGCATTAATATCCGTTGCCATAATATTTGATACACCCAGCCGGCCAGTGCTGTAGAACGCATTGTACTTCGTAGACCAGCGTAGATTAGCATTCGCCAACACGAGCATCGCATTCAATTTAGGCGATGCCAGATTAAGCGCCACATGCTGGTTCTGCGCTTTCACCCGGTATGTCTCCACAGCTTGCAAGCCAATTAGAGGCAATAGCTTATCAGACAGACGATTCAGGTCATCGTCAGCCGCTTCGTCGTTCTTCTCTTCCTGATTTGCTTTAACGAGTTTATCTGAGATAAGACCGTTAATTGGATCAGGTACGGGAAAGGCGAAAGTCAACAACGTGTTGAATCGATATTGGCTACTGTCAATATTAATCCGCGCCGATCCAGCCGAAAGCAGGTACTCATGCGGGGCCGAATTCATCAGGTTCATCTTGCCTTTGAAGGTCATCACTCCGCGTGCGTCATTGAACGTGAATGCATTTTCTACTTCATCTTCTACGGCAGCAACTGCAGCTGTGCTATCAGGCTTAGCGCTGTCGGTTTTCGTGCTATCTGTTGTAGGAGCGGCAACATCCGGCTGGCTAGCCGATGGCTCACTTCCTTTTGACGCTATCCGATATACTTTATCTTTCTCATCGTAGCGCATAATTCCCGTTGCCGAAAAAAGATCATCGTCTTTCGAATCTTCTTTAGGCGACAGGAATGTTGGATACAGCCCTGCACCGCCCAACCGGAAATGAATCCCGGCAACTAGTGGTTGCGCTCCCTCGTTCTTTAGATTTTTATCTACCTTAATTTCAAGCCGCTCAGCAACTTTCTCTTTAAATGGAATCCAGCCCCCAACCAGATCCTGCCGTTTTTTCAAGGCCGGTTTAATAAAGCCGTCCATAGCCAGATCGCGGGAAGGCGCCTGCATGGCAATAGTCCCTTTAAACAGCATTTTTGGAGCCAGTTGCAGGTTATCATCTTCGTCAACCTCGGCTCGGGCAACGGTGAAATAGGTTGTTACGGGCTTAGCTGTATTATTCCTTTTGCTGCGTGCGGCAGCACGACCTGTTTTCTTAGCATCAGCGGTCAATGAAGGCGCTTCGGGCTTGGTAGAGGCAACAATGGGCGCTTCTTTCAACTCAAAACTACCCATTTTGATGCTGGCTGTATCGCCTTTGGCAGTGGCAAACTGATAAGTAGCATCGCCTGCAAAACGCGTTCGGGAAAGCACTTGAATATTCCCATTTTTGAGTCGGTGAAACAGGTTGATTGTGTCCAGTTCCAGTTTGGCATTTTTGAGTGGCATCATCTCGCCATTGCGTCGGATGGATACCAGACCTTTGTCGGGATAAATCCGGGCATCGGCCGACGTTATATAGGGTACGCCACTGATGCTCAGGGTTCGCTTTTCGGAGTCGTACAAAGCTGCCGAACCGTTGAACGTTAGCCCTTCCTGTTCCTCAGCGGTGGCCGTAAAGGTTGATGTTTTCACATCGCCCTTCATAGCAATGGTTTTAGCGTTCACATTCCACTGAGCCCGGTTAATACTTGTTTTATAGGCTGCAAATGGAAACTCTATGCTAGCCTGCATGGTATCGCCGATACTTTCTTTTTTGTTGATCGCTAAGCCGACAATGCCTTTTACCTGGTTAAAGTCTACATCGACATCATTACCCAGCAGAACTGGTTTGCCGGCTGGTGTTCCAGGAGTTTCTATAGCCGAAACAATCTTAAACTGAGCACTACTGGCAAGGAACCCCTCTTTATTGAATTTAATATTATTGGAGGCCGTTTCAGAATCTCTCCGGCGGAGGGTTCCATTCCCGAACAATCCAGACGAGCGGAGCACGATACTACCCTCGAGATTAGTTGTTGCGTTGTAGAAATTGAAGTTATTCTTCTGCGTCGTAATAACCATGCTATCCACCTTAGGCCACCATTTCAGACTGAAATTATTCACCTGCACCTGGGGGAAATAGCCTTTCCCAACAAGGCCTTCCTTGATCTCCCCTTTTTCGCCCGAAGCCAGCAGCGAATCGGTCATGAACAAAATACCCTTAGTATTCAGGCTGGCTGTCATATGGTTTAACACACCTTCGGCCCGAAGCCCACTCTTGTCCATGGTTAACTCACCCGTAAACTTCACTGTCGAAGGGGCTGTGCCTTTCTTACCCGCATAAACGGGGTAGCCGGTTATCGGCGCTTTATGCGTGAATCCTAACGTGTTGTCTGGCATCGTGACAAGCTGGGCTTTGAAGGGCGGAAAAATACCATCGGAGTAGAATGTACCTACGAAGGCAATGTCGCCCTTACCAAGGCTGTCGTTGTCAATAGCCGGAATTTTAAAATAGACCTTCTGATTATAAGTAATATCGCCCCGAACTGGCTGGTTAAAATACACCGTCATGCCTTCGGGCATCACTAAGCGCTGGGTGGTTTTCTTACCCGCTACCTGACCCGATTTGTTGTCGGAGCTGGCTAAATAAACCGTTCCTGGATTCTCGTATTTAATATCACCCCCAATTTCGCCCTCTTTACCCTGAGCCGCCAGTTTCTGCGACGAGAAGGTAATGGAATCAATCTTGTTAAGATTCATCGAGAACTTGTCGTAATTAAACTTCAAGTCGCGACCAGCGTAACGCAATGTGCCCGCTTTAAGCTGGCCATTGAGCGTAAAATCGCGTCCTTTGCCTACGCGGAGTATTTTGTCGGATGGATAGCCGAATACTTTGAGCGAGTCAGACAGAGTAAACCGGTTAACCCCCCGGATGGTCAGAATTTTGTCGTCGAGATTGATACTTGCATTCTTGATGCTATCATTGGAGGCAAAGACCGACTGCACCTGGAAGTTATCATAGTCACTTTTCTTTGCATAGGCCAGCACATACAAGAGCCCTTTCTGGCTTAACCGCATCTCTTGCGTTGTTGGATTGCGAGTGATATACCCTTCCAGCACCATCCGATTCAGCGAACCCCGAAGGGATACAGGATTGACATTTTTGGCAAACTGGGTTATATCGTCGTCGTAGAAGGTGCGTTGCTTTTTGGTTGATACGAAATTAGCCACGATTTGCAGGGGGTGAAATCCGTAATCAACTGTTAAGTCAGCGTACCGTTGGGGCTGAAAATAATCGAACGACTCGAAGCGCACGGGTACTTCCCGTTTGGCACCAACCTGATAGAAATCGACCTTTCGGCGGGGTAAATCCCAACGCACGATTTCGGGCAGAATGTAAAACTTGTGGTACGAATCAGCGTAGGGAACGCGCGCGTAATCGGTTCGTTGTTCGCGGTCGAGCCAGGCAATCCGCTGTTTTTTATCGTACCGAAATAGTACGGATGGGTGGGTGATGGAATCGGCATCGACATAGCCAATAAAGGAAGCTGAGGTCGCCGAAATTGTTGGACGTATGCCCTTCGCGGCCACAGTCGACTTTACAGGTTCGATTGTATTAAACCCCGACTGCGCTAAGCCTGCCTGCGTTGAGTCAGATACAACACCGTTTGCCGATGTTGTATCACTCATGTTGAAATCGAACCGGCGGCTAGTGGCTTTAAAGGCAGGTTTGCCGTTGTATTTAACGGTTAGTTGAGCGGGTTGCCCACTTGCCGATGCCCCAACTATTTGTGTTCCCGATAGTGCTAACCCACCCCGATAGTCAATATCTGGTCCAAGATCAGGCAGTTTAACGTCGTTTTGCCACGACATAAAGCGTGGATAGGTGGTCGGTCCTCCTTTTTTCTTGCTGACGTATTCAAATACTCCTTTAATGGGCTTGGCAGGTCCGTAGGTCAACGTAACGTCGTCGGCCTGTAGGCGAGGGTTCATTGTTGTGAGCGCATATTCGCTCAGAGTCACGAAAATATCAGGTCGCCCGGCGGTTGCCCAAGTGAACTTGCCGCCCTGGCCAACCAGGATGCCGTCTTTGAGCATCAAATCCCCACTGGTATTTGCTAAAACCGCCGAATCGCCATTCGCAACAATCGCCAGTGTTACGTCTTTTAGAGTAATAAGCGCTCCTGAAATCGTTGGAATGAATCGACGCTGCGGAATGTACTGAGGGCCTAACTGGCGCGGTTGTGTTGAGTCAGCAGAGGCTGGTGTATCCCAACCATCGAAGCGAGACCGATCGGCGGCCGCTTTAGCCGCTGCTATGGAGTCGGCAGGGGTTTGAACAGCGCCGGGCTCAACAGGTTTCAAGGGCTCAACGTAGCGTAGCTGAAACGTACCGCCAACTGCATGGAGTTTGTTGTAGTTACTAGCATAGAGTTCGTGCCGTTCCATAAATCGCCGAACCGTTTCTAGACTACGCGCAAACGCTTTCGGATCGTTCGCATCGAATAGTTTCTCGGCAATGGTGAGCAAGCCATCTACATTAGTAGCAGGCTGTTGCTGGGCTGTCAGGTAGAGCGATTCATAAAACGGCGTAAAGTGCGTAGCCGCTGGAAGCCGTTTTTGATTCATTTTCCGACTCAGTACCATTACCCGCTCCTGCTGTTGTGCTGACAGACGATTCTCGGACCAGAGTGCCTGTAGGTTCGTTCCGGCCCGAACGGCCACTGGCCCACCCGTTGCCATCAGTTTCTGCACATCGGCCATAAACTGCTCCGGCTTATCAGAAAGTCGAACCGCCTGACCGAACGAAACGGTCGTGGTTATCAGCGTTATTATCAGGCTATAATAAATACGATTCATATCCAGCAACTGACTTGAGGAAGACTGTTGGGCCTCAAATCAGGATTTATAAAATGACAAAGAAGTCCATTGATTCGTAGTTGCCCGCTTGAGTAAGTTCAATCCGGCTTCTACAGCTTTCTGTTCAATATCTGGCGCGTCGTTTTCGTAAAAACCACTTACAACAAGATACCCATTATTCGTCAATAAATTTGTGTAGGAGGGAATTTCAGCCAGCAATATATTCCGGTTGATGTTGGCGAGTACAATATCATATTGGGTCGTCGGGTCAACATCAGCAATCGTCCCCTGAAACACCGTAGTCTTCGGACAGTTGTTTAGCTCAGCGTTCTCGCGGGCATTTTCAACGGCCCACTCTTCAATATCGAAAGCCAGTACCGTTTGGGCTCCCATTTTCTCGGCCAGAATCGCCAGAATTCCGGTACCACTTCCTACGTCAAGCACTGTTTTCCCTACAAAATCAAGACCAAGCTGTTGTTCCAGCATCATGGCGGTGGTTTCATGGTGACCCGTACCGAACGACATTTTCGGATTGATGACAATGTCGTAACGAAACCGGGCATCCGACTCGTGGAAGGATGCCCGGACCCGGACTTGGTTCGCCACCTCTATCGGCTCATAATCACGTTCCCACTCGGCGTTCCAGTTTCGTTTCTCTAACGAACTAACTTCATAGGCTATTGCGGTCTGACCAGCGTATTTAGCAATCAATTCCTGTATAGCCTCTTCATTGAAGTTCGGTTCAGTTATATACGCATTCAGGCCTTCATCTGTTTCAACGAAGGACTCATAACCAAGTTCGGCCAGTTCGGCAGTCAGAATATCCGTATAATCGGGCGACAAGCGCAGTTGGAGTTCACTATAATTCATACCTCAAAGTAACGAAAAAGAGGTAAGTTGTTCGATGCGAACCCAATTAGCAATCATGAATAAATTTATTTCCCTTGGGTTCCAACCTTTCACTACGCTCACTGCACTTTAGGTCGAAGCAATTATAAAATTAATGTTCCGTTTGGCAACTCCAACCAATTTATATGAACATGACCCGGTTGAGAGAGACCTTGTCGAGCGTTGTCTGATGGTAAATCAGCCAGCAACCCGCCAGGCAGCCCAGCGGCAACTGTTCGAGCGGTACAAACGGGCCATGTTTTCGACAGCCTATCGCATCCTTACTGATTATGACCACGCTAATGATGCATTACAGGATGCTTTTGTCGAAGTATTTCGGGGCCTCAATCAGTTTGCCTTTCGGTCAACGCTGGGTGCCTGGATTAAAACCATTGTTGTTCGCCAGGCGATACGAAAGCAACAGTTTGAAGCTCGTTTTTTAACAATCGATGAAACGTTGCACGACCAGCCTATGCCTTTTAGAGACTCTCTTACAGGAGCAGAACTGGATGCCGCTATTCGAACATTGCCCGACGGAGCGCGAACGGTTTTTCTGTTGATCGAAGTAGAAGGTTACTCCCACAAAGAAGTAGCCGAGATGCTAAGTATATCAGAAGGCACGTCGAAATCGCAGACGAGCTATGCTAAAAAACTATTGAGACAGCGACTATCATGAATGAGTCAATGCCACAACTGCCTGAATACGAGCCACACCCAGCTCTCTGGGCGCGGATTGAGGCTGATTTACTAGCTGATGAGCAATTGGACCGTATGGTATCTGACTTACCAACGCACGAACCAAAAGCAATGCTATGGGAGGCCATTGAGCAAGACCTGAACATCCAGGAATCGGCAACTATCCGATCACGCTGGAATCTGGTTCACAGCCAACAATTCTGGACAAGAACAGCGGCTGCCGCCGTCATCATGTTGGTTGGAGTTTGGCTCTTTCTACGTCCTGAGGCAACTGAAGCTGTTCGAATTGAATACTCAATCGAACAGACCAATACGCAACCAGATAAAGCCTCAACGGGATTGGCCAATGAGTCATCAGCAGATGAGCGGGCCGAACAGTTCATTGCTCGTCAATGCGCCGAACAGCAACAGGCTTGCCAGCGTCCTGAGGTGCATGAGCTTCGTAATCAGCTGACAGACCTCATTGCTGAAGAGAAGCGCATCGAGCGCGAACAAGCTGTTTTTGGGGACGACCCAGCCCTGATTCGAGCACAAGTTAAAATCGAAAACCAACGGGCCGAAATCACAAAAGAGCTCATTACCCTTCTTCGCTCATGAAAACATTGTCTATACGGTCACGATCTGTGGAGCAGTCAACTCGGCCAAAAATTCCTCGAAGGAGACTGATGGTTTTAATCCACTTCGTATTCCTCGCAACGCTCAGCTTCGCCCAGACACCCGTACAGGTAGTTACGAAGGTGATCGAAAAAGAACTTACTTATCAGGAAGGTCAACCGATACACCTGAACGCCCAAAAAGCTGATCTGATCCTGAAAGGCTGGAATCGGCCAACGGTTTCGGTTAGGTTACGGCTAATAGCCAAACACCCAGACCGAGCCATCGCTGAGCGAGAACTAGACTATCACCAATATACACTACAGGCAGAGAACGGTCAACTAGACTTGTCGAACCGTTTTGTTATCCCCAAACAATCGGGCAAACTACAAAGTCAGCTTAAGGCCGTTTATGAAATTAGCTTACCAAGCAAGGCGTTTGTGGTAGTCAGTAACTCGTTCGGAGACATACGATTAAGTGATCTTGCTGGCGACGTTTCCGTGAAATTCGAATTTGGAAAGCTAACGCTCGATGATATTGCGGGTAAGCTCTCTGTTACATCAGACTATGGCGATGTTGATGGACGTAATCTCAGCGCTGCCCTGACGGTAAAAGCCCAAAAAGCCGATATCACTTTGCGAGATATAGGCGGAACTGTTAGTCTTCAAAGCCGTTATGGCAAGCTGGCAGTCTTTCCTTCCACAACACTAACTGTGCTGAAAATAGAGGCTGCCCGTACCGAAATACTCGTATCAACAAAACGAATCTCCGACTTCAGGTTCGATGTTATTTCAAGCTTCGCCGACATCCGTGTGCCTGAAGGATTAACCGAACAGCTCAGCAAATACAACGATAAGCAGGTATTCAGCTATCAGCCAGCTAGTCGCAAACCTGAAATTGCGATCCAGAACAGTTACAGCCCCATCAGTATACAAGGAGAAAAACCGCTGGTCAACCGATAAACGTCACCGTCATGAAAACACAGTTAATGAAGTCAGCAATCTGGATTCTAATTATAAGCTCGACCCTAGGAACGGCCTGGGCGCAGGAATGGTCATTTGGCCCGAAGGCATATCTGGGCCTGGCCCAGCGCCGTAGCATAGGCGATCAGGTACGAATAGGTTCTACCCTGCTATCATCCGTAAATTATGGCGATGCAGTTGGAGGCTCAATCGGTGTTTTTGCTCGCTATGATCGCACAATGTGGTACATGCAGGCCGAAGCAACCCAGGGAAAATATTCATTGGCAAACACAAACATAAGTGGGACCACAGGCAGCTTTCCGACCTATCCAAGCGCAATACGAACGGATATCCGCCTGATTGCAGGCGTTAAACCATTACCCTGGCTTCGGTTAAGTGCTGGCTTAACGGGCGTTTTCAATCGGTGGAAGCAATCGGACTATGCCAGTAGCATTCAGACCTATCAGCAATACAGTCAGCAGTACCCAGCAGACAAGGAGAGGTATTTAGGCTTTGTTGAGCAGTATCAAACCGCTAGTGATCTTCAGAAAAGTTACAAGAAGACAAATATAGAAGGTCAACTAGGCATTGGTACTGACATAGGTGGCCTAACCCTCGATCTGACGTATGCTCACAATATTACTCCTGTTGTTAATGGCATTACCACCCAGAACCAGACGTATTCGTTTCGACAGCAATATGGGTATTGGGCACTGGGAATAGGCTACAAACTTTTTCCATTAAAACAGCACTTACTAGCTCCTCGCAAAAACAAGGCCTTTGAACGCCTGCAAAAGGATATACCTTTCTATAGGAATGAATTTCATGTGTCAGTTGGCCTCCTGGGTGAAGATATTGGCAGTCGACTTATTTACGAGAATCGCTATACGCGTTACCTGACACGACGAGTTGGCCTAACCGGCGGATTGACGTTCTCAACTAGTTTTCCAGGCAATGCTGATCGTTCCAATTATACGCCGTTGACAAATCAGTATATGTTACTGGCCGGAGTTCGGCTACTGCCCCTCTATAGTCGTCGGCATACGATAGGCCTGACAACGGGTCCGCTCCTCATGTACACGAATGAGCTACGGGCTGGAACTAGTACCACTCAATCAGCAAACGGTCAGGTCATTCGTTATCTGGACCTTAATCAGCATGCTGCCATCAATCAATTGTCAATGGGTTGGCATAGCAGTTTTGATTATCACCTTGCGCTTACGGATCGCCTGATTGCTGGCCCCTGGCTTCGGATGATTGGAGACTCATTCCTCGTTCCAGATTACGTCAATTTTGGTATTCAAGCCGGTTATCGCTTCTAAAACATCATGAAAAATATATTGATTTTCTGTTTACTCATCAGTAGTAGGGCAATAGCCCAACTCCCTAACCACCAACGCTTTGAGGCAGAAATGGGCGTTTCGGCACTAAACTTACCTACGCCTTATCGTTCCGGCTGGCATCTTCGGCAACAGGTAACCACCTATTTCCGGCCACGTCTAGGCCTCGCACTGGGAGTAGGCTGGGGTACATCCGCCAACAATGATCCACTTAACAGCACCGATCCAGCTTCTGCTGGCTCCTCCCAACCCGACCCAGCTCAGCTACCAACATTTTACAGACGGCAGGATCGTATGACTGACTTTTCGGTAGTTGCGTTACCCATTCTAACAAATCACCATCAGGTAAAAATACATCTTGGTTTATCGGTTTATCGCTCTCGTGAAGTAGGCGTTGATCGCCTTATCCAGGAAGATCCCCGTTCTCCATTGTACCGGGTTGTTGGAAAATTTACCGACACCCGCCGAGTGGTACCAATGGCTGCGCTGAGTTATGACTATCGGCTTTCGTCACGCTGGGGACTTGGCATTAATAGTACAGCTTATTTTACCGGCGACGGACAACCTACAACTACACTAGGCTTACGGGGCACTTACCGTTTTGGACTGCTGGCAGACTCACTTGGTATGAAACCTATTCCCTGGGGCGATCTGCGGGCAGGTATTCGACTTGGTACCAGCGTAGTCAGCCAAAATAAAATGGGGCCAGGTGGACGCTATAGGACGCGTTTTATTGGTGGACTTTGGGCAGAGTTACCCTTATCACTAACCTGGGCAGTTCGTGGTGAGCTGAATTATGCACAGCGCGGCTATAAGTCTGTTGAGGTATTAGCAGGAAACACCCGGTATCTATCGAGTTTTGCGAGTCTTAATTACCTCGAGTTACCCTTGTTATTTCGGCACGAGGTTGCGTACCGATGGCACCTTTACACAGGACCCTATCTGGCATTTTTCCTGAATGGGTACTCGGAGACCGAAGGCACACGAAATGGACCAATTCAACCCCATACAAGTAGTGGTTTAATGATTGGTACATCATACACGATAACCGAGCGCATTTCGGTCGATTTACGCTATCAACGTGATTTGGTTCAAATTTCCAGCACGCCATACGCTGGTTTTCACTCATTTCAGCTAACAATGGGCTGGGCCTTCAACTAAAGGCTACCCTACAGCGTGCCATTTTTCATTTTGTTCAGTGTTGCCTCCAGCGAAGCAGACATTGGTGTACCTCTATCCTTTTCTTTTTTAACGGCTTTTGTTTGCCATTCCAAAGCCTCTTCTTTTCGCCCAAGCCAGTACAGAATATGCGCATAGGTATCCATCAGGCTTCCATCTTCCCGATACTCCAGCGTACGCTTTGACCAGGTTAGCGCTTTGTTAAGATAGACCGAGTCACGCGTTAGCTCCTGAAAATCCCAGGCGGCCTGGTTCAGTGCACTTACAAACCGTTGCGTATTAGGAAAGGCCATCGTCGTAATTACCTGACCGTTAAGCGGAGCCTTAGTAACAGCTCCAGTAGGCTGAGTGAATTCACCCCGCATCCGACGCTGGTGATCTAGCTCGTCTAGTTTCTGAACAGAGTCAACCCGGGCCGTCATAAACTGCTTGTCATAATAGTCTGATGCCAGCCTCAGGTATCGAAGCGTGTCCTGAATGCCTCGATAATAGCGCATCATAACCCACTCTCGGGCTGCTAGTCCATTTTTGGTATCGTTCTGGTACGTTCGTTGCCGGAATATGGCCGTCCGCTCAGCCAAGGATACATTCTTTTCTTTGATTGCCTTCCGAAGTGAGTTATTGACAATGCGATTATTTAGCTCAACGGCTTTGTTCCAGCCAACGGCTTTATAAAGGCTATCCGTTTTGGCGTAATTACGTCTGAATACAAAATCAGCTTTACTATCTACTACAGGTCCTTGTTCAAAAATAAACCGAAGCACCTGGCCAGACTGTAGAGAATCAGCGGGTAGACTCATAAGGTACGCATCTAACGGCTCGTTTGTCGATAAACCCATTTCGCGTAAGCGATCAATGTACGTTCGCATGAATTGGGGGGAGCGTTCGCCTTGGGCATACGCTTCCGTCAACGATTTTAACGGCTGTTCTTTGTTCTTTGTAAGGGCCTCTTCCGCTTTTTCCAGATAAAGCCGGTCAAAACTGGTACTACCACAATAGCGGACAAGCGGGTTTTCATCGGCATCCATAAATAGCGATGATGGTATACACTCAACGTCTAATTTTTCGGCAAGCTCTTTACCAATCCCGGTTGTTCCATCGGTTCGAAAACTAATAAAATGCATCGCGAATTTCTCCCGCACGAGTGGACTGGTAAATGCCGTAGATGCAACGTCGGTACAGGCCCCACAACTCGGCCTGTCGAAATGCAGGAACAGCAGTTTCTTCTCTTTTTTTGCTTTCTTTAAGGCATCGTCCCAACTACCTTTTTCAAAAACAATGCCTTGTGCCGATAAAAGCTGAGGTATCAATGCAAACAAAAGCAGGAATGGATAGCGTAATTTCATACGATGTATGGTATGGAGCGAGAGTTGAGTGTATGCATGGAAACATGGTCTACAAATCAACAATCCAAACAACACAATTACAAGTTAATCATCTTTAGAATATATTAATAAGTGCGATATAAAACGCATCAATTAGCTAATACTAGGTCCTTTAAACAGTGTTTCTTTGTTTATCGGCTTTAGTGTATTTCTTCTCTATTCATTATGACAAACGCCTTTCTGATAATTGATGCCCAATACGATTTCTGTGATCCAGATGGTGCCTTGTTTGTGCCAGGTGCCGAGCAGGACGTTGATCGAATAGCAACCCTCATTAAGCAACACGCCGATCAGATTGACCATATTGTTGTTACGCTCGATACACATCATGTGCTAGACATTGCGCATCCCTTATTCTGGCAGGATTACTCAGGCAAGCACCCAGCGCCATTTACGCAAATCACTGGCGCCGATATTGATGCAGGTCGATGGATAGCACGTTTTTCGACTGAGAAAGCAAAACAGTACGTTCATGACCTCGAAGCCGACGGACAGTTTACTCATTTCATCTGGCCTGAACACTGTTTGGTTGGCTCTCGTGGAGCAGCCTTGCATGATAGTCTATTTGATGCACTGAAGGGCTGGTCAAGCCAGCGAGACCTCGATTATGTAGCCGTACAGAAAGGGTTGTACCCTTTATCAGAACACTTCGGTATTTTTCGGGCGCAGGTGCCCGATCCAGCGATTCCTGAAACTCAACTCAATACGGCTCTTATTGCCGATTTGGTGCGCTTTGATAACGTTTACCTAATGGGAGAAGCTAAATCTCACTGTGTGGCAAATAGCCTCAAACAGTTGCTGGATTTTGCACCCGAACTTGTTCCGAAACTGGTTGTCGTGACTGATTGTATGTCGGATGTTACAGGGTTAGGCTATCTGGCCGACTCCATTTACGCCGAGGCCCAGGCCCGAAACGTCCGTTTTGTGGAATCAGGCGGGGTTTTCAACTAAAAACTCGTACCTTTTCGGCGTTATGGAAAAGACGCTCTCCCTATTTCCTCTCAACCTGATTGTTTATCCTGGCGAGGATCTGAATCTTCATATTTTTGAACCGCGCTATCGCCAGCTTATCAATGAGTGCCTGGAGGAAGAACGCACATTTGGCATTCCAGCCTTTATTAATAATAAACTTCCCGGTTATGGTACCGAGATGCACGTGACAACGCTGCATAAACGCTACCCCGATGGGCGAATGGACATTAAATCAAAGGGGCTGGGTGTTTTTCGATTAGTGAATTTTGAGAACCCGGTACCCGGAAAGCTTTACGCTGGTGGTGAGGTGGAATTAGTTGAACCCGGCGACGGGTACAGTGCACACGCGACGGCCCTGGCCGAGCGACTGGAGCGATTATATGGACTACTACAAATTGAAACAGACTATAAATCGACAGTAGAAAACCTATCGTATAAAGTTGCCCATAAGGTTGGGCTATCGGTAGAGCAGGAATATGAACTACTTACTCTGGAAACCGAAGCTGAACGTCAGCTTTTTCTGATCCA
Organism: Spirosoma sp. KCTC 42546; assembly: GCF_006965485.1. Taxonomy (NCBI): domain Bacteria; kingdom Pseudomonadati; phylum Bacteroidota; class Cytophagia; order Cytophagales; family Cytophagaceae; genus Spirosoma; species Spirosoma sp. KCTC 42546. The sequence continues at coordinate 8,417,738 of NZ_CP041360.1, forward strand.
GCACCTAAATACCGTATTGCCCGTAGTATCGGATATGGAGCGCACAAAACAGCGTATCCGCATGAACGGCCATTTCAAAAATCTTGACCCGCTAAATTTTTAGGGATTAGTGGAGTAGGTGAAGTGAGTGTAGAGGTCCTGTATGTGCAATTCACTTTACCTACTCCACTTACTAGACCTACTCCACCAATTTCACTAACTTAATTCTTCTCTTCAATTTTCCCGATTTTCTTGGCTCGTTTCGGTAGCTGTTCAGCAAGTTCCTGTAAATTTTTTATTGGCGGGCGTGGTTTTTCAGCTTCGCCGATTAGAAATCCGTAGGGTTTGAGTGAGTCAACCTCATCGAAAATAACTTTTAGAATCGCGGTTAATGGTAGGGCTAAAACCAAGCCGGGAAGACCCCAGATGTTTTCCCACAAAATGAGGACTACAATGGCTGCCAACGGATTAATACTGACTTTAGAGCCAATAATGTAGGGGGTAATAAAGTTACCTTCCAGCGTTTGTACGAACAGAAAAACACCAATTACACCCAATGCTTTGAGTGGATTGTCCTGCGTAACTAAGGTGTAGGCAGCGGGTAATAAAGAGCCCATAGAAAGACCAAAGTAGGGAATCAATACTAAACAGGCTCCGAAGAATCCGAAGAAAATAGCATAGTCCACCCCTAGAATGAGCAGGCCAACGGTCATGAGGGTACCAATGATCAGAATAACCAGCACCAGACCCGCCAGATAATCTTTTACGACTTCGTAAATTCCTTTCATTACACTATCAATCTTGGACCGGCGTAAATCACTGAAGGCTTTATAAAAGAACGACCGGAAGAAATCGCGATAGAGCAAAAAGAAGAAGGAAAAAATTAACACCAGAAATAGATTGGTAATGATGTTGGTTGTAGCCAATAGGGTTGAGGTCAGGATAGTGCCGCCTTCTGCCAGGCCCTGACTGAGGTATTTTTTTACTTCAGTTACCTGACGCTGTCGATTTATATTTAAGCGTTTATCGGCAAAGGTTTGTATACTGTCGATGTATTCATTACCTCGTTGAGCGAATTTGGGAAGAACTTCAGCAAAGCTGCTGATCTGTACTGAAATGCCATAGAACAAACCTGTTAGTATAGCCAGGGATAATAATAAGCAGAGGACAATTGCTAGTACCCGTGGTACTTTCCAGTTTTCGAACCTTTGCACCAGCGGAAATAGCAGGACAGCAAATAAAATGGCAAATACCAGAGGAATAAGCAGCCCCTCCAGCACATGAAGGCCATAAACGATAATAACTAATGAAAGCAGTACGCAGGCAAGTTTTGCATAGGAAGGTAATTGAACCTCCGGAAAGCGATTATTCATAGTGGCAGGTAATAACCGACGATGGCTTATTGTTATTGGTAGCATTCGGTTAGATTCCCTACCTAGCCAACCATCTACCCTAGGCTTTAGTTTGGGTAATTAACATTCTTTAGTGAGATTAGTAATCTCATTCTCAATTAGAAATAAAGCAACGTATTTGTGACGAAGCTGTTAAGTTTTTGTTAAGGATGCGTTTAGCATTGGTAACGTTGAGGATAAGCCACGTAACTTCGGGCTGCCGATGGTACGGCAATCTACTAACGTAGGTCATACTCACCAACTCTCACTTCGTATGAGTGCCGCTAAAGCTGCTCAACCCCTGCACCGCGTTTTAGTCGTAGACGACGACGCCGACATCGTTGAGATGCTCGAATATAACCTCAACAAAGAGGGGTACGAGGTTCGTACAGCAACCGATGGACGGAAAGCCATCGACATTGCGAAAACGTACCTGCCTGAACTCGTACTGCTCGATATTATGATGCCTCATCTGGATGGCATTGAAACAGGGCGGCAACTACGCGATATCGCTGAATTGCGCCAAACGTATATTCTCTACCTGACCGCTCGTTCGGAAGAATACTCCGAAGTTGCCGCTTTTGACGTAGGTGCCGACGATTATATTACAAAACCGATTAAGCCTCGCGCTCTGATGAGCCGGATTAACGCCCTGTTTCGGCGTGAAGCACAGAAGGCAGACCCAGGCGAACAAATTACCATTGCCGACCTGCTAATTAACCGGAAGAATTATTCAGTTAGCCAGAACGACAAGTCAATCATTTTACCAAAGAAAGAGTTTGAGCTACTGTTTTTTCTGGCACAGCACCCTAATAAAGTCTGTAGCCGGGAAGAATTGCTTCAAAAAATCTGGGGGGCCGACATTTACGTGCTCGAACGTACGGTAGACGTACACATCCGAAAACTGCGCGAAAAAATTGGCGACACTCACATCCGAACGCTTAAGGGTGTAGGCTATATGTTTACCGATCAGCCAGAAATTGGTTGAATCGATGAACTAGGTGGAGTGAGAGCAGTGAGTTAATTTTGTCATGTTACGAGTGTTACAAAATAGCTGGCGGCCGGCCCCACTACACCTACTGCACTCACTCCACTACTTAACCCTACATGTCTCTAAGTCCCCGCATCATTGCGCTTTTGCTGGCTTGCCTGATTTCAGCACTAACGCTGGCCTTCCTGACATTTGTTGAAGGAGTTACAAACACGATGCTGTTTGTCGTGGGGCTTTCGTCATTCGCTATCTCGTTTTTTCTGGTGCTTTATGCCATTGAGCTACTCGTGTTTCGGGAAGTCAATAAGATGTACAAAACGATTCACCAGCTTAAAATCCGTGACTTCAGCATCTCCCGAAAATCAATTATTAAAAACAATAATCCATTCAAAAAATTAAACGACGAAATCTTTGTGTATGTCGCCCGGAAACAACGGGAGATTGACGAATTGAAGCGATTGGAACAATTTCGCCGGGAGTTTCTGGCAGACGTCTCGCACGAGCTAAAAACACCCATTTTTGCGGCTCAGGGCTTTATTCACACACTCATTGACGGGGCGGTTGACGATGAGAACGTTCGGGATAAGTTTCTCTCAAAAGCCGCCAAAAGTCTCGATGGACTCGATGCACTTGTCAAAGATCTGGTTGTTCTTTCGCAACTGGAAACTGGCGAAGTAAAAATGAGTTTTAGCCGAATTGACCTTGCTCATGTTACCCAGGAAGTTTTTGACCAGTTAGAAACAATTGCTCAGGCAAAAAAAGCATCGCTCACCCTACGAACAACCCAACCCGGCCCTGTATGGGTGAAAGCGGATCCGCAACGCATTATGCAGGTGATGACCAATTTGATTGAGAATGCGGTGAAATATGGCAATGAGAACGGTCGGGTTGTTGTGAATCTTGAAGAAGACAAAAAGCACATTCTGATATCCGTTCGGGACAATGGGCCCGGTATTCCGCCAGAGCACCTGAGTCGAATTTTTGAGCGGTTTTATCGCGTCGAAAAGAGTCGTTCTAAAGACCGGGGTGGTACGGGTCTGGGGTTAGCCATTGTGAAACACATTTTAAATGCCCACAAAGCCAAGATCACCGTAATGAGCAAAGTAGAGAAAGGCACGACCTTTCGCTTCAAGCTGGAGCGGATGGAATGATGTTAAACGAAGTGAAGTAGTCAACGTACGTGCAGTAGATCCATTTATAGCATACCGGTACACCTACTCTGATTACTTCACCAACTCCACTTTCCCTAAATCAGCCGTTTGAGGAAAAAGTGGGTTATTATTATCTGGCCATTTCGGCGTACCAGTAGTGACACTTCTTTTCCTTCACCTTTCTGGAGAATTTTGTAGATGTCACTGATTGATAAATCTTTCGACGAGTTATTATTGACAAATAGCACTTCATCTCCTTCTACCAGGCCAGCCATAGCTGCTGGTGAGCCGGAAAGGATTTTATCTACGTAGTAATTTCGGAAACTATCCCCCTTGGCCCGAAGCTCCATGCCGCTCATATCGTGTTCAAAGCTCTCGCGCATAAGCCGTTTGATGGGCTTCATAACAATGTACTGATCAGGGTAATTGAACGTAACATTGAACCGACGTAGTAATTCACAGCCTACATTACCCTGACGTTCAGGCATATTCACCAGCTTCATGCCAAATCCTAAGCTATCCGGAAAAGAGGCCAGAATGTTATCCATCTCATACCGTCCAAACCGGATTTTCTGAATCCGACCTAGTGAGCCGTTGATGACCCCATTCAGGCCTCGTCCTAATTGAGCACGAATATTCTTTTCGGGAATAGGCATCGAAGCCGTACTGCGTGATCGATCAAGTAAAAGCGCATGACCTGCCCCAGTATCTAAAACAACCCGCAGCGGTAGTGACTTTGTACCATCGTATACAGATAAGGCATCTGTATACGCCTTTGTATCCTGAATGGTGATGGGATAGCGGTCGCCTTTATGTTTGCGGTATTTATATTTATCGGGCTTCATAATCAGAAGCTCGCGCCGTTGAAAATCAACATTGACAACGAAGTTGGCAAAAATCTCGTACCCAAAGATTCCGTGAACCGGTGTCCCGACATACTCTGACAGTTTGAGTATGTCTTCATCTAAAATAACCAGGTTATGATGTGCGGCCTTCAAACCACCCATTGTCAGGCTGTTATTGATCGCAATGGATGCCGATAGGCTACCCCCTTCACCCGCCCCACTGATTTTGACTTTTCGAGTCAGCGTAAGTGGTTTCTTCTGTAGAGCGTCAGGGTCGGTGATAATGGTGTTGCTAACCCCCGTATCCAAAATGAAGTACAACGTATCTGACTCATTGATACGAACGGGTACAATGATCAGATTCGAGTGAAGTTGAAATGGAATGCGGGTCCAGGTACGATTCCCGGCAATAAAAAAACCGTATCTATCCTTATCAGGCGTGCGCTGAGGATCATCTCCTCGCGCAGCCAGGGAGGACAGTAGTAGTCCAAAGGCTAGTATCAGCGTTTTCATGTAGATTTATTTATTACATTAAAATTACGCATTTTTTTATCCGAATAACACAATAACTTATTGATTGGTTTATGGCGGTTATAAATGGTAAAACAAGCATATAAGGGGTTCTACAAAATTTAGGCCGCGTGATGAAGAACACGTTCGGTTTAAAACCCCTAATTTCGCCGGGATTACCGAACAAATGGCCCGTTCGTTTGATTCAGAAAACTGATTTTGAACACCTTACTAATTTATTATGCGGAAGAAAATTGTTGCCGGAAACTGGAAAATGAATAAAACAGCCGACGAAGCTCAGGCCCTGCTATCGGAGGTTATCAATATGGTTAAAGAGGAGGTTACGGGTGATGTAACGGTTGTATTATGCCCTCCTTCACTTTATCTGGCTACAGCGCAACAAGCTGTAACGGCTGGCGGCAAGGTTTCGATTGGCGCACAGAACTGCCATGAAAAAGCATCGGGCGCTTATACGGGTGAAATTTCGGCCCCAATGCTCCAGTCGATTGGCGTTAACTACGTGATTCTGGGTCATAGCGAACGACGTCAATATTTTGGAGAAACCAACGCCCAACTGGCCGAGAAAGTAAATAGCGCACTTCAATACGGTCTGGTACCTATTTTCTGCTGTGGCGAATCACGTGATCTCCGCGAAAACGGCGATTACATTGGTTTTGTAAAAGATCAAATTACGGAAAGCCTGTTCCACCTATCGGCCGAATCATTTGGCAAAGTGGTTATTGCCTATGAACCTATCTGGGCTATCGGTACTGGACTAACAGCATCCTCAGCACAGGCACAGGATATGCACTTTGAGTTACGCCAGCACATTGCCGGACAATACGGCGATACAGTGGCTCAGGATACATCAATCTTATACGGTGGCAGTGCCAATGCCCAAAATGCGGCTGAACTCTTCGCTCGCCCTGATGTAGATGGTGGCCTGATTGGCGGTGCATCACTCAAAGCAGCTGATTTTCTAACCGTTGTGAAAGCAGCTCAATAAGTCAATGGGTGAAGTAAGTATAGTGAGTGAAGTAAGGGGAGGCAGTGTACTCACTCCACCTCTTTCACTCACTACACTTACTTCACCCACTCAACATTAAGTATGACCGCTGCTTACTACGTCCAGGCTTTCAACATGCTACCTCATCCCGAAGGTGGCTATTTCGCAGAAACGTACCGTTCTGCCGACGTAATTCCGCATACGGCTTTACCCGGTCGATTCGGTGGAGATCGGTCGTACAGCACAGCTATATACTTTCTGCTCGAAAGTCATCATATGTCAACCCTGCATCGTATCCAGGCCGACGAGGTCTGGCATTTCTATACGGGTGGACCGCTGGAAATTTTCGTTATTTCGCCAACTGGATCGTTGAGCGTAATTCGCCTGGGAAACCGCCCAGATCAGGGCGAGGTGTTTCAGGCTGTTGTCCCGGCTGGGCACTGGTTTGGATCAAAGCCCATTGTGGATACGACTGTTACGAATATGGCCGTCAATGCAGCCGGTTTTTCCTTAGTTGGCTGTACCGTAGCGCCAGGATTCGATTTCAATGATTTTGAGATCGCTAATCGGGCCACGTTACTGGAAGAATTTCCTCAACACCGGGCAGTAATCGAGCTGCTAACTACCTAAAATTCACGTTCCCGAATTTAGAGACTACCCGTACTTTAGTGCCGGAACCACTCCCTACTGTGCCAATATACTGCTTCGTTAATCGCGGCCCACGGTGGTTGTCACTATCAGTTGGCTGACTTTTAAAATGCATCGTTGACCCCGAATCATAATTAAAGTTGCCATAACTAACAGTCACATTGAAGTCGCAGTCGTTATTATGGTCCATTGGCAGAGCTACTGACGAATACGCGGCCTGGATATCAACGTTATCGGCGGTTTTCAGGAGCTGATCGATACGAAAGCCCCCCGAAAATTCGACTTTTATTTTTCCAGACTCGCGAAGTGTACCGATTTTGGCACCTGAATAATTAATATCGGCATCTAACTTACCTACATCCCCGATGTTCATCTTCCCAAACTTATTGGTCAATACCAGCACATTTGCCCGCGAAAGTTCGAGGTTTCCATAGGCCATATCTACTTTCCCCTGCCCGAAATTTCCGATGTCTGCTTTGCCGTAAGCTACATCTATATCAATCTGGCGGCCAGTCAGCTCCTCAGCACTAAAATTACCGTATCGGCTATAAATAGTTAATGGAGCCTGAAACGCAGGAATATTTGTGTTACCAAACTTATTTCGAACGGTCAACGCATTCTGTTTGGGCATCATTACGTCATAATTAATCTTGACGTAATTGCGATCGCCATTATCTTTCCATTTCCCCAAACTCCAGTTTGAGACCGTATTCTGGCTGAAATGGGTGCGAACGAGAATCTGATCACCGGTTCGTTTTTCTTCAATAGATACAGCATCTAAAAACCTCTGCACCCGTTCGTCAGAGTCCGAATTAGCCAGAATCGTGATCTGGACCCGGATTTCACTTTTATCCCAAAGTCCAATCTTGACTTCGCCAAATTGATTGTCAACGACCAGTTGATCCTTACTATCTACATCAAATAGTTTGATAATCGTCTTCTTCTTTTCAACGGTACTTTCATTCACCCCGACGTCAATCGGTTCCCCGGCCCAGGAGAAGATAGGGCCAAGGCAGATCAAAACACTATACAGGACTCGCTTCATTGGTTTGTTGTTTAATGCGCTGAATAACACGCAACTGTTCATTAAGCAGATTAATCTGGAGTTGTAGATTCTGAATCATAGCCTGAATCAACACTTCCTGATTCGGATTTTGGGGAAAATCCGCTTTCAGCGACTGGTATGATTTTTCCAGCCGATCAAGGTCGGTCGCGAATTCCTGATACAAAGCCGGATTACCTTCCGTCATATGTTTCAGTTCAGCGCGTTTATCGTCAATTAGCCGGGTGTATTGCACCACTTCTTTGGCATAAGTCGGACTAGCAGCTACAATAGCTGGCTGATGCGTAACGCCATATTGCTGGTTCATGTATAGAAAGCAACCTGCTAACAACAATACCGCAATGGAAGCAGCTACACGCCAATCCAGCGTAGGCCAGCCTATTTGCCTCCCCCCATTCAAAGGCCGGTTGTTATGAACCTGTAAAAACGGCGAAGCGATATTCAGGCCTGCCTGCTCAGGTTCTGGTTTGTCCAGACTGGATTTGTCAAGGCCCGCTTCTATCCTTTTCCAAAGATCCAGCGAGGGTTCTTTGTCATCAAAGGCTTCGTGGTTATCCCGTACAAAGCGTTCAAGTTTATCCTTTTTCATATCAGCATCGACTTCCTTCGGGGTTGTCGTTCTTTTGGGTACTCATTGGCCTGTTCCAGTAGTAACAGGCTTTTATAGTAATTCTAGTAATCGTTTTTTCCCTCGTAAATATTGTGTTCTCGATGTGGTTTCGCTAATGTTCAATACGTTACCAATTTCTTCATGATCATAGCCTTCAAACAAATACAGTGATAACACAACCCGATAGCCTTCTGGCAGCAGTTGCATGGCTCGCCGGACCCGCTCTACTTCTAACTGAACACCGTCTTCGTCATAAGGCTCCGTGTCGGCAAAGTCGGGGCCATCATCTTCGCCAAACCGGTGTGACTCCAGATCTACTAACTCTAACCGTCGGCTGCGCAGATGGTTAATAGCCCGGTTCACAACAATCTGCTTTAGCCAGGCACCAAACGTACTCTGCCCCCGAAAGGAGTTAATATGACTAAACGCATCCATAAAAGCCTCCTGCAGGACGTCTTCGGCTTCGGCTTCATGATTCAGAATCCGCAGGCAGACGTTATACATCGCCTTTACGTAATGCTGGTAAAGTTCATACTGAGCCCGGCGCTCGCCCTGCTGGCAGCGTTTGACCAATTCAGCATGACGGTCAGGATACGGCGATCCGACATTTCGGTTCGATTCCAACAGGTTCAGTGGCTCGGTATCGTTTCTAGTAGATTGCAATCAGGAGAAAGATGCAGGAAAGTTAAAGATGTTGCACAATAATTTAGAAATTTTCCGCGTTTCTGCATTCGCTCGCTGTAAGCGCTGTTTTTCTGTATATTAGACATAAATTTTACTCCTTTGTCCATGTACGAACAAAAATATAATCCGCCATTTCTGGTTCATGATGACGGCACCAATTCACCTTATGACCATCAGCGGATCATTAGCAAATTAACGTTTGAATTAGGGCTCCTGTATTATCACAAGCAGACAATACCATTTATTCCACTTCCTAAAACCCCATTAGATGAAGGACCGGGATATCCGGCACCTGACGTAATCCTATTTGATGAAAAAGTGGAACAAACTCGTGTCATTATTGAAGTTTGTACAAACCGTAGTGCTAGGACTGATTTACGCAAGGTTATTCGCTTAATTGAAGAAGGCGATTACGGCTTTCTTGAAGGCTTCGTTTACAATTACAAAACATATGAATGGCTTCGTTATCGTAAGGGCGATGGAGGAGCCGCTACTGCATCATCATTTTCAGAGGTGATGGGGGTCGATTTGGGCCCAATGTTACAATGAGTTTGTTACAGCGATTTTATTAATTCGGTACACCATCTCCCCAAAGATACCCATTTTTGACGCGCTCCCCTACCAAATTTTTTCCTACTTTTACTTGTTATAGAAGGAAGAGGAACGAGCCTAATGGTTGATTATATTTCTGGATTAAATGAACCCCAGCGGGAAGCCGTCATGCACGGCAATGGCCCACTGATGATTATAGCCGGTGCCGGTTCGGGGAAAACCCGTGTACTGACCTACCGCATTGCCCATTTGATTGAAACCGGTGTTGACCCATTTCGGATTCTGTCGCTAACCTTTACTAACAAGGCTGCGGGTGAAATGCGAAATCGGATTGAGAAAGTGGTGGGAACGGAAGCCCGTAATATCTGGATGGGGACTTTCCACTCCGTGTTTGCCAAGATTTTACGCATCGAAGCCAAGGCGATTGGCTATACCAGCAATTTCTCCATTTACGATACCGACGATTCAAAGTCGCTGTTGCGAAGCATTATTAAAGAAATGGCGCTGGATGATAAGGTCTATCGCGTTAACAGTGTGTTCGGACGGATTTCGGGTGCTAAAAACCGGCTTATCGGTCCCGACGACTACATTAATAACTCGGTGATTCAGGCCGATGACGAGTCGGCACGGATGCCGCATATTGGCAAGATTTATAAGCAATACGCACTCCGGTGCTTTGCGGCCAATGCCATGGATTTCGATGATCTGCTGTTTAACACTAATGTGTTATTCCGCGATCACTTAGACATCCTGAATAAATACCAGCACAAATTTCAGCACGTGATGGTCGATGAGTTTCAGGATACCAACGTATCCCAGTATCTCATCACGCGAAAGCTGGCAGCTGTTCATCAGAATATTTGTATTGTTGGTGACGATGCGCAGAGTATTTACGCATTCCGGGGTGCCAACATCGAGAACATTCTGAATTTCCAGCGCGATTATGGCAAAGAAAACGTCAAGATCGTAAAGCTGGAAGAGAATTACCGGTCAACCAATACGATTGTACAGGCAGCAAACTCCATTATTGCCCGTAATAAAAATCAGTTAGAAAAGCATGTCTTCACGTCCAATGAAGAAGGCCCCCTGATTGACGTGATCAAAGCGTCGTCGGATAACGAAGAAGGCCGTTTGGTGGCATCAGCCATCTTTGAGGCTAAGATGAACGAATCGCTGGTCAACAATGATTTTGCGATTCTATACCGTACCAATGCGCAGTCGCGGGCCTTTGAAGAAGCCCTTCGCAAAGTGAGTCTTAAGTATCGTATTATTGGAGGCTTATCCTTTTACCAGCGCAAGGAAATTAAAGACCTGATTGCTTATCTACGCTTTGTGGTCAATCAGCAGGATGAAGAAGCGTTCAAGCGGATTATCAACTTGCCCAAGCGCGGTATCGGCGACACGACCGTTGCCAAAATAAGCGTGATTGCTGCCGAAAAACAGGATTCGGTCTGGGAGATTGTTGCCGAAATCAGTAAGCACGTTGCGGGCCGGTCGGCTTTCGCCATTGAGGGGTTTGCCAATCTGATCAAAAGCTATAAGCTTTTGCTCGATCAGAAAGATGCGTTTGAGGTGGCTTCACACATCGCCAAAACGTCGGGCCTACTGAAAGAACTCTACGATGACAAAACGGTTGAAGGCCTAGCTCGTTACGAAAACGTGCAGGAGTTATTGAACGCGATCAAGGAGTTTGTTGATAATCAAGACAATGAGGATAAGAGTCTTGGCGCGTTCCTGCAATCCGTATCGCTACTCACCACCGCCGATGAGAAAGAGGATGACGGCGATAACGACCGAATAACGTTAATGACTATTCACGCAGCCAAGGGACTGGAGTTCAAGAATGTGCATATCGTTGGCCTGGAAGAAGATCTATTCCCCAGCCAAATGATGCTCGAAAGCCGGAATGATCTTGAAGAAGAACGACGCTTATTCTACGTAGCCATTACACGTGCCGAAAAACGCCTGACCGTATCCTACGCCGAAACCCGTTATCATTACGGCCGGTTGAAGATGTGTGAACCAAGTCGGTTTCTGTTGGAAATCGATCAGAAATACATGAAGCAGTCGAAGCAACGGTCGGCACCGAGTCGGCTGGATTTTGACCGGCCCGAGCGCGATCGCAGCGAAAGCACGTCCACCGGTTCGATGGCCTTTGTCCGTTCACTAGCGCAGAAAACCGCCCAGCGGCAGGCTCCGCAACAAGCCGTTACCCACACGCCCTCGGCTGACTTTGCTCCTACCAGTACGGCAGACCTTGCCTCCGGGCAGCGCGTTGAACACGCAAAGTTTGGTTTCGGGACAGTTAAGAGTGTAGACGTAAACGGTACGGAACGCAAAGCCACTATTCAATTCGAACAAGCAGGCGAAAAGGTGCTGTTGCTAAGTTTCGCGAAGTTACGTGTCGTGGCTTAGATAGATCAGCGTATATAGTGTGACCTTTATTAAGGGTCACACTATATACGCTGATTTCATCGTTTTCTTCTTTTACAGTATCCCCACTCACCTTTCATAATCGTATGAATGCCAATGGTGCCCTAGCCGCCAGCTTGATTTTCCTGTTCATTTCGTTGAAAACCAGGGGGCAATCCGGCAAAGACTCCACGAAAGTCGAAAACCTCGGCAATCAGGTCAATTCGGAATATAATGAGATCAATCCGATGATTTCGCCGGATGGGAAGACCCTCTATTTTGCCCGTATCAGCCACCCCAACAACACGCACGGTGTTAAAGGCAGCCAGGACATATGGTACTCTGAACTGGATGCAGCCAGTGGCAAATGGGGCCCAGCCCGGCGTATGGGCTTTCCTTTAAATAAAGACGAATACAACTGCGCCTACAGTATAACGCCCGATGGGAACTCCATGCTCATAAAAGGGCAGTACAACAACGGAACCTACGAAACGCGTGGCTTTTCGCTCAGTAAGAAAACTGCTGGCGGGTGGTCGCCCCCGCAGAAAATGGATATTCCAAATTACGTGAGCATGAGCAAGGGGCAATTCGACTGTGGGTTTATGTCTGCCGATGGGAAAGTGCTACTGATGGCATTCAGCGAGAAGAAGAACAGTAAGGAAGACGATATCTACGTTAGTTTCCGGCAGAAAGACGGCTCCTGGACAAAACCCATGGATCTTGGCCCGGAAGTAAATACCAAATTCACGGAAACGACCCCATTTCTGGCACCCGACGGCGCCACCCTGTATTTTTCGAGCAATCGCGAAGGCGGACTGGGAAGTAACGACATCTATGTTTGCAAACGGGTCGATAAAACCTGGAAACACTGGTCGAAGCCAGTCAACCTGGGTCCCAAAGTGAATACGGATGGGTATGATGCCTATTATACGCTGGCTGCTTCGGGTGATTATGCGTATCTGACCACCTTTAAAAATACACTTGGCAAAGGCGATATTGTACGCGTTAAACTCTCGGATAGCCAACCAACGAATCAGCCGGGCAAATTGGGAGGGGGCGGAGATGATGTAGCCAACAAAACCGATATAATCCGCCCTGATCCAGTGGCGCTCATTAGCGGGAAAGTTATTGATCAGGCTACCGGTAAGCCCGTTGAAGCCCGCATTATTTATCAAACACTACCAGACGGAGCCGAAGCTGGTGAAGCTACTTCTGACCCAATCACAGGTGAGTATAAAATTGTGCTTCCCTACGGTCAGAAATATACAATGCGGGCTATTGCCAAAGACTTCATTGCAGAAGGTGATAATATTGACCTTACCCAGCCCAAAGGCTTTCAGGAGATTACGGGCAAGCAACTTAAGATGATTCCTATTTTAGCAGGAGCAGTCATACGTCTGAATAATATTTTCTTTGACACGGGCAAATCAGAGCTTCGTCCTGAATCCAGTCCTGAACTTGACCGATTGGTTAATACCCTGAACGAGGCCCCCAAAATGACCATTGAAGTACGTGGACATACGGATAATACGGGCTCTAACGAAATCAACAATAAGCTTTCGCAGGATCGTGCCGACGCTGTTCGCGAATATTTTATCAGCAAAGGCATTGAACCGGATCGTGTAGCAAGCAAAGGTTTTGGTGAGACCAAACCCGTTGCAACTAACGATACCGAAATCGGCCGTCAGCAAAACCGTCGGGTAGAGTTTGTAATTGTAAAGAAGTAAGAACCCCGTACGGCTAATCTTTATACGTAAAGCGAAAGAAATACGTCAACCATACGCCGTTTTTTGAGTTACTCTAATTGACTAAAACACGTTTTAAATCTTTTATTTAGCAATATGCAACTCAATGCCGGCTGTGAGCTATCCTTTCAGGCACAAAACCCAACGCCTTTAGTGTTAATGCTTCGTCCACGCTCGGGTGCCGGACAGTGGATTATTCGGGAAGAATATCAGATTACCCCCGCCGTGAATGTGACGGAATTTACGGATATGTATGGCAATCTCTGCCAGCGGGTTGTGGCTCCGGAAGGGCCGTTTTCCATTCACTTTTCGGCAACTGTTCAAACCGCCGATCTGATTGACGTTTCACCGGGCGCTCCCCTCACACCCGTTGAGGATTTACCCGATGATGTACTACATTATACATTACCAAGCCGGTATTGTCAGTCCGATCAGTTAGGCAATTTGGCTGCCGAAATTACAACGGATAAAGAGCCTGGTTACGATCAGGCCGAAGCCATTCGAAAGTGGATTCACGAGAATATTAAGTACGAATACGGAACCAGCAATGCCAGTACATCAGCCATTGATACAGCCAATAGCCGGATTGGTGTTTGTCGCGATTTTACACATCTTGGCATTTCACTCTGTCGTTCATTGAATATTCCGGCCCGTATGGTTGTTGGCTATTTGTATCAACTTGATCCGATGGATCTCCATGCCTGGTTTGAAGCTTATGTAGATGGTCGATGGTTTACGTTCGACGCTACCCAGGCCCAACCCCGTGGTAACCGGATCACGGTGGCTTATGGGCGCGATGCAGCTGACGTGGCTTTTACAACACAGTTTGGCCCCATGCAGCTCAACGACATGAAGGTATGGGTCGATTCGGCCCTGAATGATGTAGAAGAGAGTGAAAAAAACGGTGATATGGTTGCAACTCCTTCAACTTCGTCGGGGTCTCTTATGGAAACAGACAAAAACTAATGAAGAAACAACTGCTGTTCTGCTCATTGATTGGTACCCTGACTGCCTGCCAGCATGAGGCCGACATTCAGCCAAACCCATCGTCGCTGGCAAGCGAAGTTGTTGGCACATACCGTACCAATTTCTACCTCGATCCTTCCTCCGTAGCTACGCCTGTTAACCAGCTACCCTACGCCGAGTTAAAGTCCGAGTCAGATAGCAGCGTTACCTTAATTTACACGAAACTATATCCAGCTAAATCCAGCCAGTCTATTGAGCACATCCTATTAGGGCGTCAGACAGATGGTATTCAGCTACGTGTTGCCGATTCGAGCATTGGTACGTTACAGACGGACCGTGTTTTTACAAACAACGGGATGGAAAAGCAAGGTAAACTTCTTCGCATAACGGTGCCAACCGATTCGCAAACTGTTCTGAATTTCGCTGGATTCAAATAAGAAGTCAGTCACAAAAAAGCGCGATACCGTTGGGCATCGCGCTTTTTTTATGGGATCTATTCCTGATACAACTATCGAACCGCAAATTCACCCGAACCAATACGGAACCCTTCCGAATAGAGTTCTATTGTGTATTTACCGGGTTTGTAAGGAATACCACGGGTATAAAGCAGTTCAACGTTTTGCCCGTTGCTGGTATAATTAACCGTCTGCTTGGTCGTATAAATGGTTTCGTTTCCGTCAACCGTAAACGTACCCGATCCATTAGCCATATCTGATACAACTGCACCCGATGGGTCAAGAACCCGGACAAAAACGTCTTTCGGTTCTTCTTTCGTCAGTGGGTTATCCAACAGCGTATAAACCAGTTTAATTTTATCCAGGCGCTTAGCTTTATACGAATCGTCGTCTTTTACTTTGCCCTTAGCATTGACCGCAAATACTTTTACATTCTGCGCTTTCAGAGCTGCCGCCCGGGTAACCTTAGTGCTGAGTTCCTGATTTTGTGACTGTACTTGCGACACAACTGTGGTTACTGAATCACGGAATTGCTGACCTTTTACTTTCAGGCCCGTATTTTCTTCGTCCAATGCTTTCACATTGGTAGCCAGCGTTACGTTTTCGCGCTGTAGGTTAGCAATAAGCGTGTCTTTTTCAACCAGGAACGCTTCGTACTGCTTGATTTTCGCGTCGTATTTCGCAATTGAGATACGGATACCTTTTTTCAAAGTTGCCTTATCACCTTCTAACTGCACTTTCATTTTTTCCAATTCCGACACATCGCCACCTAATTTTTGTACTTCAGCGATTTTAGCATCCAATGCCGTTGAAATCGAATCCAATTTAACACGAGTTGTAGATAGTTCTTCAACCCGTTCAGATATAGTCACTTCCTGATTTTCAGAAACTTTTTTCTGATCAAAATACAGATAACTCGACACCCCAGCCAAGCCTGTCATAATGATCAGGGCAGCCAGGAGAGCACCATTTGTTTTTGCCTTTGGCGAATTATTTTCCATTTCAAATTTTCAGTTTAAGATTAAACATGCACAAACTTGTAAAAAAAGCCGCTTTCGCGGTTGTGTAGAGGTTGTTACATCCGATATCGGTGTTGAACGAAAAAGTGAAATTCGACTACGAAAATTAGAATTTGCCCTCCGAACAATACTATCGGAACGCCAGCTTACAGCAACCTATTGTAACGCACAACTGATTGCACTTAAAAAAGGTTTTTTAATTACCCACCAGAAACCACAAAACTAGCCAATGATTATCAACAAGATAGACCGTAAAATAAATATTCCATTTAGAGCGTCATACGCTTAGCCATTCATAAGCTCCGATCAACTGATCTATAACAACCCAAACGTCAGTTGGTTAGTAGTTAAAACCCCCAAACAATGCCAGAACTTCCTGAGGTCGAAATTAGACGACACTATCTCGAAACTTCATCTCTTCACCAGCCAATCGCTCACATTGACGTTGAGGATAAGAAGCTACTCACAACTGATTATAGTACGCTATTAACTACACTGGTTGGTCGGCAATTTACCGGTACACGTCGGGTTGGGAAGAACCTGTTCGTGTTTACTGATACCTCTGATGTTATCGTTCATATGCACTTTGGTATGACCGGTGATTTAGAATACTACCATTCATCGATTGATCGGCCTCGGTTTGCCCGAATCGTATTTGAGTTCAACAACGGGTTTAATCTTGGCTTTTTGTGCCCACGCAAGTTTGAGCGAGTTGGCTTGGTCGATGATATAGACGCCTTCTTACGCCGAAAAAAAATTGGTCCAGACGGGCTTACTATTTCCCTGGAGGAATTAAATGAACGTGTACACCGGAAGAAAGCTCTTATAAAGCCCGTCCTCCTTGATCAGAGCATTGTAGCCGGTCTTGGTAACTGGATTGTAGATGAAGTTTTATTCCAGGCTTGCATTCATCCCGAGCAACGAGCCGATACGCTTACGAATAGACAGATGAGTCAACTTCATGCAGCAATTCACCTTGTGCTCAAAACGGCAATTCGCTATGAAGCTACGTACCGGGATTTTCCAAACAATTTTCTAATCCATGTGCGAGAGTGGGATGATTCTCCTTACGATGATGTCGAAGCTCATAAATTCTGCCCTCGCTGTGGCACCCGCATCGAACGTTCGGTAGTGGGTGGACGTACCACCTTCTTCTGCCCCAAGGAACAACTAATTTGGTGAACTTGTGAATAACTAATCTTGTTGATGTATTAAATGTATATACATTAATTATGTCAACACAACGAACAATTGCTGATATACGCACAGCCACGCCAAACAGTGTTGGTGATGGCTTCATAGGATTAAATGCATTTCATCCACAGGGATCACGCCCGTTCAATCCTTTCTTACTTCTGGATCATCACGGTCCAATGCAGGTGAAGCCATCAAACAAACCCAAAGGTGTTGATCAACACCCACACCGGGGATTTGAAACGGTAACAATTGTATATGAAGGTGCCCTCGAACATCGCGATTCGGCTGGAAATCATGGCAAACTCTTTGCCGGTGATGTGCAATGGATGACGGCCGCATCGGGAATCATTCATGAAGAAAAACATGAGAAGGAGTTTTCCCGTCAGGGAGGTCAGTTGGATTTTGTACAATTGTGGGTCAATCTGCCTGCTAAAGACAAAATGAGTCTACCGAACTACCAGGATATTTCAGCATCGAAAATTCCAACATCCGTATTACCGGGCAGAGGAAACCTACGTGTCATTGCGGGTGAATTAGCGGGCTTACAAGGTCCCGCCAGTACGTTTAGCCCCATTGTTGTAGCGGATTTAACGCTTACCGCTGGGCAATCAGAAACACTCACTATTCCCACTGACTACGCATTGATGATCTACGTATTAGGTGGTTCTGCCAGTCTTATCGGAGAGACTATTAATCGTGGACAACTTGCGCTTATGAATAACGATGGCGATGCGGTTACGCTCTCAACGTCTACAGACGCCAAAGTGCTTATTTTGGCAGGCGAGCCAATCCGGGAGCCATTAGCGGTGTATGGCCCTTTTGTAATGAATACTCGTGAAGAAATTCTGGAAGCATTCGAAGACTTTCAGAATGGAAAAATGGGTGTCTTGAAGTAATGGTCACTCATTGGCATTTGCTTACACATCATTATATAGACATTTATTGATTTTTCCTGTAAGTGACTTGTATTGACGCGCAAGCAAATGACGATAAATGACCATTTTTATAAATCCTTGATATTCCCAAAACCAATAACATCCCTGTAGATCGGGTTGTCGCGCAGTTCTGTTGCCCGAACCAGTTTGTCGGCACCAAACTTTGTTTTTAGATCGTAAAGAGTTTTTCGGAGCTTATTTTTCTGTATATCGTTACTGAATAAACTAAACGGAACCATATCGGCAGGAATGAATCGAAAAACAACTACAGACATACTTCGTAGGTGTTCGTTCAGAACTGGTTCACATGTATGGGCTACCTGAAATTTCTCCAATCGTTCCCGGATTATTCGATACAGTTCAGGGCCATCCTGCTTAGGATCGGGAAAATGCACTTCATAGTTGTAGGTTTTGCCGGTATGATATCGGCAGGAGAATGACATATCCTGACAAAAAATACCCTTTCGGACCATCCGCCGTTCCAGTGTCAAGCAAAGCGATTGCAGTAGTTCATCCAGACGTTCGGTCGTTTGTCGTTGCTCAGTAGAAATTGTTCGCATGGCCGACATACTTTTTAATTCATCATTCGTCGACAAATCAACTTCTCCGCCGAAATTAAGTCGCAGATGCCAATGCCAGCCAACAATACTTTTACAGACCGCCCGTAAATGATCAGGCGAGGCATAGCGCAAATCCAGTGGCGTATGAACACCCCCTGCCTGCAAGCGGGCGGCCATCCGATGGCCAATTCCGGGCAAATCGGTGAGGGTTAATGAACGTAGAACTTCGTCGATCGTTTCGGGGGTGATTACGGTTAGGCCATCAGGCTTTTGTATGTCAGAGGCTAATTTGGCCAGGAATACATTAGGAGCAATACCTATCGAGCAGCGCAGCCAATCCCCAACCTTCCCTTTAATAGCCTGTTTAATAGCCAACGCCACCTGCCGCATATCTTTATACACGAGTTGGTAGTTCGTTAAATCCACTACTGCTTCGTCAATACTTTTAGGCACCACATCATCCGAAAATGTTCGAAGTACCTCAACAATCTTGACGTGGTATTCCCGATACCGATTAGGGTGGGTTTCAACCGGAACAAGGTCTGGGCATAGCATAATGGCCTGATCTAAACGCATCCCCGTTTTTACTCCCTGCAATTTGGCTTCTACGGAAGGGGCAATCACGCAGCCATGACGTCCCGTATAAACACATACGCCAACTGGCCGGCCACGCAGCCAATAATTATCCTGTTGTTCGCAAGATGCAAAGAAACTGTTCATATCCACGAATAACATCGTTGGGTTTGTATGCGAACTAAGTCGATTCCGGTTCATCAATTTTTGGCTAAGAATGTGGCTTTTCGTATAGTCATTCGTCTGTATTTATAGTATATTTGCTGTAATACAAGCGCAATATATTTTACTTGTATTATACTATCAACTATCTATCTGCTAATGGCAGGAATTAGTTTAAAATAATTATTACTACTGTGACTATCCAGGACCGACTAAAGCAGGTTTTCGACGCCCTAGGCATTACTATTTATCAGATAGCCAAAGAGTTAGGCGAAAACCCATCGAAATTTTATAATATTCTGAACGGTCGGGCAAAACCCTCCTACGACACAATAATGAGCTTGCTGGCCTGTTACCCACAGATCAGCGCTGATTTCCTGATTCGTGGCATTACACCTGTTCTAAATCCACCCGAAGGAAACGCTCAGTTAATGCTGGTCAGTGACGACACAATCGAAGTTCCGTTTGTGCCAGTTAAGTTTTATGCCACATTTGTTGAGAGCTACTCTGATACAATTAGCCCAGCAGACACCGAGTCTTTTCGGGTGCGCAAACCGTTACTAAAAGGCCATAAAAACCCGGTTGTGCTGGAAATTTCGGGCAGTAGTATGAGCCCGCAACTAACGCATGGCGCCAAAGTATTGGCGGTCCCCATCAGTGAAAACAACTGGGAATACCAGTCAGGGGGAGTGTATGCCGTGATGTACAGGGATTATTTTGTGGTCAAGCGCATCCGCGATAATGAGCTGTTAACTCGCAAGTACCTTACGCTGCATTCCGATAATCCAAATGGTGGTAATGTAACGGTACCTCTACAGGACATTCGGGGACTGTGGAAAATAGTAGCGATTGTAGAAGCCCCCGTTGAATAAGTAATTAGTTAAATAGTCAAAATGGTCAGGAGTCGTCAGGCGTTGATAATCAATGCTTGACGGCTCCTGACCATCGTGGACCAATCTTAAACTCCATCCTGCTCCATCACCTCTTTTTGGTGCGCCCACATTTCCTGGAAAATTGGGCTACGCTGACGGAGGTCGGTGAAACTTCCCTCATCGACGATTCTGCCATCCTGCATAATATAAATATAGTCGAATAGGGGTAGCAGGTGAAGCCTGTGGAGGGTGGACACAATGGCTTTATCAGCAAACTCACGTAGGAGGCCCCGGTAAATTGCCAGCTCAGTTTTTGGATCTACACTGCTAGTTGGCTCATCCAAGAGAACAATATCGCTTGACCGGGCCGCCAATACACCCCTTGCTAATGCCAATCGTTGCCGTTGTCCGCCGGACAAATTCACGCCTTTTTCCTGAATATTCGTATCCAGACCGTTCGGAAGTTGCTTTACAACGTCTGTAAAGTGAGCAACCCGGCACACATCATTGACTTCCTCCTCACCAAACGGTAGACCGAGGGTGATGTTATACGCAATTGTATTCTCAAAAATTTCCGGCTCCTGCGGAAACAGGGTTACCGTATTGGCAACCGCATTCAGATCGGGAATAGGTTGTCCATCTACGCACACCGATAACCCCGACTCGGGTAAATACAAACCACGTAACAATGTTAGTAACGTACTTTTACCGGAGCCGCTTTCACCAATAAAGGCCACTCGCTTACCTCGGGCCAACTGAATCTGCAGATCAATCAAATTGGGTACTTTTTGTGTAGAGCTGCCCACACGTCCATGGGAAAAGTTGAGACCAGCAATATCGATAATACGCCAGTTTACAGGCAAGGTTTCATGTTCTGGACGCTCATGACGGGCATAGGCTTCACCAATACCACGTGCGGTCTGAACGTCGGTGTTGAACTGAACAATCTGCGTGTATTGCCAGGCAACATCATGAAACACACTCGTAAACTGATTGACATAACCCAATAAGGTTACCAGGCCGCCAATCAGAAATACCTGCCCCGGAACATAATGCTGATAGATATAACCTGAAGCTAGCGTAATATAAATTAAGGCAACCAGCAGCGAAGCAACGAACCATTTCCATTCGTTAATCTTCACCTGCCGCATAAACGGTGGAAAAACAAGCGCAACTTTACTAGCCAATGCCTGTTGAATTCGCTCCTCCAACCGTAGCGTGATCACAGTACTAATATTGGACAGGCTGTCGAACAGGGTTGACGAAACAATATGCTCCCGCTCGTTAGTTTCGTCCAGCGCTTTAATAAATGGCCTGTCGAAACGAAGAATTACCCAAATTGTTAGGGCGCCCAACGCCACCCCTACCAGCCCAAAAGCAGGGGAAAAATAGAGCATAGCACCGAACGAAAACACAAATTTTGATAGGGCCTGAAGGTAAATGAAGCCATCCTGAAAAAATGTTTTGAGTGCATCATACGCTTTTCGGATTCGATTGATGGTAGCCCCGCTATGGTGATCTTTATGCCAGCCAACCGGTAGATGCAAGGTCTGATGAAACAACTCATCCAGAAAATTACGGCTCAAATTAAACGCCAATCGCCGTTCCATAACCCGTGCTGGCCCATGAAACGCCCACTCCAGCAACTCTAATCCCATATAACCCCCCGCATACAACCAGACCAGTTGTAGAATAGCCGTTTCCTGCTGCTGAAGTTTGCCTATGAACCAGCCAAATAGCAAAGGACGCAAGGCCGCTACCACATTGGCCATGACAAACAGAAAATAGACTAGTATATATTGCCGTTTTTCCTGTCGGGCATACGTCCAGGCTGTTCGGAGTAAGGCTATGTATGGATTTTGCATGATTCCAAGTTACAGTCTCATTTTCTGAAACCTAGTTAACTAGTAGAATGGACAAAAAAGGCGAATAGTTTCTACGATATTCTTAGCCTATCCATTGGTTTTGTGGTTGACTTTCAGTAATTTTGCGTCCTGATTTACAAAAGGGTCATCTGCCTCTTGTAGTGACCCTTTCCTTTCGAGTTCAGAAAAACATAACTTTCAGTATAACAAGCTAATGGCTCGCGATTTAAATTTCACGAGAAACATCGGTATCGCTGCCCACATTGATGCGGGTAAGACGACCACAACCGAACGAATTCTCTATTACGCCGGGGTAAGCCACAAAATTGGTGAGGTACACGATGGTGCCGCAACGATGGACTGGATGGAACAGGAGCAAGAGCGGGGGATTACGATCACCTCGGCCGCTACGACTGTTGACTGGACCTACCGTGAACAAAAGTACCACATTAACATCATTGACACACCGGGGCACGTTGACTTCACCGTTGAAGTAAACCGTTCCTTACGTGTACTTGATGGGCTGGTGTTCCTGTTTAGTGCCGTTGACGGTGTTGAGCCTCAGTCGGAAACCAACTGGCGCTTAGCTAACAACTACAACGTAGCTCGTTTGGGCTTCGTGAATAAAATGGACCGCTCTGGTGCCGATTTCCTGAACGTGTGCAAGCAGGTGAAGGAAATGCTGGGTAGCTATGCGGTTCCTCTTCAGTTACCAATTGGTGAAGAAGAAAACTTCAAAGGTGTTGTTGACCTCGTTAACTTCCGCGGAATTCAGTGGAACGAAGACGATAAAGGGATGACCTTCCGTGAAGTTCCTATTCCGGCTGATATGCTGGATGAAGCAACCGAATGGCGTGAGAAACTTCTTGAAGCAGTTGCTGAATTCGACGATTCGCTGATGGAGAAGTATTTTGAAGATCCGGAATCTATTTCGGAAGACGAAATTCTGGCGGCTCTGCGTAAAGCAACCATCTCGATGAAAATCGTGCCGATGCTTTGCGGTTCGTCGTTCAAAAATAAGGGTGTGCAAACCATGCTCGACTATGTGATGGCGCTGTTGCCATCGCCAATGGACAAGGAAAGCATCAAAGGAACGAATCCAGAAACAGGTGAAGAGATTTCCCGGAAGCCTTCATCGACGGAACCATTTTCAGCACTTGCGTTCAAAATTGCTACTGATCCTTATGTAGGTCGTCTGTGCTTTGTTCGTTCGTATTCAGGTGTACTGGAGTCGGGTTCTTATATTCTGAACAACCGTTCGGGGAACAAAGAGCGTATTTCGCGGATTTTCCAAATGCACGCCAACAAGCAAAACCAGATTGAGCGTCTGGAAGCTGGTGACATCGGTGCCGTAGTTGGTTTTAAAGACATTAAAACCGGCGATACGCTGTCGGATGAGAAGCACCCAATCGTTCTGGAATCAATGGTATTCCCAGAGCCCGTTATTGGTTATGCAATCGAGCCTAAGAAATCAGCGGATCAGGATAACTTCTCGAAAGCAATTGGTAAACTGATTGAAGAAGATCCAACTCTTAAAGTTGAGTCGAACGAAGAAACTGGCCAGACCATTATCCGTGGTATGGGTGAGCTTCACCTCGAAATCATCATCGACCGGATGCGTCGTGAGTTCAAGGTAGAAGTAAACCAGGGTGCACCACAGGTAGCTTACAAAGAGAAGCTTACCAAAAATGTTGAACACCGCGAAGTTTATAAGAAACAAACGGGTGGTCGCGGTAAGTTTGCCGACATCGTATTTGAACTCGGACCTCGTTCCGAAGACGAAACTGGTGTTATCCAACCTGGTTTAGAGTTTGTTAATGGCATTGTTGGTGGTGTTATTCCTCGTGAATTTATTCCTGCCGTACAAAAAGGCTTTGACGAATCGCTGAAAAACGGTCCGTTGGCTGGCTTCCCACTCGAAAGCATGAAAGTCCGGTTGTTCCACGGTTCGTACCACGACGTTGACTCCGATTCGCTTTCGTTTGAAATGGCAGCTCGTTTAGGCTTCCGCGAAGCGGCTCGTCAGGCTGGTCCGAAACTGCTCGAACCAATCATGGCCGTTGAAGTATTGACTCCCGAAGAATACACAGGTCCAATCACAGGTGATTTGAACCGTCGTCGGGGTGTAATGAAAGGCATGGATACAAAAGCGGGATCACAAGTGATCAAGGCTGACGTTCCTCTTTCTGAACTGTTCGGTTACGTAACGGATCTGCGCACCATGTCGTCGGGTCGTGCTACGGCTAACCTGACGTTCGCACACTATGAGGTAGTACCCCAGAACATTTCAGATACGGTTGTAGCGAAAGAAAAAGGCGGAAAATAGTAATCGCCTAACAGAAATAGAGATTATTTGCAATGGACGCCCAGTATCTGGGCGTCCATTGCTTTTGTGTCCCTTGAACTTTAGAGATAGTTTCCCTAGTTTAGTAGCATATACATAAAATAAGATAGACATGAACGTGCAATATATATCTAATCGTAAAGGCAAGCGCACTGCCGTTGTACTTCCTATCAAAGAGTGGAATAAAATTAAAGCACAACTTGCCCTACCCGATGAGGATCGAGACGAGGACGGTCTGCCGTTAACCAAAGCCGCTTTGCTGGCAGATGTAAAAGAAGCGTTGGAGGAAGTAAAATTATATAAACAAGGAAAGGTTCAATTGCAATCAGCTCGTGACTTTCTCAAAGAATTAGAAGCTGGAGAATGAACTACGAAGTAATATTATCTGCACAGTTCAAACGAATCTTTAAGCGACTCTCTAAAAAATACAAATCTCTAAATATTGAACTTGAAAAGCTGATCGATTCACTTGAGGTAAGCCCAACACAAGGCACCTCTCTCGGTCAGAACTGTTATAAAATCCGGCTTGCTGTTCGTAGCAAAAGTACAGGAAAAAGTGGTGGGGCAAGGGTCATTACATACGTTGTTACCGCAGATGAACAAGTCATTTTGCTGACTATCTACGACAAGAAAGTCAAGGCGAATCTGAAATCGGGCGAATTAGACCAGTTGCTCAACGATCTTTGAAGTAATCCCCACAAAATCACAGCAATATCTTTTTATTTTGCCTAATTTCCCCTACCTTTGCACCCGCATTTATTCGCCCGACTGGAGTAAATGGTTCTTTCGGCGGGCACTTTTACCTAACGAACCAAAACACAATGAGCCAAAAAATTCGCATTAAGCTGAAATCGTTCGACCACATGCTGGTTGACAAGTCGGCAGAAAAAATCGTGAAAGCGGTTAAATCGACGGGTGCTATCGTAAGCGGTCCCATCCCCCTGCCAACCAACAAAGAAATCTACACGGTTCTTCGTTCGCCCCACGTGAACAAGAAAGCGCGGGAACAGTTCCAA
The DNA here is from genome assembly GCF_006965485.1 of Spirosoma sp. KCTC 42546. Classification (NCBI taxonomy): domain Bacteria; kingdom Pseudomonadati; phylum Bacteroidota; class Cytophagia; order Cytophagales; family Cytophagaceae; genus Spirosoma; species Spirosoma sp. KCTC 42546. The sequence continues at coordinate 8,443,289 of NZ_CP041360.1, forward strand.
CTTTGCACCTACAAGCGGCTTGTGGATATCTACAGCAGCAGTGCAAAAACGGTTGATGCCCTGATGAAACTCGAATTGCCGAGTGGTGTTGATGTAGAAATCAAAGTCTAACGACTTCTTTCTTAAGGCTTGCAATGCCGCAAGTGCGAATCCTACAGGTTTCGGGCTTGCGGCATTTTCGTCTATAATCAATTCCCTTTCGTTTCGTTGAATTATACGTACAATCTGCCTGTTATTTTTGTATATTGTATGACAGGGCGACACGCCGTTCTGGGAGATTTTATCCGTTATGTTAAACGTCATTCAGCTACTGCCCGACTCAATAGCCAACCAGATTGCGGCTGGTGAGGTCGTGCAGCGGCCAGCCTCGGTGGTAAAAGAGTTGCTTGAAAACTCGGTCGATGCAAAAGCCAAATCGGTTCAGGTTATTATCCGTGAAGCGGGCCGCAACCTGATTCAGATTGTGGACGATGGCCTTGGTATGACTGAAACCGATGCCCGCATGAGCTTTGAGCGTCATGCCACGTCTAAAATTCGGTCGTCCGATGATTTATTCCGCATTCGTACAATGGGTTTCCGGGGTGAAGCACTGGCTTCTATTGCCGCCGTGGCCCAGGTTGAGATGCGTACACGCCGGGCCAGTGATGAGTTGGGGACATTGGTGCGGATAGAAGGCTCAGATATTAAGGCGCAGGAAGCCATTTCATGTTTGCCAGGGACAAACATTCTCATTAAAAATTTATTTTTCAACGTACCCGCCCGACGTAATTTCCTGAAATCGAACTCGGTGGAGATGCGTCATATTATCGACGAGTTTCAGCGCGTAGCGCTGGCTAACCCTGAGGTGGGTTTTTCGCTGTTCCATAACGATCAGGAAATTTATAACCTGCCAGCCGGAAAGCTTAGTCGACGAATTGTTGACATGTTTGGCAAAAGTTACCGGGAACAGTTGAACTTCTGCGAGGAGCAAACTCCCTACGTAACAGTACACGGCTACATAGGAAAGCCAGAATCGGCGAAGAAAGCGCGGAATGAGCAATTCTTTTTTGTCAATAATCGCTTTATAAAGCATAACTATCTGCACCACGCCGTTGTGGGTGCTTATGAAGGCACGCTCCCCGAAGGCAGTCACCCTTTTTATGTGCTGTTTATAGACATCGACCCATCGCACATCGACATTAACATACACCCCACTAAAACGGAGATAAAGTTCGATGACGAACGATCGGTTTACGCCATCATGATGGCTGCCGTCCGGAAAGCGGTCGGGGTATATAATTTATCACCTTCGCTTGATTTCGACTCTGATGTTAATTTCCTGGCAGGAGTGCGGCCTGATACGTCGAAATCGCAATCTGGGGGTACAGCTGTTCTTCAGCCAACCTCTAAAGTAAATGGCCCAGGTACGAGTTCAGCGCGCCCAATCACACCTTCGTGGGCGTCTGGAGCAGGCCAGCCCGCACTAGAACGCACTTCATTACGAACTGATGCCTTAGACAAAGCTGCTGGTAGCGGCTTCGATGTTCCTAAAAAACCGAACACAGACCGGCCATCGGTCAATAACTGGAAAACCTTGTATGAAGGTGTAGCTGGGACAGAAATTCCTGAGACTTCACTGGATCCTGGTGAAACAGGGGGCGACTGGTTGGGACCCTCTAAACAAACCACGGCATTACAGGACCAGCCTTCAGCTGAGAGCGAGCCCATTACAATGGGTAGTCGGGCCAATCAGCTACCAGTTGGTTTAGAATCATCTGAACAGGGGGTTCCCATGCTGGTTGAAGATGAAAATATTGTACAGGTGCAAAATCGTTACCTTTTGGCACCTATCAAGTCTGGAATACTGCTGATTGATCAACGTCGAGCTTATGAACGAATTTTGTACGATCAGTTTCACACTGCCCTAACCAAGCAGAATGGCGTTTCGCAACAATTATTATTCCCTAAAACGATTACGCTGGCTCCGGTCGATTTTCAATTAGCGCTCGAACTTCGTGAGGATTTGACCCATCTCGGGTTTGAATTCGACGAACTGGGGGCGAACACATTTGTGATTCGGGGTGTTCCAACCTTGACAATGGGCGAAAATGAAGAAGAACTTTTCGCTAATTTGCTCGCTCAATTGCGGGCCGATACTGGCCGGTTGAAGCTTGACAAGATCGAGTCGATGGCACGTTCTATGGCACGCCGGTCATCTATGCATCATATAGCCCGCCTGAGTGCTACTGAGTGTCGAGCCTTAGTAAATCAATTGTTCGCATCAACGAACCCTAGCTACACGCCAACCGGCGAACCAGTGACAGTTGTGCTTACGTTAGATAAAATTGCAGGACTTTTGCGCTGATTATTGCGTTAATCCGCCTAAATTAGTTGATATTAAGATGTTTAACCTTACTCCAGTAGTTCGCGTATTATTAATTATAAACGTAGTAGTCTTTCTGGTTACGAATGATGCGATTATTGACCAATTTGGCCTGCATTCGTTTCTGTCTGACAAATTCAATCCGATTCAGTTATTGACGCATATGTTCTTGCATGGTGGCTTTAACCACATTTTCAGTAACATGATTGGGTTAGTCGTTTTTGGACCATTGCTGGAGCAATTTTGGGGACCACGTCGATTTACGTTTTTTTACTTTTTTTGCGGTTTAGGTTCTGCATTATTATTCTCGGGCGTAAACTATTTTGAGATGCACGACGTATATGAATCCATTCAGACCTATCGTGCAAACCCTAGTTTTGAGAGCTTTTCGGCCTTCATTGACCAGCATGCTGGCTCCTATTATGACCGACTAGCCCCGTTTATGGAGCAGTTTAAACAGTTTCCAAAGGATAGTAAAACTATTGAGGCTAGTATAACCATTGCCAATCGAATTCTCACAAGTCAGGTCGATGAACCGATGGTAGGTGCTTCTGGTGCCGTTTTTGGCGTAATTATGGGTTTTGGCTTATTGTTTCCGAACACTGAGTTATTTTTATTGTTTCTACCTATACCGATTAAAGCAAAGTACCTCGTTATCTTTTACGGAGCCTTTGAACTTTACTCGGGAATTTATCGGGCACAAGCCGATAACGTTGCTCATTTCGCTCATATAGGCGGAATGTTATTTGCATTTATTCTCGTGAAATACTGGGGTTCCCAACGAAAAACGTTTTACTAGTGATGAGCGGCTTATTCGAGGATTTTCGGAGCGAATTCAATAAGCCCAACAATACGTTGGTGCAATTGATCTTGATCAATACGGTTGTTTTTCTGGTCTTGTTGCTGACGAAAGTCAGCCTGACAATGGCCGAGAAATTATTCGTATATGACTTTATACAGGAGCAGTTAATGCTCCCTGGTACATTGAGTGCATTTCTGCACAAACCCTGGACGCTGTTTACTTACTTTTTTACGCATGAAGAGATTTTTCATATTCTCTATAACATGCTGTTCTTGTACTGGTTCGGTCGGCTTATTGATGAATACTTGGGCAACCGAAGGCTCATTGGCCTATACATTATGGGAGGGATTGCGGGTGGATTGCTCTTCCTGGCTATGTATAATTTGGTACCCTATTTCCGGAATCAGGAAATTACTCCCCCTATGCTGGGTGCATCCGCAGCGGCCTTTTCGGTAGCTGTAGGGGCAGCTACATTGCTACCTAATTATACCTTCCATTTGCTCTTCTTTGGCCCAGTTCGTATCAAATACATTGTCTTCTTCTTTATTGTCCTTTCGGTTGCGCAATCCGCAGGGACGAATGCAGGAGGGAATCTGGCACACTTAGGTGGCGCATTAATGGGATTTTTCTACGTTAAGTTGCTGCAAAATGGTACAGACCTGGGTCGCCCGATTTACTGGATAGCCGATGGATGGAGTAATTTACTCAAACCAAAACCAGCCGTTAAGGTGTCCTATCGCCAACGAAGTAATGCCAGTACACAGGCAAGTTCGTATGTCTCATCAACAGGCACAGCGTCGTCCATATCAACACCCGACCAGGATGAAGTTGATACAATCCTGGATAAAATTTCACGATCTGGTTACGAAAGCCTAACCCGCGAAGAGAAGCAAAAGCTTTTTCGGGCCAGTCAGCGAAATTAAAAGAAGCAAAGAGGTACTGAGTTGTCCTCAAAAACGATGACTCGTTATGTAGTATAATTCAATTGAAACTATTTCTTTTTAAAATCTAAGCCTTTGTTGCCGACGTATATATACAGAGGCACAGAGGCTTAGATTTTTTATAGTTGTTAAAAAAACTGTAGCTTCGTTGTTTCAATACAATGGGCAAACCACCAACAGAACAATCTATTCTGGACGTGTGTTGTTGTAAGACAGACGTTTATCTGCTATCACCATGCTGATTACCCCTGGCAGTCTTTTAGCCACAATTAATACTCCCAACGACCTTCGTAAACTCGATAAATCCCGCTTACCTCAGGTTGCCGATGAACTCCGTCAGTTTATTATCGACGATGTTTCGGTTTATGGTGGCCATTTTGGAGCTAGTCTGGGGGTAGTTGAACTAACCGTTGCGCTTCATTACGTTTTTAATACCCCTGACGATCAACTAATTTGGGATGTAGGCCACCAGGCTTATGGACACAAAATTCTGACAGGCCGCCGGGAGCGTTTTCATACAAATCGGTTCTACAAAGGCCTTTCAGGCTTTCCGAAGCGGAAAGAAAGTCCTTACGACTCCTTTGGTGTAGGCCATTCGTCTACGTCTATTTCGGCCGCTTTAGGCATGGCTGTGGCCTCACAGTTGCAGGGGAATTTTCAGCGAAATCACATTGCAGTTATTGGTGATGGCGCTTTAACCGCTGGCGAAGCCTTTGAAGGCATGAATCATGCTGGCGCAACGGATAGCAATTTGCTCATTGTGCTGAATGACAATTGCATGAGCATCGACCCCAATGTGGGCGCGCTGCGCGAATATCTCACCGACATTACAACCTCGCAAACCTATAATAAGGTTAAAGACGAAGTCTGGAATTTGCTCGGCAAAATGGATAAGCTGGGTAAAACAGCGCAGGAGTTAGTTTCGCAGGTACAGTCGGGAATTAAAAGTTCGTTACTGGAACAGAGTAATTTGTTCGAGTCATTGCACCTACGTTATTTTGGCCCGATTGATGGTCACGATATTGATCATCTGGTGAGTGTGCTGGCCGACCTTAAGAATATTCCAGGCCCCAAATTATTGCATATCCTGACCGTAAAAGGAAAAGGGTATGCCCCTGCCGAAAAAGACCAGACCAAGTGGCATGCACCCGGTTTGTTTGATAAAGTGACGGGGGTTATCCAAAAGAAAGTATACGACACACCTCAGCCGCCCAAATACCAGGACGTATTCGGAAACACGTTAGTCGAATTAGCGGAGCAAAACTCACGTATCGTGGGTGTAACGCCAGCTATGCCTTCGGGTTCCTCGATGAATATCATGATGAAGGCCATGCCAAAGCGGGCCTTCGATGTAGGTATTGCCGAACAGCATGCCGTAACGTTCTCGGCGGGGATGGCTACGCAGGGTGAAGTTGTCTTCTGTAATATTTACTCGACGTTCATGCAGCGGGCCTACGATCAGGTTATTCACGACGTCTGCATCCAGGAACTGCCTGTAATTTTTTGCCTAGATCGGGCTGGTTTTGCCGGGGCTGATGGACCAACCCATCACGGAGCCTACGATCTGGCCTATATGCGCTGCATCCCAAATATGATTGTAGCAGCTCCCATGAATGAGCAGGAGTTGCGAAACATGATGTTCACGGCCCAGTCTGATGAAGTACAGCAGGGAAAACAGGCCTTTACAATCCGGTATCCACGGGGCGAAGGCGTGATGCCTAACTGGCGTACTCCCCTCGAAAAACAAACTATTGGTAAAGGCCGACTAATTAGCGATGGCGAAGACGTTGCTATTCTGACCATTGGTCATATTGGCAATTATGCCATTCAGGCCACAGAGATGCTGGCGAAAGAAGGTATCCGACCTGCCCATTTTGATATGCGTTACGTAAAGCCGCTGGACGAAGAGATGCTTCATCAGATTTTTAGTCGTTTCAACCGCGTTCTAACGGTTGAAGATGGCTGTATAATGGGCGGTTTCGGTAGTGCGGTACTGGAGTTTATGGCCAATCATGGCTATATGGCCCGAGTTAAACGATTAGGTATTCCTGATGCTGTTATCGAACATGGTGAGCAAATCGAGCTTCATCATGAGTGCGGCTTTGATCCGCAAGGTATTGCCGATGCCGTTCGGGAGTTACTATTTACCGGCAAGACCATAGCCGTATAAAATTCTATTTTCGACAGGATTACCGGATTAACAGAAAATTATTTCACTCTGTTAATCCGGTAATCCTGTCTATTTTTTTTGCGTATATGAAAGTTTTCAAATTTGGTGGAGCCTCCGTAAAAGATGCAGATGGTGTTCGTAATCTGGCCGAAATTGTTCGGACGCAGGGTCAGGATGTTCTGGTCGTTGTATCGGCGATGGGCAAAACCACCAATGCACTTGAGGACCTTGTTCGCGCCTATGTGAATCAACAAGCAAACAATGTTCACACTGGATTGGCCACTATAAAAGCGTATCACAAACAAGTTATCAGTGATCTAGCCCTAACAGGGGAGTTTAGTCCGGTTTATGAGACATTCGCTCAACTGGAATCCTATTTGTCGCAAAAACCCAATGGCTCATACGACGAGATCTATGATCAGATCGTTTCATTAGGTGAAGTGTTGTCTACCCAGATTATAGCTGCCTATCTACAGCAACGTGCTATTACAGCCCAGTGGCTGGATGCTCGGCAGTTGGTCTGTACCGATACAACCTTTCGTGAAGGCCGAGTTGACTGGGAGGAAACCAGCCTGCGTATTAACCAGAACGTACCTGAAACTGGCGTCAAAATAACCCAGGGATTCGTTGGACAAACACAGGCGAATCGGACAACTACGCTCGGCCGCGACGGGTCTGACTACTCGGCAGCCATCTTTGCCTATTGCCTCAATGCCGACAGTGTTACGATCTGGAAAGATGTACCGGGTGTGCTCAATGCCGACCCACGCTGGTTTGATGAAACGATACTATTAGACAAATTAACCTATCAGGATGCTATTGAACTAGCCTACTATGGTGCTACTGTTATTCATCCTAAAACGATTAAACCTCTGCAAAACAAGGGCATCCCTTTATATGTACGGTCGTTTTTAAAGCCGGATGCACCCGGAACCGTTATTGGCAATTTCGAGCAACACCTATCGACACCCTCATTTATTTTTAAGGTCAATCAGGTCCTGATCTCACTTCGCCCAAACGATTTTTCGTTTATCGCCGAAGATAATCTAAGCCGAATTTTTGGCCGTTTTGCCCAGGCTGGGGTGAAAATCAACCTGATGCAGAATACAGCGATCAGCTTTTCGGTCGTTGTCGATAATAATCCTGACCGGGTACCTGCCCTATTGACCCTATTAAAGCAAGATTTTCGGGTTAGTTATAACGATAGTCTGGAGTTAATTACGATTCGTTATTACGATCAGGGCACCATCGACCGTGTTCTGGTCAACAAAAGATTATTACTAGAGCAGAAAAGCCGCTATACCGTGCAACTCGTTGTCAAAGATTTGGGGTAAATACTTCCTTTATAAAGCCTGAAATAATAAGCCACTACGTTCTATTTAACTGACCATCAGCTTACTTAATACATCATTCCATTTTTCTATTCATAAGTCCTCTTTTAGGAAACTGGTTAATCTAACCTGGGAATTTTATAGAATTTCCAGGTTAGCAGCTACTATAGGGTTTTCCCTAAATTTATATAAAGTTGGGTTTTCACTATTCTCTAAGCCGTATCATTAGTCCTATTTTTGCTAAACAAAATTCTATTTACCAGAAGCGTAAGCACGAGGATTGAGGGTAAACCAACAGGGGAAGCAAGCCAGCAATGTTCCCACGCTACTTATAAAATCAAGTAAATGATACGAGTACTTATAGCAGATGACCATAATGTCTTTGTTGAAGGCATCGAGTCACTTATTTCGGGCGCTCCGGATATTAAGGTGACCGAACGGTGCTATACGGTTCAGTCAGTTATTGAGCGCTTAAATCAGACAACAATTGATGTGGTTCTGCTGGACATTTCGTTCCCGCAAATTGAAGACGGGCTTAATCTGTGTGAACATATAACCCGCCTGTACCCAAAGACAAAAGTGGTTGCGCTAACCATGCACGACGATGCCAGTCTCATTAAACGAGTCGTAAAAAAAGGGGCCAGAGGTTATTTACTAAAGAACACAACCAAGGTTGAGCTACTCCAGGCGATCCAGACGGTTCACCATGAGAAGCAGTATTTCAACGATACCATTACGCATATTCTGTTAAACGATGGGCCTAAGACCCGAAAATCGACCGCTGGGTCAGGCATAAAACCAAACCTGACACCCCGCGAATCGGAAGTGTTGACGCTCATTGCGCAGGGACTGACAACCCAACAAATGGCAACTCAGCTATTTGTTAGCGCTAAAGCCGTTGAATTTCACCGGAGTAGTTTGCTGATGAAGTTCGGGGTTCCCAATACCGCTTTGCTGATTAAGACGGCTATGGAAATGCACTATATTGATTGACGTTGTGCCCTTTACCCTGATGAAACCCAATTCTACGTCTTCTGTACTCTCCTCCTGGTGGATCATAACCCTCTTGCTCCTTGGGCTAGCTGGCGGGTTCCAGCCGGTTAGGGCTGGGTCGGAATCGGCGTCGATTGATAGCTTGAAAAGGCAGATCAAACAGTTGGTTCAGGATAAGAAATATGGACTGGCGGCAAAATCGTATGAGCATTTAGGCTGGCTATACCATCAGCAGTACGGCTATAACAAATACACCATGGATTCGTACTTCAGCGGATTGAAGTATTACAACCTGATTGGTGATTCGCTGGGTTATTACAACGAGCATATCGTTATCGGCGATTATTACACGCATGATTATTTCATGCAGCCCTATGCCGAGAAATATTTGCGGAAAGCACAACAGTATTTTGAGCGAACCCACAATATGCCCAAGGTTATCGAATGTCGCCTGGGATTTGCGAACATCGCTCAAAAAAGAGAACCTATACCCAGTGATTTGCTAACTCAGTTGCGCAAAACTGAGCAATTAAGCGCCCAATACAAGCAAACGTATTCGCAGGCTTACGCCCTGAATCTACTAGCAAACACCTATTCGCGGGTCAAACAACCGGATTCTGCGGAGTATTTTGTAGCGAAAAGTTTGACGATGTCTCGTCAATTAAAGATTAACTGGCTGATTGCGTTGAATCACTTTTACCTCGGCATTGTCAACCAGTTCAGAAATCAGTCAACGGCAGCGATTGAGGAATACCAGAAGAGCTTCGTCATCGCTGAATCGGAGCATAACCTGTCTATGCTACGGGAATTATCCAAGCATATGGCCGATAGCTATTCGCGAATGGATGATCACAAAAATGCATACGTGTGGTCACTCAAAGCCCTTGATTTTACGAACCAGTTTTACTCATCGGAGCAGACCAAAAGCATTCGTCTCCAGGAATTGGACAGTCAGATCAAAACGTTGGCGGTCGAAAAGCAACTGATTGAAGAACAAAGTCGAAATCAGCATGTGCTCAACTCCATGCTGGCCATTGGATTGCTTATCAGCATATTAGGCGTAGGCGCTTTAATATTCTTGCGTCGTCAGCAAAAGTTGATCGCGCATCAGGAAACAGTCATTGCGCAACAGCAGATTCGGCAGTTAGAATTGAAATCGCTGCGGGCGATGATCGAAGGTCAGGAGGGCGAACGAAGCCGAATTGCCCGCGACCTGCACGATGGGTTGGGTATCCAACTATCCCGAATTAAGTTGTTTGTGGAAGCGCATCAGGAGCAGTTACCCTTATCGGTGAAAGAACCGTTGAACCAGTTTCTGGATGAAGCCTGTACGGAGACACGGCTAATTTCCAACGATTTACGCCCCTATGCGCTATCTACATTTGGCCTCATTCCGTCTATGGAAGATCTGGTCCAGAAATTAAATCTGGTCAACCAGACAAAACTGATTCTGGAACATTATGGCGAAGTTCCAGATCTGGGTGATGAAGCTTCCGTCATGATTTATCGGGTTGTGCAGGAGCTACTCAACAATGCACTAAAACATGCTGATGCTCAAACCGTTACCATCCAGATAATGACCAGCGACGAAACCACCCTGATTAGTGTAGATGACGATGGGCGGGGGTATAACTTCGACAGTAAACCGTTACAAGGCAATGGTATCGCCAATATTCAATCACGTATCGCTTATCTGGGCGGGCAGGTTATATGGCAGAGTGAAGCCGGAAAAGGCACCTCCGTCATGATTTCACTGCCCATGCAGAAATTGCTGAAATCCGCGTCCGTTTCCGCTTAATAGCCAGTACACCTGACTAAAAAATCAGCCAGCAGTTACAATAAAATCAGAATTATCTACTAAGTCTATTGTTTAAGTTAACTCTTAATTTTTTCCTCATGATTAAACATGTGCTTTCGGGGGCCTTCGTCCTGAGCAGTTGGATAGTTGTCCACGCACAGGAGCGAGCCATTACCAGTACAGCTACGGAGAAGAACCCGCCTGCACTGGCAACCATAAAAGCGGCCAGACCTATTCTTAACACGCCATCAGATACCAAAGCCCTGATAAAGGGAGTCGTATCCGATGAAAAAGGAAACACACTTCCAGGCGCAACGGTATCGGTGAAGGGCACGCAACTGGGAACTACCACCGATGTGAACGGGCGGTTCTCGATCAATATGCCTGCGGACGCCAAAGTACTGGTTATTTCCTTTATCGGGATGAAAACGCAGGAAATTGAAGTTGGCTCGCGAACGAATCTGAACATCACCCTCCAAACGGGCGATCAATCGCTGGACGAAGTTGTCGTTATCGGCTATGGTACAGCCAAGCGTTCGGATGTTACGTCGTCGATTACGACCGTGAAAGCGGCTGATTTGAAAGATATTCCAGCGGCCGGTATCGATCAATTACTTCAGGGGAAAGCAGCCGGTGTTACTGTGACCAGCAATGGCGGACAACCCGGCGGTGGCGTATCGGTCAAAGTTCGCGGGGTTACGTCCATCAACAGCAACGACCCCCTATTTGTAATCGACGGTGTGCCGTTTGTAGGCGGAAATACCTCGAATAGCACCGGCTACGCGGGTTTGGGTGGTGGCGATGGGCAGACCGGCAACAGCGTAATGGCCATGCTGAACCCTAATGACATTGAAAGCATCGATGTGTTGAAAGATGCCTCAGCACAAGCCATTTACGGATCACAAGCGGCTAACGGTGTCATTTTGATCACGACGAAAAAAGGAAAATCGGGCGAAGGCAAGATCAACTACGAAACCTACACGGGCGTTTCGGAAGTGGCCCGGCGATTGAACCTGATGAAGTTGCCCGATTTTGCCCGTTACCAGAACGAAGTCCTGCCTATTATCGGGAATCCGGTAGCCGATGAGTTCAAAAACCCCGATTTGCTGGGCAATGGTACCGACTGGCAGGAGGCTATGTTTCAGCACGGAACGATCAGTAACCATCAGCTGAGTTTTTCGGGCGGTAAAGACCGAACCACCTACTATCTGTCGCTGAATTACTTCGACAACAAAGGGATTCTATTGGGTTCCGATTTTAAACGATATGCGTCCCGCTTCAGTCTCGACACCCAATTGAAAAGCTGGGCCAAAGTGGGTATCAGTGCCAACGTGTCGCGCAGTATCCAGAACGTATCCTTGGCCGATGCCGCCGAAGGAACCATCTGGTGGGGTGCTTCAACCAGCCCATTAACGCCCGTAAAAAATATTGATGGTACCTGGGGTGGTGGCCAAACAGTAGGTGGCGTGCAGTACTACGGATCAAACCTGGTCGGGAACAGCCAGTACCGGGGCAATACCAAAACCTCGAACAACGTGTTTGGTAGCCTTTACGCTGAATTGCAGTTTACCAAAGACCTGTCGTTACGGAACGAACTTTCCTACTCCCTAGGGCAGGACAACAACATTGCGTATCAGAAAGCTGGCAATGTGGGCAGCACATCGTTCCGGAGCAAACTGATCGATTCCCGTTCGGATAGCTACTATTGGTCGCTCACCAACTACCTGAGTTATACAAAAAACCTCCGAAAACACGGTATTCAGGCAACAGTTGGACATCAGGTACAAAACTCCTACTACCAATCTATTTCGGGAAGCAAAGTGGATTTGCAGGCCAATATTTTTGACCTCAACACCGGTAGCGCCGACCAGACCACCTGGGGCCTGAGTGGTGGCAAGGGCCAATGGGCGATGGAGTCGTATTTTGCCCGTGCCAACTATACCTACGATGATCGGTACTCGCTGTCGGCTAGTTTCCGGACGGATGGTTCGTCGAATTTCGGGCCAAACAACCGGTGGGGTTCGTTCCCTGGTGTATCGGCAGGCTGGACAATCTCGAACGAGAAATTCATGAAAGGACCTATTGCCACGGTTCTGAGCTATGCCAAACTGCGGGTAGGCTATGGGGTGGTTGGTAATCAGAACTTCCCCGGCGGTGCCCCTAACCCCGCATACGTTGGAGCCGTGCAATTCTTCTCCGGTCCGGTTGGTTTCGGCTCCTCAAACATGATCAATGGCATTCCGAACCCGAACCTGAAATGGGAGTCGGTAAAAACGACCAACGCCGGGGTTGATTTGGGCTTCTTCAACGGGCGGATCGATGCAACGATTGATGTCTACAAAAAAGTTACGTCCGACATGATCATCTTCCTCACCGGCCCCAACCTGATTGGCGTTGGCGACCAGTGGGATGATTTGAAAGCCCCTCTGGGTAATGCCGGTCAAATGACCAATACAGGTGTTGATATTGGCCTGACGACCACCAACATCAAAAAAGGCAACTTTAGCTGGAAGACGAACGTCGTATTTACGCAATTCACCAACCGTTATGACAAAGCAGCCAGTGCTGCCTCGGCCCTGGATGGCAAAGTGTATTACAACAACTACCTGATCACGCACACCACGCCCGGCAACGCGGTTGGTTCGTTCTGGGGACTAAAAACAGATGGGTTGTTCCGTACGCAGGCCGAACTGGACGCCAGCCTTCCTCAATTTGGCTATAAGGTGAACCAGACCGAAACCTGGCTGGGTGATGTTCGCTTCAAGGACATCAACGGCGACGGCAAAATCGACGCGCAGGACTACACCTTTATTGGCAGTCCATTACCGAAATTCACCTGGGGCTTTACCAACACGCTCAACTACGGCGACTTCGATTTCTCGTTGTTCCTGCAAGGGAGCCAGGGGGCCAAAGCGTTTAACTTCCTGCGCTGGCAATTGGAGGGTTTGAATAATGCCTATACCAACCAGCTACAAACGGTAACGGATCGCTATACCGAAGCCAACCCGAACGGCTCACTGCCGCGATTTACCAACACCAACAAGAACAACACCGCCATGTCGGACCGCTACGTGGAGGATGCTTCTTACTGGCGTATTCAGAACATTACGCTGGGCTACCGACTACCTAAAACGTTGCTCAGCAAGGTGAAGGTATCGAACCTACGGATTTACGGGACGATTCAGAACCTGAAGACCTTCACGAACTACTCTGGCTACGACCCCGAAATCGGCGCGTTCAACAACAGCATTAAGCTGATGAATGTAGACACCGGCCACTATCCGAACCCACGTACGTTCACCGTAGGCGCCAATCTGCAATTCTAAAATTATTGAGTGAATAAACGATTGAGTGATTGAGCGAATTAAGCCGCTCGTAAAATTCACTCAATCATTCATTCACTCAACCACTCAATAAAAAGACTATGAAACTCAAGCCACTATATGCCCTGATACTTCCGGCGGTACTGTTGTCTTCCTGCTCGAAAGACTTCATTGACCGGCCTTCGCTGTCGGGTACCACAACCGGAAACTATTACAACAATGCGGACGAAGTACGGGCCGCAACCAGTACACTTTACAGCGGCTTGCCCTGGCGCAACTACGAAAGCCGCGCCCAGGATGCCATCGGCGACGTTATGGGCGGGAATATGTTTACCTACACCGACGTCGAATACCTGAACTTCTCCGTCTCGTCGGCTTCCGATCGGGTTGGCGCGGCCTGGGGTGCGTTTTACAAGATCATTGGCTATGCCAACGTCATGATCAAAACGTTTGAAGAGAAGAAAGCTGCTGGTGGTGGGGCCGCTTACCTGGACCCGGCTATCGCCGAATGTCATTTCATTCGGGGTACCATCTATTTCTACATTGCCCGTACTTGGGGTGCTGCCCCGATCATCACCGATCCAGGTGCAACGGCGTTGTCCGGCAACTTTAATATTCCCCGTTACCTGCAAAAAGATGTGCTTCGGTTTGCACTCGATGAATTGAAACTGGCCGAAACAGGCTTACCCGAGTCAGATGTACCGGGCCGCTTGACGAAGTACTCGGCGAAGGGCATGATGTCCAAGCTGTACCTGTATAACAAGGATTACGCCAATGCGAAGGCGAAGGCCGAAGAGGTCATCAATTCGGGCAAATATGCGCTGGTTGACGATTACATGGGCATGTTCACGAAAATGAGCCTGAATAACAACGCCGAAACCTTATTCTCGATTCAGCACCAGTTGGCGGGTGATCCCTGGGGAACGGGCAATATCAAAAACCCGGATCGTGGCGCTGGTGCGTTGCGTACCGCCGAAGCCGATGCCTGGGAAATGTATGTTCCTTCGCTCGATTTATTGAAAGAATACGAGTTTGGCGATCTACGCCGGAAGTGGTCAGTAATGGAACAGGGCTGGACGAATCCGAACTGGAAACCCCAACGCGCCAATGCTCCCAAGTACAACGCCTTCATGGCCAATGGATTTAAGTACGATACGTTGCAACCCACCGAAGATGGCGGCAGCCTGAACGCTACCCGTTCCAATATCGTCAAGTACTTTGCGGGACCAGGGAAAAGTTTTGGTGGCGAAGCGGTGCTAGGCCAGAATTCGGGCAACAACGTCGTACTTCTTCGCTATGCCGACATCCTACTGATTTACGCGGAGGCTACCCTGGCGGGTGCCGCGTCGACCAGCGATGCGAAAGCGCTTGACGCCCTGAATAAAGTCCGGAGCCGGGCGGGTTTGTCGCCCCGAACATCATTTACACAAGACAATATCCTCCACGAACGTCGGGTGGAGTTTGCCTTCGAGGGCGACTACTGGTACGATATTCAGCGGCAGGGATTTGCCAAAGCGAAGTCGATCATTGAGAAGCAAAACCGTGGAACGGTGACGGGAGCAACCTATCTCACCAATTTCACGGAAGACAAGATGTTTCTGCCGATTCCGGCTGGCGAGATCGTTCAAGACCCCGAATTGGGCAAAGATCCAGTTCCTTACTACAACTAAACTATTGGCAGGGTCTGGTTTTGGTATACTGTTTTCGGTTTAAAGTGGGCTGATGCCAGCAAGGCAGATGCCCAGTTGACCGCACCAACGGACCGCATAGCGGAACCGAGAACAGTAAACCAAATACCGTAAACTACAAACCATATTCCAATGAAATTCAACCAATTAGCAACCTTATCATTCCTGGCAGCAGTAACTGCTTTCACGATAAGCTCCTGCACAAAAGATACCGACGGAAGTCCGCAAATTGCCCCCGGAAATCCCGTCGCCACCAAGCTCATGCCCGACTCCGCAGCGGGCGGATCGCTGGTTACGTTAACGGGTACGGGCCTGGGCGATATTCGCAGTATTGTTTTTGAAAAAGGGAATGTACCTGCCGGGTTTCAATCCACGCTCAATACCGAAGGGGCCATTCTTTTTCGGGTACCTTCGGAGGTGCTGGGCGGCACGCAGAACATTATTTTCACCAACAGCGCGGGTAATACCCTAAAGGTTCCATTCAAGGCGCTGGCTTATCCGACGGTGACCTCCGTCTCGAATTATAATTTCACGAAAGGCACCGTCATTACCCTCACTGGTAACAACTTCGACGATGTTACGGCGGTTACGCTGACCGATTCGATAAAAGGCGTGTCGGACCCGGTAACGATTGTTTCTAAAGCAAAAACGCAACTAGTTGTCCAGATGCCCGCGTCGACACTGAACCGCGCTCCCCTGCGCATTACTAACGGCACCGGGCGAATCACGTCTCCGCAGGAGTTTGTGAATGTCGATAAAGCTTACCAAATCTTTACGGATGCCTATGGCACTGGTTTCCAGGATGGCTCCTGGGGCGATGCAGCTGCCGTATCGACCAAAGAGTTTGCATCGGGAACAGCCTCCATTGGCAAAAACTTTCAGAAAGGCAACTGGCATTTGATCGCGTTTGCGAACTGGTCAGGATCAGCCATTCCATACTCTGCGGATTACACCTATGTAACGGGCTGGATCAAAGGCGCTTCGGCCGATTACTCGCTTTACTTAACGACCGACGCAGGCAAGGCTGGCTTTGGAGATTTTGTTGAGACAAATAAGATCAATGTAAAAGCAGGCGTCTGGAATTACTTCAAGATCAAGCTGTCGGCGATAGATTTCTGGATAGCTGGCAAAACCCTAACGCAGGTCGGTTTCCGGATTCAGGGGCCGGATAAACAGGATGAGACCTTCTATTTCGATGACCTCATGCTGGTAAAATAGCGTATTAAGCATTGATTTTGAATCAAACTCACAAGTCCAAGCTCCCAAAACCTCCTGAATGTCAGCCAGGTAAAGCCCTAAAGTTTACCCTGTTTTTCTCCCCTCTCCCGTTTTGGGAGAGGGGTCGGGGGTGAGGGAAAGCGACCAATTCGGGAAGTTTATTTACCGGAACATTTTATCCGTATGCTCTCATTTTTACCGCAGAAACCTGGCCTTTCTCTTCTAGCCATATTCCTGGCAATTAGTATTTCCAGTTGTAAAGCTGCCGAATCTGTTGTCGTACCCGACACGATACAGCAGCCAACAACGCCCACACTACCAACCAAACCAGCAAGCCAACTTGCTAATGCCCAGGCCACCTCATCAACAAAAAACCTATTTGCTTATTTAACGGACCAATATGGGCGTAAAGTAATTTCAGGTCAGCAGGATGACGTGGAATACGTTCTGGATAAAACTGGTAAAGAGCCCGCCATTGGCGCGTTCGATTTAATCGACTACTCACCCAGCCGTGTTCAATTTGGCGGATCGCCAACCCGTACCAGCGAAGCCATGATCAACTGGGCGAAAAAAGGCGAAGGCCGGGGCATCATTAGTTTGTGCTGGCACTGGAACGCCCCCACCGATTTAATTAATCAGGCACCCGACAAACTCTGGTGGAGCGGCTTTTATACCCGCGCCACTACCTTTGATCTGGCAGCTACACTCGCCGATAAAAACGGGGAGCGCTATAAACTGTTGCTACGCGACATTGATACTATTGCGGTGCAACTCCGGAAATTTCAGGATGCCGATGTACCCGTATTGTGGCGTCCTCTACATGAAGCGCCCGGTGGCTGGTTCTGGTGGGGGGCTAAAGGGGCAGGTCCGTTTAAAGAACTCTGGCAAATTCTATACAACCGCCTAACCAACGAGCATCAACTGCACAACCTGATCTGGGTATATACCGGAACCGATACCGTGAATCCAGACTGGTATCCTGGCGATCAATACGTTGACATTGTAGGACTGGATATTTACGCAGACTCAGCTGCCGACTTAAGCACCAACTGGACCAGCACACAAGTCCGATTTAATGGCAAAAAGCTGGTAACCCTATCAGAAACCGGTAATCTGCCAAGTCCGGATAAAATTCGTGGCGTTGGCACGTGGTGGTCGTGGTTTTCCGTTTGGAACGGTGCCGACTGGATTAAAAAACAGCCAATTGAGCAACTCAAAGCCGTTTACGCCGATCCCGACGTTATTACCCGCGACGAACTTCCCAACTGGCGTCAGCCCTGAGCGGAACGTTCCGTATCTTGCTCACCATTTTCCTGATCTTAGCTGGGATTGACATAGGATGAAGAACCTCAAGTTGATTATGCAGTTGCAAAAACGGCTCGTCGAAAACCCAAACGGCCTTGCTAATTCAAGCCTACACAAAGCAGTGATTTTTAGTCTTTTGCTAATAATCTTGGCGATTACTGGCGTTAATGGGCAAGCCGTATCAGAATCGATTCGCCTTAATCAACTTGGCTTTTACCCCAATGCACCCAAAATCGCCATCGTTCTGGGCGATGTATCCGGCCCCTTTCAGATAACCTCAGCAGACGGCAAGAAAGTCCTTTTCTCTGGAGCACTCAGCCAGCCACGCCAGAACGCCATTTCCGGTAAAACTGCCCGAACGGCTGACTTTTCATCATTCCGTTCAACCGGTACCTTCGTAGTGGTTGTACCCGGTCTGGGCCACTCCTATCCATTTTCGATTCGCCCGAACATACACCGGAATCTGGCTATTGGTGCTCTAAAAGGATTCTATTATCAGCGAGCATCCATTGATTTGCCCGAAACCTACGCCGGACAGTGGCACCGACCAGCCGGTCATTCAGACACACGCGTACTCATTCATCCATCGGCGGCTTCGGCTACTCGTCCGGAGGGTACAACGATCTCATCGCCAATAGGTTGGTACGATGCGGGGGATTATAACAAGTATATCGTCAACTCAGGCATTACGATGGGTACGTTACTGTCGCTGTACGAAGATTTCCCTGATTTCTGCCGTACAGTTGATACAAACATACCAGAGAGTAAAAATAACCTCCCCGATTTACTGGACGAGTCTTTATGGAACCTTCGCTGGATGTTGACTATGCAGGACCCAGCCGATGGCGGTGTTTATCATAAGCTCACCAACGCCCGCTTCGATGGGATGATTATGCCCAATCAGGCCGATAAAGACCGCTATGTCGTTCAGAAAAGCATTACAGCTGCTCTTGATTTTGCGGCTGTGATGGCGCAGGCAAGCCGTGTGCTCCGACGATATAATAAGGAATTGCCAGGTCTGGCAGATTCGTGTGTGACGGCAGCAACCCGCGCCTGGCAATGGGCCAAGCAGAACCCCAACGCCCGCTACGACCAGACTGCCATGAACAAGCAATTTGAGCCGGACGTAGTAACGGGCGGCTACGAAGACCGTGACGCTACTGACGAATGGATTTGGGCCGCTGCCGAACTCTATCTGACCACAAAAGAGGATGCTTACTATACGGCCGTCAGTCTGTTTCCCGACGAGAAGACGCCACTGCCTTCGTGGCCGCAGGTGCGTACACTGGCGTATTACTCCCTGGCCCGCTTTGCAAACGATCTAACGCCAATCGCTCAAAAAGACATCCCTCAACTTAAAAAGCGACTGATCCAATTTGCCGACCAGCTTCGGCAGGATGTAGATAAGCAGGCTTATCAAACCGTCATGGGGAAATCGGCCAGCGACTACATCTGGGGAAGCAGCGCCGTAGCATCCAATCAGGGAATTGCGCTGATTCAGGCGTATCGCTTAACGAATGACCGAGCGTATCTGGATGCTGCATTAACCAATCTAGATTACTTATTAGGTCGTAACGCTACGGGCTATTCGTTCGTAACCGGCTTTGGCAGTAAATCAACAATGCACCCGCATCACCGTCCATCCGTAGCCGATGGCATAGAAGCCCCAGTTCCGGGCTTGTTATCGGGTGGTACTAATGCAAATGCTGCCCGACAGGATAAATGTGCGGGCTACACCACTACAGTTGCCGATGAGGTTTATCTCGACGATGCCTGCTCCTACGCATCTAATGAAATTGCCATCAACTGGAACGCCCCACTGGTGTATCTGGCCACCGCCCTGGAAGCTCTACAAAGGAAAGCCAATTACAGCGCGCTTCAGAAATGAGTTACATACGATAACTCCAAAGCTTCTTCTACTATTTTCATTGGCTGACAGTTCGTGAATAAATAGTTCACAGATCTCCCTATCACATAGCCTTCATTTTTAGAAACTGTAGACTCACTCATTAAAAAGTGAGTCAGGACAAATTAATTCATAGCTACTTTCCAGATTAGCGGCTCTTCGGCTATGGACTATAGCCGTCTAATGGGCTACGGTTGGCTCTGTTGCTCTATTCTAGCCACGAGAACGCGTTTGGAGTGACTTTGCCAACCCTACTCTGCAATACTCTTTAGCGCCTATTTTTTCCCTCTTACCACTCCCCCCACATTGTATAATTCAATTTTTAAAGAAAATAATTAAAAAACGACTAAGGGTATTTCAGTCCGTTAACGTCTCTATCCCAGAATGTGCTTCTACAATAAGGCATTAACGGGAAGTATAGTAACAATTGGCGTACGCATTTGCAGAGTAATGAACCACTAGCTTCATTCACCAATACCAATGGGACAAATCCGACAATTAATTCAGAGCAAAGAGCGAGGTCAGCCACATGTTGGGATATTGGAAGAAGCAGAGGATACACCTTCAATAAAAGGAAACCTGGACACAGAGTTGTTTTTGCGGAAAACCTTTGAGCAAAATGTCGACGCTGGTATTAGCCTTTTATTTCGGCATTACTATGCTATGCTATGTAGCCATGCTGTCCGCTATGTTTCCTCCAAGGCCATTGCCGAAGATATTGTATCGGATATATTCTACGAGTTTCAGGTTGACCAACGACACCAGACAATCACGTCTTCGTATAGAGCGTATTTGTTTACGATGGTCCGAAACCGGGCTTTCGATCATGTTCGGGCCGAAATGCGCCATACCACCTCGCTCGATAAAGCCGATTTAATTCCAGCCCATATCACCCAAAGTCCTGATTCAATTACACAGTATGAAGAGTTATATCATGATGTAGAAAATGCAATCAATACCATGCCCCTAAAGCGCCGTCAGATTTATGTTATGCACCGCTTTGAAGGAAAGAAGTACCAGGAAATAGCCGATGAGCTTCACCTTTCGTTACGCACGATTGAAGCCCATGTGTATCAGGCTATGCGCCAGATTCGAAGTACGCTAAAAGATAAATGGCTGATGATAATTTGTATCACTGGTCAGTTTTGGTACTAAACTATTATTTTTTAGCCCGATGACTACGTGTTTTTAATACCTGAAACAGTCATACTGGTACCAACGCTACTCACACACTGTTCTAACGCTTCTCTCATGAAAAATCAGGTATCGAAAGAAACACTCTTCAACTACTTCGCTGGTGGGGCAACCGCCTTGCAGAAGCAGTTGATTGATGAGTGGGCGAAAGACGACAGCAACCGGGAGTTCTTTTTTGAGTGTTTAGCCATATGGGAAAGTCAGAATCCACAATTCATAGCAGATAGCAATGAAGCGCTAAAGCGGCATCAGCAACGTATCATTAACCAGCCCACAAACGAATCTCCAGGCAACTTAGGTGAACCCATAACGCACTGGTTGAAGCCATTCTGGTTTCGTAGCCTGATTGCAGCTTCGGTAGGTGTTCTGCTTTTACTAGGTGGTCTATTTTTCAAAGACAACCTACGGTTTAAAACCTACAGCACTACGTTTGGTGAAACGCGTTCGGTTACCCTTTCTGACGGAAGTCAGATTACGCTGAATGCGAACTCATCGTTACGGGTACCTCGCTTCGGATTCGGCGAGGAAACCCGGGAGGTTGTTTTATTAGGCGAGGCCGATTTCTCCATAAAACACTTACCCAACCACCAACGGTTTGTTGTTCAGACCAATAAGAATTTTGAAGTAGTGGTTTTGGGCACAGAGTTTCTGGTAAATACCCGCGAGAAAGGAACAAAAGTCGTACTGAATAAAGGTAAAGTTCGGCTTCGGTATCAGGAAGGCAAGGCGAATAAAGAGCTAACGATGAAGCCAGGTAATCTGGTCACGTTTGACAAAGAGGGACATGTCAGTGTAAAACAAACACCTAAACCACAAGATTTTATATCCTGGAAAGAACACCGATTTGTATTTGACGGAACAACGCTGGCAGAGATCAGCGGTCTTTTTGCTGAGAATTACGGGATCACACTTCAGATACCCGATAAAGCCCTGACCCAATGGACCATTTCAGGAGCTTTCACCGCCTACAATGCAAAAGAACTTATCGAAACATTGGCTAGCGCATCAAATCTGACTTACAGACAACAGGGTGACACCATCGTGATTACCCAGCCCCATTAACCCAAAACCTATCTAATATGAAAAAAAGTATATTCTTCCTACTCCTCATCGGAGTAGGGCTGGGCGGAGTACGTCCTGGTTTTTCACAAACACTGGCCCGGGCGCAACAGGTTCAGCAACGGGAACCAGCCCTGAAAGCGTCGTCGAAAAGGCTAAAAGACGTACTGAAACAATTGCAGGAGCACTATGCCATCGATATCCTGTTTTTTGATCGCAACGTAGATGGACTAACGGTGGCGGCCGATGCCGTTAATTTCAATACCAATATTGAAACGAACCTTACGACCATCCTTAAACCGTTGGGACTTCGCTATAAGAAAGTAAAAAACGGCGGCTATGTGGTTGTGGGGAAAGAACCTGCCGAAAAAACAGAAGTCAATATTAAGCCGATCCCGGTGGTGTTTCCCCCGCATTCCGACAAAACGGAAAATGAAACCGATACCCGCCAGTCCGCATCCGACTCTGGAACCGAAGTAGAGGTTTACAAAGAAAAAGCGGCCGACATTACAGTTCAGGGTACAGTAAAGGATGATAAGGGCGAGGGATTGCCCGGTGTGAGTATCGTACTCAAAGGGGCACAAAAAGGAACAAATACCGACGCCGATGGACGATATAAACTGGATGTGCCCAATGCGTCCTCTACGCTGATTTTCAGCTTTGTTGGCTACCAGCCTCAGGAAGTTGTGGTTGGCAATCGGGCTACCATCGACATTGTTCTGAAAACCGATAACAAGACGCTCGACGAGATTGTCGTAATCGGATACGGCTCGATCGAGAAGAAAGATCTGACCGGGTCGGTTTCTTCGGTTGGGAGTAAATCCATCCAGGAGCTGGCTGTTCCCAGGGTGGATCAGGCGCTGATGGGCAAAGTTGCCGGGGTACAAGTAAAGCCCGTTTCGGGAGAGCCGGGTGCGGCACCACAAATCAGAATACGGGGTGTGGGTAGCATCTCGGCCGGAGGTGGTCCTTTATATGTGGTTGATGGATTCCCCATTTCCAGCATACAGACCCTGAATCCTAACGACGTAGAAACCATTGACGTCCTGAAAGATGCTTCGGCCACCGCCATTTATGGATCTCGCGGATCGAATGGGGTTGTAATTATCAATACCAAACGGGGAAAGAGCGGCAAAGCCGTTATCAACCTCAACTATCAGCTTGGCTTCCAGAGTATAGCGAAACGACCCGTTTATCAGACAGGACTGGAAGAAGCCCAGCACTATCTGGATGGCGTTCGTAACCGGAATATCGATGAAGGCAATGACGTGTCAGGAAACCCCACCACCTGGAAAGCGCCGGTTCCGCAAACGATTGTCGATGTTCTTTCGGGAAAAATAACAACCAATGAAGACCCACTGGATGCCATACTACGCACAGCTCCTCAACATCAGTATCAGCTGAGTGCCACGGGTGGTACTGAGAATGTTCGATACGCCTTAAGCGGTGAGTTCCTCAATCAGGATGGGATTATTCTCAACAGCAATTTCAAACGCTACTCCTTCCGGGCTAATATCGACGCACGGCTTACGCCCAAACTTACCCTAAAAGTGAATTTCAACCCATCCTATACCGATAAAACGAACGTTGGTGGAGCTGGGGCCGAAGACCTAACAACCTATAGCGATATCACGAACAATCCCTTATACAATGCCATCGTAATCCCAACCTATCAATCGTTATATAACCCAGATGGAAGTTATTATCCATTTGGCAACGGCCTGGATGCGGTCGTAACCAGCAAAAATCCACTCGCACTGGCCCAGGAGGTGAAGGGTAAACAAAAAGGCTTTGGCTTTTTAGGCAACACTTTCCTCGAGTACTCCATCCTGAATAATCTGAAGGTAAATGTGATGTTGGGGATTAACCTGATGAACATTAAAGGCAGTTACTTCAAACCCCAACTGCCCGCCTTTTTAAATGAACTGGCTACGGGTTCCGATAACGCATCCATGCGGTTGAACTGGATTACAGAAACAACGGTGAATTATACCAAAAGCCTGGGTAAACACAACTTCACGGGCTTACTGGGCTACACTACCCAACGCGAAACGTTTGAATCCAACACGCTCACTAGCAACAGATACCCCAATAACCTGGTGCCGACCCTAAGTGCGGTGAGTGGCCTGTTAACGGGTGGCTCCTCCAACGTAGCCGAATGGTCGCTGGTCTCTTATTTAGGTCGTATCAACTACAACTACAACAGCAAATATTACGCAACGGCCTCAATTCGGACGGATGGTTCATCTCGTTTCGGATCAGACAATAAATATGGTTTATTCCCCTCGTTAGCCTTAGCCTGGCGCGTTTCGGACGAAAACTTCATGAAGGATATCCGTGTCCTGAACGAGTTGAAACTGAGAGCCAGTTACGGGAAAACGGGGAACAACAACATTGGCAACTACGACCAGTTGGCAACGATCAACTACGAAAAATACGTATTGGGCAATACCGGAATCGGGGGCTATTCGGCTGGCCGATTGGGAAATCCAGCCTTGACCTGGGAAAAACAGGAGCAGATCAATGCCGGTATCGACGTGAGCTTTTTAAACAATCGGGTTGCGTTGACCATCGATCACTTCCGCTCCAGAAACACCGATCTGCTGTTAAACGTGAATGTCCCGGACATCACGGGATTCAATACAGCCCTGAAAAATATCGGCGAAGTCAAAAATACAGGCTGGGAATTTGCCCTAAACACCGTCAATATCGAAGGGAAATTTCGCTGGCAGACAAGCCTCAATTTCTCCATGTACCGCAATCAGGTGACCAAGCTGGGCCCATCTGGCGACCCGATCATTTCGGGCGGCAACATCACGATGATTGGTCAACCCGTTGGTATGTTCTACGGCTGGCTGACAAACGGCATTTTTGCCACGAAAGCTGACTTGGACAAAGGTCCCCTGTGGAATCCCGGCGGACGCGATGCTTCGCGCGTGGGTGATGTTCGTTTTGTGGACGTTAGCGGCCCCAATGGCGTACCGGATGGGATCATTAACAGCTTCGACAGAACCATAATGGGATCGCCCTATCCTGATTTCTACTATGGCATGACCAATAATTTTTCGTATAAAAGCTTTACATTAAGTATCAGTCTGCAAGGCGTTCAGGGCAATAGCGTGCTGGCTTTGTCCAGAGAGCAATCAGCCAACAATAGAGCCCGGTTCCGTCAGTACGCCATCATGAATAACTACTGGAAATCGGAATCCGATCCGGGAAATGGATACGCCGTACGGCCTAATGATGTGCCGACCGGCAATTTCAGAGGTACCTATAGCCAACGGTGGCTGGATGATGGTTCTTATCTGCGGATCAATAACATCGCCTTTGGGTATGCCATGCCCGAACACATTGCTAAAAAGCTCACTTTCAGCGCCATTCGCCTGTCGTTCACGGCTAACAATCCATTTCTATTTACGAAATACATTGGCTTTAATCCGGATGTCAGCCTGAGTTCCAGCCCGCTCACCCCCGGCAACGAGCGCTACGATTACCCCACTGCGAAGGCGCTAATTTTTGGCATTAATCTGGGTTTCTAACCCGTTAAAAAGTTCATAGCATGAAAAAGATCCTAACCTTACTCGCTGTATGCTCGCTGCTATTAACCGCCTGTAATAAGCAGTTTATTGAAATCCTTCCTGTTGATACGGTAACGCTTGATGGGCTGTATAAAACCGATAAAGATTATCAGGACGCCGTCATTGGCATCTATGGTATTTACCAGGATCAGTACCAGAATATGTATTATTTCGGCGATATCCGCGGAGATGATGTTTGGGATGAACTGGTAAAGGGCACACCGGGGGCCGTTGATAATTTTACCCTTTCAAATGATGATGGTTTACTAATCACGACCTGGCGAAATTATTACAAAGCCATCACCAGGGCCAATACCTTATTGGAACGGATCGCATCGGCCGATGTAGCCGTGGTAAAGAACAAAGATCGCCACACGGCCGAGGCTAAATTCCTTCGTGCCCTGGCCTACTTTGATCTGGTCAGAATTTTCGGGGATGTGCCGATGGTTACTACAACCTTGTCTATTGATGAATCCTACAAAACGCCCCGCGAAAAAGTCGACAAAATTTATGATGAAGTTATCATCAAAGATTTGCTCGATGCGGAGTCCAAACTACCTGCGAGTTACTCCGGAACCGATGTGGGCCGGGCCACCAAAGGCGCTGCGAAAGCACTGCTGGGCAAAGTATACCTGACCCGCAAGGATTTTGTGAAGGCCGAAGCCAAATTACAGGAAGTAACCACCATGGGCTATGCCCTATTACCTAACTGGGCCGATTTGTGGGATTACTCCAAAAACGAGCACCACAGCGAATACATTTTCGACATCGAATACGAACAGGGATTGGGCGGAGAAGGCAGCATTTATACAAACCGCTTTACACCCAAAGTGACGTCGATGATTGCGTTTTACGGTATTGCAGGCTCCGTCGATGATCAGAATACCCCCCACCAGGTGCTGTTCGATTTGTTTGAGGCTAAGGATAAACGGAAAGACATTACCGCTTCGCGAGGCTACACGGATGCAACTGGTAAGTTTATTCCGATTCTTATCTCATCGAACAACATGTCGGCCTATACGCGCAAATACATTGCGCGGATCACCACTGCCAACGACAGCCCTGCCAACTGGAAGGTGATTCGGTATGCCGATGTATTGCTCATGTATGCCGAAGCCCTGAATGAAAATGGGAAAGCATCGGCCGCGTTACCCTACCTGAATCAAGTCCGCACCCGGGCCGGGATTGACGCGCTTGGAACGCTGTCGCAGGCAGATTTACGTGATCAAATCGTTCTGGAACGCCGTAGAGAGCTGGCTTTTGAAGGCCACCGCTGGTTTGATTTAGTACGTACCGGACAGGCATTTACGGTGATGCAGAAATACGGCATGCGATCTTACAACACCTTGTTCCCCATACCGCTTGCCCAGATTCAATTAATTAACAATCCGGCTATATTTCCTCAAAATCCCGGGTATAATTAAGCCATTTCCCGATTTCAAGTATGCAGACTAATTCCATGTTTAACCTCAAATAATAACGATAATGAATTCTAAACGAACTATACTCCGCTTACTGATCGGCGCGCTGTTCCTGGTCTCGGCAACAGCCTGGATATCCTCTCCTAAACACGAACTCGCGGTCAATTTCACAAAACCTGCCCCTAAAGTCCAGCGCTATCTTTATGTAGCCACACCCGGTATCCGGAATTATCTGGGCTATGGTGGGCACGGCATCCAGGTCTTCGATATGGATAATAACCACAAGTTTGTCAAGTTCATCAGCACTCCTGGTGGTCTGTTAAAAAAAGACGCTCGATCTCCTACTGGTACGATGAAAAAAGGCATTCCATCGAATGTAAAGGGAGTCGATGTTAGTTTAGCTTATAACTGCATTTATATCAGCACCCTAGAAGCCATACAATGTATCGATCTGGTCACGGAAAAAACGCTGTGGGAAAAAGAATATGAAGGTGGCGTTGACCGGATTTCCATCTCCCCCGATGGCAAGATTATCTATGCTCCGTCTTTAGAAAAAGAGTTCTGGAACGTACTGGATGCCAAAACGGGTGATATCATCAAGAAAATCGTTACCAATTCGGGTGCCCACAACACCATTTACGGCCCCGATGGCAATTACGTTTATCTGGCTGGTCTCAAATCAACCATGCTGAACGTGGCCGACACCAAAACGCACACGGTAACCAAGCAGGTTGGCCCTTTCGGGGCAGATATTCGCCCCTTTACGGTTAACGGTTCGCAGACGCTCGTTTATGTGAATGTGAATGGCTTGCTGGGTTTCGAAGTCGGGGATTTAGTAACCGGGAAATTCCTGCACCGGGTTGTGGTTGAAGGCTGGAATATGGGTGAAGTAAAACGGCATGGCTGCCCAAGCCACGGTATTGGCCTAACGCCCGACGAAAAAGAACTCTGGCTGTGCGATGGTGCCAATTACCGACTGCACGTCTTCGACAATACGGTGATGCCGCCCGTTCAGAAAACAACGATCGCGTTAAAAGATATGCCCGGCTGGATCACCTTTAGCCTGGATGGCAAATACGCCTATCCCGCCACCGGCGATGTGATTGATGTGAAGACCCGTAAAATCGTGGCTTCCCTGGAAGATCAGGATCATAACGATGTACAGAGCGAGAAAATGGTGGAAATCCATTTCAGCGGTGGCAAGCCCGTTGCCGCTGGCGATCAGTTTGGTCTTGGTCAGGTAAAGAAAGCAACCAAGAATTAGTTTGATATTCGCCCATATTAAGATTGTTTAGGGTATGCACAAATACGTATTTTTTGTCATTCCGACGTCAGGAGGAATCTCGAGTTTCTCATTAGTCAAGTTTGAGATTCCTCCTGACGTCGGAATGACAAAAAATGCCCATAACTTGTCTTCCTGTAACCGAAATCCTAAACAGATTATGAAAAAAACACGCGTAAAGCTCTCTCTGGCAATTACCCTGCTGGCCGTCCTGCTTGTTCAGTTGCCAGGCCAGGCGCAGGCAACTACCGAAAAAACAGCGAAATGGTTTGCCAGCCAAACCTGGCTAAATGGCCTGCAGGCCAAACCGTCTGAAACGATCAACAAAGAGGAGTTTGCCAAGCAATATCAGGCCAATAAAGCGGCCTGGGATAAAGCGTTTGCCTTTTTGCGAGATACCGATTTCACGAAGCTCCGGGTGGGCAAATACCCAATTGACGATGAGACTGTGTATGCTACCATCAGCGAAGGCCCGCCAAGAGAAATTTCGAATGAAAAGTGGGAGGCTCACCACACCTATTGCGACATTCATTTTGTGGTGAAAGGAAAAGAAAAAATTGGTGTCATGCCCGTAGCCAACGCGAAGGTTAACCAGGATTACAATTCGACCAAGGACATCGGGTTTTATACCATCGACAACGGAAATTTTTACGTAGCCGAGCCCGGCGTTTTCTTCATAGCCACCCCCACCGAAGCGCACAATCCCAGTAACCGGGTGGAGGGGTACGATGGGGTAAAAAAAGTAGTCGTCAAAGTCAAAGCCGCACAGTAGTTGTCTAAATCAAAATTAATTTAACCACAGAGCGGTTCGCCGTTGCGACACAGAGAATAATTAATGTCTAGCTCTGTGTTCTCTATGCCGCAACGGCGAACCGCTCTGTGGTTAATAAATTTTCATTGCTTCAACTCATAAACGAAAATGGAGTTAGTATTTCTGGACGTCAAGACAATGGGAGACATCCCGAATCTAACACTGATAGAGAAGTACGGCAACGTTACTTACTATCAAACCACCCGACCTGAACAGACGCTGGAGCGGATACAGGATGCCGATATTGTGATTACCAATAAGGTCGTCCTCAACAAATCCATCATCGAACAAGCCCATAAGCTGAAATTCATTTGTATCTCAGCCACCGGCACCAACAATGTCGATAAAGTAGCCGCCGAAAAGCGGGGTATTCCGGTTAAAAATGCCTCGGACTATTCGACCCAAAGCGTTACCCAGGGCACTTTTGCTATTCTGTTTCACCTGTTGGTCAATATTCCTTATTTCGACCAATATGTAAAAGGAGGAGACTACTCCAAAACCGATATATTCACCCATTTTGGCAATGGCTTCTGGGAGTTAAACGGCAAGCGATTTGGCATTATCGGACTGGGCGCAATTGGCCGACAGGTGGCAAAAGTAGCTGCTGCGTTTGGGGCTGAAGTTGTGTATTATTCCACCTCGGGTCAGAATACGGATCAGCCCTACCTGCGTCTGGACCTGGACGAATTCCTGGGCACATCCGATGTGGTTTCTATTCACGCGCCACTGAATGAAAACACAGCCAATCTGATGAACTATGACCGGCTGAAGCAGATGAAGAGGTCGGCCATTCTGATCAATGTAGGCCGGGGGGGCATTGTCAATGAAGCGGATTTAGCAAAAGCGCTGGATGAAGAGTTGATTGCCGGAGCGGGTATCGATGTGTTCACACAGGAGCCCATAAATCCGCAAAATCCACTGTTGCATGTAACAAACAAAGACCGTCTGGCTTTGACTCCACACGTTACCTGGGCCAGTATTGAAGCCCGCACATTACTCATGGAAAAAGTGGGGCGCAACATTGAAGAGTTTTTACAGGAACGTCATTGATAGTCATTAGTTGCCATTTATAGGCATGCATTGCTGAAGCCTTCCTAATCCCTAAATGACAACTAATGACTATCAATGACAACCCATGACCACAACGAACAGCATCATGAAAATAAAAGCAGCCGTCCTACATGAAATGGGCAAAGAACGCCCGTATACGAGCAGCCATCCGCTGACGATTGAAGAAGTCGAATTACAAGCTCCCCGGAGTGGCGAAATCCTCGTACAGATTAAAGCGGCTGGCCTTTGTCATTCCGATTTATCGGTCATTGACGGAAATCGGCCGCGCCAGATGCCAATGGTGCTGGGTCACGAAGCCTGCGGAGTTATTGTCGAGCTAGGTCCCGACGTGCATGATATTGCCGTTGGCGATCATGTCGTGTTCTCCTTCCTTCCGATCTGTAACCATTGCATGCCCTGCATGACGGGCCGTCCGGCTCTCTGCGAAAATGGCCTTGCCGCTAATAATAAAGGAGAACTGTTAGGCGGTGGCTTCCGACTGGAAGATCAGCAGCAACAACCCATTCATCACCACATGGGCGTGTCTGGCTTTGCCGAATACACCGTTGTATCCCGAAAGTCGGTTGTAAAAATAGACCCCACTCTCCCCTTCGACATTGCCGCCCTGTTTGGTTGCGCCATCATGACGGGTGTTGGGGCCGTGATCAATACGGCGAAATTAATGCTCGGTCAAACTGTACTGATCACCGGCATGGGAGGCATTGGCTTTGCCGCCTTGCTGGGCGCACTTGCCGGAGGAGCCAGTAAAATAATTGTAGCCGATGTTAACAAAGAGAAATTAGACAAAGCCCTCGAGCTGGGAGCCCATGCCGTAGTTAATTCTTCGGAAGCCGATGCGGTAACGCAGGTAAAAGATCTAACCAACGGGGGCGTAGATATTGGCTTTGAGTTTGCCGGGGTCGTAGCGGCATTGGAATTCACCTACAATGCCACGGGTCGCGGTGGCAAAACGGTTACGGCTGGCTTACCGCACCCCAGCAAGATGATGCAGCTTTCGCCTACAAAACTGGTGGCCGATGAACGGACATTACAGGGGTCGTATATCGGTAGCTGCGTTCCCGTTCGGGATATTCCGGCCTATATTGCCCTCTACCAATCGGGTCGACTGCCTGTTGATAAATTGATGACCCATAAGCTACGTCTGAAAGACGTAAATGAAGGATTTGAACGATTGGCAAAAGGCGAAGCCATTCGCCAGATAATCACATTCTGATGATGAACGAAACGCACACATCAACAAAACGGGAGGTTACTAATTCGCTGATCAGAACCCAGTCGTATGTAAACGGTACATGGGTAACGGCCGCCAGCGGAGAAACTTTTGACGTGATTGACCCGGCAACCGGTGGCGTCATTGCATCTGTTCCCGATATGGGGCAGGCCGATGTACGTGCAGCCATCGAAGTGGCCCATGCGGCTTGGCCCGCTTACCGGGATTTGACGGCTAAAGAACGGTCGAATTTGCTCCGGAAATGGTTTTCGCTAATTCTGGAGAACAAGGACGAGTTGGCGCAACTCATGACCATGGAGTGCGGCAAGGTCTTATCGGAAAGCCTCGGCGAAGTCGACTATGGAGCTTCGTTTATCGAATGGTTTGCCGAAGAAGCGAAACGCACCTACGGCGATGTGATTCCAGCCAATACCAAAGACAAGCGGCTAGTCGTCATTAAGCAGTCAATTGGTGTAGTGGCAGCTATTACACCCTGGAATTTTCCACTGGCCATGATTACCCGCAAAGTTGGGCCGGCCCTGGCCGCAGGTAGCCCAGTCATTGTGAAACCACCTTCCGAAACACCACTTACGGCACTGGCCATATCATATCTGGCCGAAAAAGCTGGATTTCCACCGGGCGTTTACAATACCGTTACGACCTCCAAAAATGCCGAAGTCGGCCTGGAACTCTGTGAAAACAACAAAGTCCGTAAGCTATCCTTCACGGGCTCAACGGCCATTGGTAAGCTGTTAATGAGCCAGTGTGCCTCCAACCTGAAGAAAATATCCCTGGAGTTAGGCGGTAATGCCCCCTTTATTGTCTTTGACGATGCCGACATCGATGCAGCCGTGAAAGGGGCCATGGCATCGAAGTTTCGGAACAATGGGCAAACCTGCGTATGCGTTAATCGACTCTATGTGCATGATAAGGTGTACGATGAATTTGTCGGCAAGTTATCGGATGCTGTCGCAGCGTTACGGGTTGGTAATGGCCTGGATACCAATTCGCAAATGGGTCCTTTGATCAACGAAAAGGGGCTCAACAAAGTAAAACACCATCTGGAAGATGCCCTGTCGAAAGGAGCCAAAGTTGTTGTGGGTGGAAACGAGATGGAAGGATTGTTTTTTCAACCCACTGTCCTGACCGATATAACACCCGATATGATTATTGCTCGAGAGGAAGTCTTTGGCCCCGTAGCACCCATCGCCCGCTTTACCGACGAGAAAGAGGTGATCCGGTTGGCGAATGATACGCCCTACGGTCTGGCGTCTTACTTCTACAGCAAAGATATTTCGCGTTGCTGGCGGGTAGCCGAAGCCCTTGATTATGGCATGGTAGGTATCAATGAAGGCATGATTTCAACGGAAGTAGCACCCTTTGGTGGCGTAAAAGAATCAGGCGTGGGCCGCGAAGGCTCAAAGTATGGCATGGACTACTTCATGGAAATCAAGTACCTGTGCTTCGGCGGCATTAGCTGATAATAAATTCATTAAACACAGAGACACGGAGAACACAGAGTTGTCTTTGTATTATTAATCTACATTTCCATAGACTGTGACCCACATGATGGAAAGAGATAAATATCTCTGTGTTCTCTGTGCCTCTGTGTTTAATGACCTTTTTGCCCCTAACTAGACCACCCACATGATTGAGCCCATCTACAAAAACGATTCCCCCCAAACTGGTGCGAAGACTCCGTTTTCCATTGCCCGACAACTGTTTCAGGTTCCGGTGATCGTGGCAGCTCTGGGTTACTTCGTCGATATCTATGACTTGCTGTTGTTTAGTATTGTTCGGGTACAAAGCCTGAAAGATGTAGGCGTTTCGGACGCCGGTATGTTAAACGAGGGAATCTACCTCATAAATATGCAGATGGGCGGCCTGCTCATCGGCGGCATTCTATGGGGCATTTTAGGCGACAAAAAAGGGCGACTCTCTGTACTGTTCGGTTCTATTCTGATTTACTCGCTAGCCAACATTGCCAACGGCTTTGTCACAAGTGTCGATCAATATGCCATCTTACGCTTAATCGCCGGGATCGGTCTGGCAGGCGAGCTGGGAGCTGGAATTACGCTGGTAGCGGAGGTATTACCCAAAGAAATTCGGGGCTATGGTACGTCCTTAGTAGCCTCAGTAGGGCTTTTGGGTGCGGTGCTTGCCTATTTCATCGCCGAACAGTTTGCCTGGCGGAATGCCTATTTTATTGGTGGGGGGCTGGGCTTGATGCTGCTCGTTATGCGGGTTAGCGTATTTGAATCCGGTATTTTCACCCAGGTTAAGGAGCAGGCGGTTGCCAGAGGTAATTTCCTTCACCTATTCTCCTCCAGAAAGCAATTTCTGAAATACCTGCGCTGTATTCTCATCGGGTTGCCGGTCTGGTTTGTGGCGGGCATTCTCATGACCTTCTCGCCAGAATTCGGGAAAGAACTCCATCTTGATGGGCCTATTGTGGCCGGGAAGGCCGTTATGTGGGAATACATTGGTTTGTCTATCGGCGATTTATCGAGTGGTATCTTAAGCCAGTATTTCAACAGCCGGAAAAAAGTGTTAGGTCTGTTTCTGGCCTTAACCGCTGCTCTGGTTGCCGTCTATTTATATGTGCCGCTGCACTCGACCACTGCCTTTTATGCTGTTTGTAGCTGTCTTGGCTTTGCAGTTGGGTACTGGGCCTTATTTGTCACCATTGCTGCCGAGCAATTTGGTACGAACCTCCGCGCAACGGTAGCGACTACCGTACCAAATTTCGTGCGAGGGAGTATTAACATCATGACGCCTTTATTCCTGCTGTTTAGAGGGGAGTTCGGTATTATACAAGGCGCCGGGCTGCTCGGTTTGCTTACACTTGCCATAGCTTTCCTTGGACTCTGGAAAATGGAGGAAACCTTTGGGAAAGACCTGAATTTTCTGGAAGAATAGCCACTCATTCCTGGTAGAAGTCGCTCCTGAGTACAACTTACCACTCAACCCAACTAAACTATAGTTTTGCGTACCAACTCTGATTTAGACGTATGAACAACCTTACGAACAACCTTACCATTAGAGACAACTTACAGGACATCTATCCTGATGTGTATACCGCAGAAGCCCTTTCAGCCCTTTCTACGCTGGCTCCCTTTAACAAACGCATTAAAGAAGTCATGGATACCAGGATGAAGCGTCGGGCAGCGCGTCAACAAACACAAACGCGAATAACGTTTCTCGATCCTGAAAGTACGATTCCCGGGACCACCATCAAGGTGCAGGATGCACGCGATGGCAACTTCGAAGGCGGAATTGTTCCTTCCGATTTGCAGCGTCAGTGGATTCAGGGAACGGGTCCTGCGGCCAAACCCAATGCATCAGTTGAAAACAGCATCCGGAATGTAGCCTATGCCTTGCTCTCGGGTGCCGATGGCTGGATGTTCGATGGTGAAGATGCGCTGGGACAGGTCACGACAATGTCGCTCGACAACCAGCGGAACCTGAAACTGGCTATTCATAAAGACCCGCTATTCCTGAAAGTAGCCGAAAAAGTGGCCGACGAAATGAATCGCTGGGCGAAATCCTTCTTAGGACGAGAAACCATCACCGACTGGGAAACCCAGTTGAACTTTACCACCAAGATATTCCGCGCTCGTGGCCTTCATCTCGACGATCGGCATATCCGCGATGCAGACGGTGTAGCCCTGGCCGCATCCATCGTTGACGCCACCCTTTACGTTGTCAATAACTATAAGGCATTGCAAAGCGCCGGGTCATCTATCGTGCTATACTTGCCGAAGATACAAACTGCCGAAGAAGCGGGTGTCTGGAATAAACTACTTAGCGCCCTGGAAAGCCACGTTGGGCTGGAAATTGGAACGATCAAAGTCTATGTACTGGTCGAACAGCTCGAAGCGACTCACCAATTGATGGAAATTCGGGCGGCCCTTGGAAAGCACTTTGTGGGTTATAACACTGGTCGCTGGGATTACATTAACAGTGTATCCGATGCCATGGCCTGGGATAAAACCTTCATTAATCCCAACATTGAAGCCATCACGATGACCTATGGCTACATGCGCAACTACGAAGACCGCGTCCGGCGGGCCGTTAATACGCCGGATGTAAACGGTAATTTCGCCTTGTGGCAGGGCGGTATGGAGCCCAATATCCCTGTCGGCTCCGAAGAAGGCGTTTCGGCCAGTATGAAAAAAGCCGTGGCCGGTGCCGAACGGGAACAACGCGAAGGAGCCAGTGGTAAGTGGGTTGCCCACTGGAAAATGGTGCACATCGTCCGCCCTGTCTGGGAGAAAGTCGGACAGGCCAACCAGTTAGGCCGAGCATTTCCCCGGCTTACATACACGCAGCAGGACGCCGATGGCTTAATCCTGATTGAACCCGCTCCAACCGATATTCGCGGGGCCCGTAACCTGCTGAGCGTTGCTCTGCAATACGGCAATGCCTTTGGGCAGGGCATGCAGGCTGCTGCCCTGAAACCCGCCGATTTTTTCGGTAATGATGATATTTTATACCTGATGGAAGATATGGCTACTGGCGAAATCCGACTGAGTATTCTCTGGGAATGGGCGCATAAAGGAGCCATTCTGACAGAGGATGATTCGGAAACGGGCACAAAAGCTGGCGACGTCTTCTCGGAAGCGTTGTATGAAACATTACGGGACCAGGAGTATGACAAACTTCTCAAAGCGAGCAACAAAGATGTATTCGACTCCTCGAAAACGACCACGCTGCCTATTGCCCTGGAAATTGCCGACACCTACATGCAGAGCGAAGTAAAACCACCCTGGTTCATTGATCTGCTGAATATCAACCTCAACAACACAGACCTGGATGTAGCGAAGCGCCGGATTCGCCTTTATATGGATACGCTGGTCAACAAGGGTGCCCGTATCACCGAAAACCTCGACTTTGCCGATTAGTGTTAATCAGCCGGTGTTAGATACGCCATATCTTGGAGATATGGCGTATCTAACACCGGCTGATTAACACTTTATCTTCCCCCAAACTCATCCTATACGTGCGATTTTGCTGCCGGAAAGGGCTACTTCAGCCAGCCTTTTTCAGCAGCATAGGCGCTAGCCTTGTGCCTACTTTTTTCAGTTTCACCAATTTCAGCTTAAAACGATAATGGCAAAAAAACATATAATCATTGCTCCCGGCGATGGAATCGGACAGGAAGTGACCGCTGTCGGCAAACAGGTAGTCGAGAAAGTTGCGGCTACGTTTGGACACGAATTCACGTACGACGAGGTGCTAATCGGTCACGTAGCCATTGAAGCATTCGGGACCCCGCTGACTGACGAATCGCTGGAGAAAATGAGAGAGTCGGATGCGGTCTTATTTGGGGCCGTAGGTGATCCCAGATATGATAATGACCCCACGGCGGCCATGCGCCCTGAACAGGGTTTATTTAAAATGCGGAAGGAACTGGGACTGTATGCCAACATCCGGCCCATAAAGCTATTCGATGAGTTGTTAGACGCATCGAGCATTAAGGCCGACGTATTGAAAGGTGCCGATATTTTATTTTTCCGGGAGCTTACCGGAGATGTTTATTTTGGCGAAAAAGGCCGCAGAAACAACGGTGATACCGCGTTCGATATGGCCGAATACAGCCGTTATGAAGTCGAACGCATTGCCCGGAAGGCGTTTGAAGCCGCCCGTACCCGCCGGAAAAAACTCTGTTCGGTAGATAAAGCCAATGTGATGGAAACGGGTCGATTATGGCGCGAAGTTGTTCAGAAAATGGCACTGGACTATCCAGATGTAGAAGTAGAACACCAATATGCCGATGCAACGGCCATGTTACTGATAAAAGCGCCCCGCCGATTCGATGTGGTAGTAACAGCTAATCTATTCGGTGATATCCTGACGGACGAAGCTTCACAGATTGCAGGTTCGATGGGCATGCTGGCATCCGCATCCATTGGCGATGGAACGGGCGTATATGAGCCTATTCACGGTTCAGCACCCGACATTATGGGCAAAGGCATCGCGAATCCAATTGCTTCGGTATTATCGGCCGCGTTAATGTTTGATATTTCGTTTGGCATGAAGGCCGAATCCGACGCAATTATTCAGGCCGTGGATAAACTGCTGAAAGATGGTTTCCGCACTCGTGATATTGCAGACACAGCCACACCAGACGCCAAAATTCTGAGTACCGAGGCAATTGGCGTTCAACTGTTAAAAAACATATAGCCCCGTGATTACAAGGCTACACACCCATTCAGCATAAGGCGTAGCTACGAAAAAGAAATACCTCATCGTTGCGTTTGAAACACCTTTTTAGAATCCGGAGCAAACTTCTTTTCTTGTTTCAAAGCAAAATTGACGAGCAGAATCAGCACTGGAACTTCAATCAGCGGTCCAATAACGGCGGCAAAAGCTGCACCAGAATTGATTCCAAAAACCGCAATTGCCACCGCTATTCCCAGTTCGAAATTATTACCCGCTGCCGTGAAGGCAAGTGATGTCGATTTTGAATAATCGGCTCCGGCTCGCTTGGCAAGGTAAAAAGCCGAAAAGAACATAATCGCAAAATAGATTGTCAAGGGCAATGCGATCCGCAGCACATCAAGTGGAATAGAGACAATGAGTTGTCCTTTCAGACTGAACATAACCACAATTGTGAGCAGGAGAGCAATAAGCGTAATGGGGCTGATGGCGGGCAAATAGGTTTGCTCATACCATTCCTTACTTTTCAACTGTGTGAGAAGTAATCGGGAGAACAGACCAGCCAGAAAGGGCACGCCCAAATAAATGAATACACTTTGAGCAACTTCACCGATGGTAATAGCTACTGCGTAGCCATGCAGCCCGAACAAGGGAGGCAACAATGTAATAAACAGCCAGGCATAGACCGAATAAAACAGCACCTGAAAAATACTATTGAAGGCTACCAATCCAGCGGCATAGAGCCGATCTCCACCCGCCAGGTCGTTCCAGACAATGACCATAGCAATGCAGCGGGCAATACCAATTAGAATCAGTCCTGTCATGTATTCGGGCTTGTCTGGCAGGAAAATTACGGCCAGCCCGAACATCAGCAATGGACCTATAATCCAGTTTTGCAGCAACGAGAGGCCAAGAATCTTCGTGTTCGCAAACACCTTCGGCAATTCGCTATAGCGCACCTTCGCTAAAGGCGGGTACATCATCAGCACCAGTCCAATAGCCAGTGGAACATTTGTTGTGCCCGAATTGAATCCATTTATGAAGTACTGCGACTGCGGCCAAAAATAGCCAGTCCCCACTCCGATCAGCATCGACAGAAAAATCCACAAGGTCAGATAACGGTCGAGAAACGATAGTCTGGCTGACTTCATGCTTCCAGTTGGTTTACCAGCCGCTTCATCACAATGGCCGATGAAGGACATAGATCACTGAATTGCTGCGTCTGTTGAATAGCTGCCGGTACATCCTGGCGAGAAACCACACGAAAGCCATGACGCGCAAAATAACGGTCGGCGGTTGTTGTAATTAAATACAGTTCTCCTAGTCCGTCTGCTTTGGCAGTTTCCAGTAATTGCCCAACCAGTTGAGCACCGACCTGTTTACCCTGATAATTGGGATCAACTGCTACAGAACGCAGGAGGGCAATGGGGCCAAATCGTTCTAAACCTGCTACACCAACATAGGCGTCCTGCTCTTTGGCAATGACAAAATCAGGCAGATCAGTCGGTAAATCATCGGTCAGTAAATTTCCCTGCTGCAACAGGGAGACAACGGCCGCTTTGTCTTCCGGGCGGGCATTTTCGATGTGTAAGGCCATTGATTAGTGAGTGCTCGGTTCGCTTGCTGGCAAACGGGTTTCGATGAATTCCTGACAATAAACCTTAATCAAATCCCGCACACGGCGGAATGACGTCAAATCATCTTCTCCTTCTGTGTGACCTGGATCAGGAAAACTGTGGTGGATCAACTCACCAGCCGAAGGAAAAAACGGGCATTGCTCCCGAGCGTTGTCGCAAACCGTAATGACATAATCGAACGGAATATGAACGTACTCATCCGCATGATTTGAGGTATGATGCGAAATTTCAATGCCATCTTCGGCCATTACCTGGATAGCCAGCGGGTTCACACCATGAGGAGCCACACCGGCGCTATAAACTTCCGCCCGATTACCCGCGAAATACTGCAGATATCCCTCGGCCATTTGAGAGCGGGCCGAATTACCCGTGCAGAGTACTAAAATTTTTTTCATTGTTTGATCTGTAATGGATTAATTGCAACAATCTGGACCACAGCACGAAACCGTTGGCCTGATAGCAACTTCAGGCTTTTGGGCAAAGACAGTCACGCTGTAGATACCCTGATCTTTCTGACGATAATCAGCGATTTCCTGATCTGACAAGTAGTTTTTCAGTACTTCATCTGGCATGGCTATTTCGCGCTCTTTTTGCACAAGAATCTTGGTAAATCCTGCATCCTGCACCAACTGTAAATAATCATCCTTCTGGATTGCCCCCGATACACAGCCAACATACAATTCGGCATCGCGTTGTAAGCCTTTAGGCAACTCCCCTTTTAGCACAATGTCGGAAATACTAAAGTGGCCACCTGGTTTCAAAATCCGGTAGGTTTCGGTGAAGGCTTTGCGCTTGTCAGGTACCAGGTTCATCACGCAATTACTTACGACTACATTGGCCAGATTTTCTGGTAACGGCATGTCTTCAATATCGCCATAAACGAATTCAACATTGGTAAAACCAAGTGATTTGGTGTTCTTACGAGCACGGTCAATCATAGCTGGAGTCATATCCAGGCCAATTACCCGCCCGGTTTCTCCTGTTTCTGCCCGAGCCACAAAGCAATCGTTGCCCGCCCCTGAGCCCAGATCAACCACCACATCACCTGGTTTGATCTGGGCAAATTGAGTTGGCAAACCGCAGCCCAGCCCCA
This sequence comes from Spirosoma sp. KCTC 42546, assembly GCF_006965485.1. NCBI lineage: Bacteria > Pseudomonadati > Bacteroidota > Cytophagia > Cytophagales > Cytophagaceae > Spirosoma > Spirosoma sp. KCTC 42546. The sequence continues at coordinate 8,483,644 of NZ_CP041360.1, forward strand.
AATCAGCTTCAGCTATGTACCCGTTCAGTTCATCGTAACCAACTGTCATATCAATGGGTACGCTTACCGATTTTTCCGGCCCACAACATGACGTAGGACCCGCTTGGGCACTTCCACAGCAGCCAACGGCATCGTCTGGCTGTTCGGCAATAGCGCCGTATTTCTGGCGCACAACTTCTTTAATTTGTTCAGCAGTTTCCATAGGCTATCTATCGGTTAATTGTAATATTACGATTAATAAACGCAAAAAAATACCTGCCGAAGCGTCGGCCGGGCCATTAACTAGCAGCAGGAGACGGATACGAATGACTTCAGCGTGGCTCCGAATACCTGCTGTGCTTCTTCCCATACAACCGGGTTAATGCAGTAACATACACGTGGTGGGTTGATGTCACCCTGAATAATTCCTATCCGTTTTAATTCCTTCAAATGCTGAGAAACGGTTGCCTGAGCTAAATTCAACTCACCTACCAAATCACCACAAACGCAGGCTTTCTTTGCAATCAGCATTTGTAGAATTGCCACCCGTGCGGGATGAGCAAATGCTTTCGCCAAATCGGCAGTCCGGTTCTGTTCGGCAGTAAAGATTTCGGTTTTCGTAACGCCCATGATGCAAAGGTAGTGGAAAGAATATCAATCGCAATATTACGATTAATATTCTTTCCACTACCTCTCCACTGAGAATGGTAAGTTCATTTGTTCTATCTTTGAATTTGGGTCACCAACGCTACGTTTATGCATTACGGCTATTTCAACGGCACAATTGCTCCCACCGACCAGCTTTCTGTTGGGATCACGGATCTCAGCCTGCTCCGCGGCTACGGGCTATTCGATTATTTTCTGACTTACAACGGGCGACCATTTCAATGGGATTGGTACTGGGAGCGATTTCAGAATTCGGCTTCCCGGATGCACTTGCCGCTGCCCCTCGGGAAAGAAGAAACCTATAGCATTTTGCTTGACCTGATTGAGCGGAGTGGTGGTGTTGATGTTGCGTTTCGGTTTGTCATGACGGGTGGTTACTCCGCCGATAGCATTACCATTGAACGTCCTAATCTGCTTATTCTAACGGAATCCGTTCATCCAGTACCGCCAATTCAGTATGAGAAGGGCATCAAAGTGATTCTGGATGAGTACGTTCGGGAAATGGCCGAGGTAAAAAGCACGGATTATAAACGGGTGATTCTCATGGCGCAAGCCATAAAATCGGCCGGAGCTTCTGACCTTCTTTATCAGAAAGGGGGCGAAATCAGTGAGTTAAGCCGCAGCAATTTCTTCCTTATCAAGGGCGACCGTCTGATTACCCCAAACCGGAATATTCTGCATGGCATCACGCGTCGAACCATCCTTCAATTAGCTCAGAGCGACTTTCAAATTGAAGAGCGGCCAGTTTTACTTTCTGAGCTGTATGATGCAGAAGAAGCGTTCACCACCAGTTCAACCAAAAAAGTACTGTCTATTGTCCAGATCGGCGAACTGATAATTGGTGATGGAAATCCAGGGCCGAAATCCAAATTTCTATTAGACCGGTTCGATGATTTGACGAAGAGTTGGTAGTAGAGCTCCTGCATATGTACGGATAACTTCCTTCGTCACACGCTCCTCCTGCCCTATTCGCCCAAGGCAGGGCAAGCCGGTATAGTCTAAGATAAAGGATTCGGTAGCCTCCACAGTAGGCCCGTTAAATAGGATACCGAGCAATGGAATGTTACGGCTTTTACAGGCTTCCACCGACAGGAGTGTGTGATTAATACTTCCCAGATAATTTCGGGATACCAGCACCAATGGCAAACCCAGTTTTTTAACCAAATCGATATTTAGTTCGTGCTTATTGAGCGGAACCATCAATCCCCCCGCCAGTTCAACAACTAACGCATTATTGGTTTCAGGTAAATTGATGGTAGCCAACTGAATAGTCACGCCGTCTAATTCAGCGGCTGCATGGGGCGACATGGGTTGCGTTAGTCGGTAGGCTTCCGGGTGAAACTGTGACGTTGAATTACTGATCAGGCTTCGTACAACATCTGTATCGGAATTAGCCAACTCGCCCGACTGAATGGGTTTCCAGTAATCTGCGTTCAACGCTTCCACGACTACCGCAGACGCGACCGTTTTACCAATTTCGGTGCCGATTCCGGCAATAATGAGTTGAGAGGGCATTTACTACTATTTCTTGAGAGATTGGACAACTTATCATTTTACTTCCCGGTGTGACTCCGATGGGGTCACACAAAATATGATGAATCTACTTCTGCTTACTTGCCTATATCTTAAGCTCGCCAAGCAAGGCGGTTTGTAAAACTGTAAGAAGCTGATCTATTTCGTCTGTTGTGTTAAAGGAATGAATGCATAGGCGAAGCCGTTCCTGCCCGACCGGAACTGTCGGACTCAAAATAGCCCGCACATCTAACCCCACCGCCTGGGCCTGGCTGGCCACGTACCGAGCCTGATCATTACCCGGTATGATCAAACACCGAATCGGCGACCGACTATTTGTCCACAGTGCATCGGGCAGCAGTTCGCTGGCTCGTTGCCGAAAATGGGTAAGCCGCTTATACAGTTGGGTTCGGTTATCGGTATTGGTCGTTACATACACATGAGCACAGCGGATGGCCAGCAAACTATGCGGAGGTAAGGCTGTTGTATAAATAAAGGGGCGAGCAAAATTGATGAGATACTCACGCAGTACGGCTGGACCAACAATAGCCGCGCCATGAACACCCAATGCCTTTCCAAAGGTATGGACTCGGGCAAATACGCGCTCCTGCAAACCCAATGCAACCACTAAGCCTTCTCCATTAGGACCATACAGACCCGTAGCATGTGCTTCATCAACCAGTAAAGCCGCGTCATAGCGATCACAAAGCTCAACCAGTTCGCGTAAAGGAGCCACATCGCCATCCATCGAATAGACAGACTCAACAGCCACAAAGACCTGCCCCTTTCCCTGCAATTCGTGAGTTTGGCGGAGTTTATACTCCAGGTCTTCTAAATCGTTATGACGAAAACGCTGGCGACTAGCATAACTGAGACGTGCGCCGTCAATCATACTGGCATGAATCAACTCATCGGTCAGGAGAGTATCCCCTGCTCTGGGTAGGCAAGCCAGCAAACCAAGGTTAGCATCGTAGCCCGAATTAAAAATAAGCGCGGCTTCGGTATTGTAAAAACGAGCCAGTTCCTGTTCAACTACATCGGCCAGGGCCGTTTGACCTGCTAGTAATCGCGAGCCGGTTGCCCCTGTACGAGCGCGTGTCTGCGCAACATCAGCCTGCTGGATAGCCGCTTTCAGTTCGGCAGACCGGGCAAAACCCAGGTAATCATTTGAACAAAAGTCAACTAAACCATCTGCAATACGCAGTTGACGCAACAGGCCGCTTTGCCGATAAGCAGCTAATCGATCTGATACAAGTTGGGCAACCGAGTGCGTCACTATAGCCATAGCGACAAAGATAAAACGGCCCTCTTTAACGTTGAACAATTTCAGACCATCAATTGCGAAAATGTGTGTAAGTCCTTAGTTATCCACATGTTGATTGTGGATAACTTTAATTTGAGGTAATATTCAGGCTAAAGGATAAAAGAAAATAGACACCAATAGAAACACATTGTCAACATAAGAAACATCTAGTTACCAATTGAGAGTATTATTTTACCAAACTGTTTTCCAGCCTCCATCTTACGCATCGCTGTTTCGGTAGCCACGAGCGGGAAGATCTCATCTAGTACAGGCACAATCTGTTGGTCGCTTATTAATTTAATCATATCGGTAAACTCGCTTTCAGTGCCCATAGTCGTTCCAAAAATTGATAGTTGTTTAAAAAATACTCTAGGTGGAATAATGTCGTTGATTGTCCCCGTGGTTCCGCCAAAGAAAGCGATCCGTCCGCCCGGAGCAGCTACATCGATAAGCCTGGAAAAACCAGGTCCACCCGCACTGTCAATGATCACATCAAAGTAACCTCGGGCTGGATGGCCTACTTGCCCTTCAGTTGCTTTTGCAAGAAGAAGTTTGTGCCAATCAGGCTGGCGATAATTGACACCCCCCGTTGCTCCTAACTCTCTCGCTTTCTCTAGTTTCTCATCAGATCCGGATGTAACCCAAACCTCCGCCCCTACCGCTACGGCAAATTGCAAGGCAAATAGGGCCGCACCACCACCAACGCCAGTAATCAATACTTTTTCAGGAGGTTGACTACCACTTTTATTCAGCTCAGCTTTTGTCATTAGTGCTCGCCAGGCAGTCAGACCCGCTAACGGGAGCGCAGCCGCCTGCTCGAACGTGAGATGTTGGGGCTTATGATGAATATAGTTACGGCCCACAACTACATAGTCGGCAAACGTACCGTTGGTGGGCATACCCAGAATCTGGAAGTCGGCTCCGTAAAACTTCGGATTACCGCCCCAGTTCATCCCTGGATTAATGACAACCGCCTGGCCCAGCCAACTAGCATCAACGCCTTCTCCTGTATCAACAACAACACCAGCTCCATCTGAACCCAGAATAACAGGTAGTTTAATACCAGGATATAAGCCCTGTTGAATAAACACGTCGCGATGATTGAGCGATGCCGCCTGAAGTTTTACCAGTACTTGGCCCGGCCCGGCGGTTGGTATGGGCGCATTAATAAGCTGGACGGGTTGGTGAGTACCTCCGAGATAAACTGCGTTCATGGACTGAGTCATAATTAGGAATACATTCGCACGACACTACCGGACCGTTTATATTTGCCCAACACGTCTGAATAGGCAATGATAACATACCGAGAAGCTACCGCCGACGATGCAGATCCGATTGCCCGGCTGCATAGCCTCAGTTGGCAACAAAACTACAGAGGTATTTGGAGAGATGATTTTTTGAATGGCCCTGTCCTTGAAAACAGGCAGGACGTTTGGCAGAAACGGCTTACTCAACCCAGCCCGAACCAGCACGTTATTATAGCCGACTCGAATGGGGTAATTTGCGGATTTGCCTGTGCTTACGCCGATGAGGACCTCGTTTGGGGAACGCTACTTGATAATCTGCACGTTCATAGTGATCAGAAAGGACGTGGAGTTGGCACGGTTCTGATCAAATCGGCAGCTCGCTGGTCGTACCAGATGAATCCTCAATCAGGGTTTTATTTGTGGGTATTGTCGCAAAACACCAGCGCCCGAAGATTCTACGAGCGTTTAGGCGCAACGAACCAGGAGTTGGTGAGAGATGAAAATCCAGGCGGAGATTTCTCGGATGCGTTCCGATACGTATGGCCTGATGTAACGCAATTAATTGGATAAAAACGCATGATTCGGTTTTTTAACGAGGACGTACCCTATAAGCTTCCACAGAAGCAAGCAACCCGCCAATGGCTCAACCAGCAGGCTAAACGGGAAGGCTATGCGGTTGGTGAGTTAAATTATATTTTTTGTTCCGACGAGCATGTGCTACAGGTTAATCGGGATTACCTCCACCACGACTACTATACAGACATCATTACGTTTGATCAAAGCGAAGACGAGAGCAAACTAGAGGGCGACATTTTCGTCAGCGTGGAGCGCGTGGCCGATAATGCAACGCAATTGGGTATATCGGCTGATCTAGAGATGCGTCGGGTCCTGGCTCATGGGCTCCTTCATCTGTGTGGCTATGGCGATAAAACCGATGAAGAAGCAGCTCAAATGCGGGCAAAAGAAGAAGAATGGCTAACCTATTACCTGCCTTAACGTTCCCAGTCTATGCGTCTACTCCTCTCTTTGTTAGTTTTTCTGGCTTTTGCCGTACAAGCACAGAAACAAATAGTCATTACTATCGACGATCTGCCGACCGTATCAAAAGCTTATGCCACGCCGGAAGGCCGACTTAATCTGACAAAGAAATTACTTTCGCACTGTACAGCATTCCAGGTTCCGGCCATTGGGTTTGTAATCGGCAATTCGTTACGGACAAACTCCAAACCCGATTCTAACCAGATCGGACTTCTAAAACTATGGTTAAATGCCGGTCTGGAATTAGGAAATCATACTCTGGCACACAAAGATTATAACAACATATCATTTGAGGGTTCAAAAGCGGATATTATTGGGGGTGAGTCAATTGTGAAGAATCTAGTTCAGCAACGAGAGAGGCCTTTCCGTTATTTCCGGCACCCCTACTTACGAAAAGGTGATACCCAAGCCAAAAAAGACTCGCTGGAGCAATTTTTAAAACAACGCGGCTATCAGGAAGCACCTGTTACCATTGATAACTCAGATTGGCTCTTTTCCCGCGCTTATGACAATGCTTTGCTTCTGAGCGATACAGCACTAGCGGCTCAAGTTGGTAAACAGTATGTGACGTATATGCTCAATTGCGCAGCTTATTATGAGGCACAAAGTGACTCGCTTTTTAACCGGCAGATTTCACAGATCTTACTAATTCATGCCAATACCATCAACGCCGACTTTTTGGGCAAATTACTGGCAGGGTTAAAACAGCATGGATACACTTTTGTCTCGTTAGATAAAGCATTGACTGACACAGCTTACCGTTCCGTAGATCACTATTACGGCAAAGGCGGCATTTCGTGGCTACACCGCTGGGCGTTAACGTTGGGCAAAAAAGGAGCTTTTTTCAAGGGTGAACCCGAAGTCCCTGCCATGGTTGATGAACTGGCGAATCGAACTGTAAACTTACCCGGCCGTTAACCCGCCATCTATCTGAAGAGCCTGCCCAGTAACAAAAGCATTGTCGTCTGAGCAAAGCCATAGAATGGCCTGAGCAACTTCTTCGGGTTGCCCAAAACGGCCCATAGGCACCATCCGGCGCATTCGCTCTTCCATGCCAGGTGCAGTACCAATCAATTCATCGACCATTGGTGAGTGCGTATATACAGGGCAAACGGCATTGATTCGGATATGATGCCGTACATATTCCAGCGCAGCTGTTTTCGTCAATCCAATAACGGCATGTTTAGAAGCACTGTAGGGTGCCCCCATAGGCATACCCCGCACCCCTGCAATGCTTGATACATTCACAATTTTACCCCCGACTGGATGGTCCCCGACTGGATGGCTATTAACCTTTTGAGTGAGCATCTGACGAATCTGGGCCTGCATGCCATAGAATACACCGCCAACGTTTATAGCCATTATCTGATCGAAATCCTGCTTTGTCTGATCGAGTAATCGGCCAAACTTACCCCCAATACCCGCATTGTTGATACCGATATCCAAACGACCAAACACATCCACAGTTTGCCTTACAGCTTTTTCTATCTGATCTGGATTAGAAACATCGCAAGGAATGAACAGCGCCCTACCACCCTGCTGCTGAATTTGCTTAGTAGTTTCCCGGCCATTTTGTTCGTTAATTTCAGCGACAACAACAGTCGCACCTGCGTTGGCGAATGCCAGTGCGGTTACCCGGCCAATGCCTGAGCCAGCACCGGTGATGAAGGCAATCTGATTCGTAAACGTAGACATCCGCAGCGAAGAAGCAGTTAATTAAACGCTGAAAATAATGCTATTTTGTGGCTCATGCATCGTTTTTATGGCAATCAATCGTAGAAAATACACGGTTATTCTGCTAATAGGCCTGGCTCTATGCTACGGGTTGTTCGGCTTATGGACTATATGGTTCTTTGGTGGCCAGGATAAGCCCGCAAAATCCTCAAAAGCGAATACGCAAATCCGCTCATTCGAGCAATTCGGCACTCGATCAGATCGTGGGAATCTGTTAGGGATTCAGCCCTGGATGGAGCCCGCCGATTATCGTACAGGGTTGACTTTCCGCGAAAAATTAGCCGGGTATTTGAAAACTGCGAAAGACAGTGGGCTGGTCATACCTCAAAAAACCATTGTCATCCTGCCCGAATATATTGGCACCTGGCTAGTGGTTATGAATGAACCTGAGCGGGTATACAGTGCCTCCACCATTCAGCAGGGATTAACGGCAATGGTCGTTAGCCATCCCATCAATTTTTGGAATGCCTACCAAACGGCCCCCGACAGTGTGGGTGATAAAACAAAGTATGGTCTCTTCGCCATGAAAGCCCGGCAAATGGCCTACGAGTATCAGCTCACCTTCGATATGCTGGCAGCACAATTTGAGGTAACAATCGTGGCTGGTTCTATTCTATTGACCAATCCATCCGTTGAAAATGGGAAATTGGTTGTAGGCGAAGGCCCTCTCTATAATGTCTCTGCGGTGTTTCGTCCGGATGGCAAACTAGATCCGCAACTTATTAAAAAGGTCTACCCCATTGCCGATGAACTCCCGTTTGTCTGTCCGACCAATCCGGCAGACGTTCCTGTTTTCGATACGCCAGTTGGTCGGTTAGGTGTATTGGTCTGCGCAGACTCCTGGAATTCTCCCGTGTATAAAACACTAAAGCAAAAAGGGGCTACCCTGTTAGCGGTTCCCTCCTACTCAGCCGGCAATGGAGTCTGGAAAAGAATCTGGCAGGGGTACAGTGGCACACCAACCCCAGCGGATGCCCGTGCAGATGTTGGTAAACTAACCGAAGGACAAGCCTGGCTCGCTCATGCTATGGCCGGGCGAGCTATCCCCGAAGCGGGTATCATAAAAGGGATGAACGTATTTCTGCGGGGGCAACTTTGGGACTTAGGTTCCGATGGCACAACGATCATTTTATCTGGTACAGCTCCAGCAAAAACGGCGCGCGTTATTAACGGAGCTGCCATAAACTGCTTATGGCTATGATTTCCTCTTTAAATCATTTTGTATTTTTTCAATAAACTTTTCAAGTACATCACCCATATACTCCTCATTACTAATCCATTTACCAAAGACTTATCTAGGATTTATATTCTTTTATTTAATTGACAAAATCTATTTTTTAGGTGACCCCGTAGATACATCATCTTAGTTGCCAAATAGCTAAGCATTAAAAATCACCTAACTATTTTACTCAATGGAAAACGTTACTAATCGACCCGAAACGACATCTTCGGCTGCAGCTAGCCGCCGGTCGTTTCTGCGAGTAGCGGGTGCTGCTGCTGTAACAGGCGGTTTGCTGACAGCTTGCTCCCATGCGGACGAATCTTCTGTCACACCCAATGGTAGTGCCCGCGCTGCTGGCCCAACCATTTCATTACCTACTGGTGATGTTGGTATCCTTGCCTTTGCATACGTATTGGAACAGCTCGAAGCTGCCTTCTACGAAATGGTTCTCGCAAAACCTTACCCAAATATGTCTTCGTCGGATATGGCCTTGTGGAGCGATATCCGTGGCCATGAAATTATTCACCGTGCGCTTTTCAAAGCAGCTGTGGGTGCCGGAACAGCCGCTAACGTTCCAGATCTGACCTTCAACTTCTCAAGTATCGACTTCAACAACCGTGCAGACGTACTTTCGAATGCAGAAGCTTTCGAAAAAACAGGCGTAGGTGCTTACAACGGTGCGGGTAAATACATTAAAGATGCAGGTTATCTGACATTGGCTGGTAAGATTGTATCGGTTGAAACTCGTCACCACTCAATTCTTCGCGAATTGCAGTATCCTTATTCAGACGCGTTTGCTGGCCCAACTATCGTTACCAGCGATACAGGCCTGCATCTTGCTTACGAGCCAACGTTTGTACTGCCTATCGCACAGAAATATATTAATGAAACCCTGGATGCAAGCGCATTAGTAAAAAGCCTGACACCAGCATAAACCACTCAACTCCGATGAACTTACAAAACTTATTTAGCGAAATTGAGAAGGTGGATGGCGAAATATTTGATCGCTTAGCACACGTCTCACGCCGGAGCTTATTTAGCTCTCTGACCAAAAAAACGATTGCCGTGGCTGCTCCAGCCATTATGGCATCTGCCCTGACCAAATCTTATGGGCAGTCTAGTGCACTACCACAAGGCGTAAAAGACGTTCTTAACTTTGCGCTCGCATTAGAGTACCTAGAGTTCACTTTTTATGATTACGGTCATAACCTGGCGATGATTCCCAATAATTATAAGCCAGCATTTGAATTAATTCGGCAGCATGAACAAGTACACGTTCGGTTGCTGAAGTCGGTACTAGGCTCAGAAGCAATCCCAATGCCTAAGTTCGATTTCTCGGCCAAAGGTACGTTTATGGATACATTTACCAACTTCGCAACGTTCTCGGCTATTGCCCAAACGTTTGAAGATACAGGCGTTCGCGCTTACAAAGGTCAGGCTCCTAATCTACAGGCTGCCCCAGCTATATTGCAGGTGGCTTTACAAATTCACGCTACCGAAGCTGCTCACGCAGCTAACGTACGCTATATGCGTGGCCAAAAAGGCTGGATCACAGGTGGTACTGCTGCAATGCAAGGCCTTCCATCGGTTGTTGACGGCAGTTATAAAGGTGAAGAAAACACCGTGCAAGCGGGTGTTGACTTAGCTTCTGCACTGGCTGGCGATAGCCGGATTACTCCGGCTATGGTTATGCAGGCGTTTGATGAGCCGCTAACAAAAGAACAGGTTCTGCCTTTGGTTGCACCTTTCTTTGCCTAACAATAAGTAGTAGTCTAAAACGCAAAAAGCCGCTGGTTAACCAGCGGCTTTTTGCGTTTTAGACTTTGTCCTGTTAAAGTAATCCAAAAGCAGATAGCGTCACAAACTCACTTACCCGCGCCTGAATTTCATCCTGAGTCAAATTCATAATCCGCTCAGCACCAAATTTCTCCACGCAGAATGAAGCCATGGCTGATCCATAAATAATAGCCCGCTTCATGTTATCAAACGAAATATCGTCGGTTTTGGCTAAGTAGCCAATGAAGCCCCCCGCAAACGTATCGCCCGCACCGGTCGGATCGAATACTTCTTCAAGCGGCAATGCTGGGGCGAAGAAAATCTGCCCTTCGCTAAACAGAAGAGCACCATGTTCCCCTTTTTTGATGATTACAGTTTGCGGACCCATCGCCCGGATTTTAGCCGCAGCGCGTACCAGCGAGTACTCATGCGTTAGCTGGCGGGCTTCTTCATCGTTTACTACCAGTACATCAACTAATTTGAGTAAGCTCATTAGGTCTGGGTTGGCAATTTCGATCCAAAGATTCATGGTATCGAGCACAATGAGCTTTGGGCGATTATGCAACCGTTCAATAACCATCTGCTGAATTGCCGGAGCGGTATTTCCTAACATCAGGTATTGGCAATCCTGATACGAATCGGGAATGATCGGATCAAAATTCTCCATTACGTTCAGCTGGACTTCCACGGTATCGCGGCTGTTCATGTCATTGTGGTATTTCCCCGACCAGAAAAAGGTCTTCTCTCCTTTCCGAATTTCTAAACCTTCCGTATTGATTCCGTGCTGATTGAGATCCTCAATCATGCTCTGCGGGAAATCGTCGCCCACCACAGCAACCAAATTATTTTCTTTCGTAAAGTACGAGGCTGACAGGGTGATGTAAGTGGCGGCTCCGCCGATGATTTTGTCGGTCTTGCCGAACGGGGTTTCCAGGGCGTCGAACGCTACGGAACCAACAGTAACTAGGCTCATTTATTACAGTTTGAATTTTGTAGTCCGATGTTTGAAGTTTGTACCAATCAGTTCAAGTTTATGCAGTATTGCTAACATCGAACTTCGAACCGCAACGGCGGATCGTTATAAACTTCAAACTAAATATTTATTTCTTCCGCCCAATTACCGGGCAACGTTTAAACGGTTTGGTTTCATCGAATAGCTTCCGATAGGTAACGTGGGTTTTAACGATCTTCGACCCCAGCTGGCTTACAAAACGTACCATGATTGGGTTAAAATCGCCAACCCAGTTCATTTCGAGTTCGGTGTATTGAAAATTGGGATTATGGTCGGCTTCGTGCGGCATACGGAGGGCAATAGCGGCTTCCACCCCTTTCCCCTGGTGCTCAGGAGCTACACCAAAGACTACACCAAACGCCTTACGGTTTGTTTTCAGCAGCATGTGCCACAAAAACTTCAACTTTCCGATCAGATCAAGTTTACCATTCACATGCTTGAAAACCTGATTTAGCTCCGGCAGGCAAACGAAAAAAGCCACTGGTTCATCAAGGTAATACGCGAAATAGATTATTTTCTCGTCAATAACCGGCTTCAGCTTCTCCATCAACAACTGCGCCTGCCCAGCCGACATTTCCTTAACACCACTATGACCACCCCAGGCCGCATTGTAAATATGCCGAAACTGTTCGGCCGCTGCGGGCAGATGTTTTTTATCGATTGTTCGAAAGCTATAATCCGGGTTCTGGTAAATCCGTTGGGCCCGGTCTTTTACCGCCTGCGACATATCAACCAACTTCGCCCAGGTTGTTGGAATCCCGAACGTAAACTGTTTGAAATAGTCTTTGAAGCCGTAATTTTCAAAAAATGGAATGTAATACGGCTTTGTATACGGCATGCAATAGTTTGGCTCCCGGTCGAACCCATCGACTAATAAACCCCACCAGCGATCGCGATCACCAAAGTTGATTGGGCCGTCCATGGCTTCCATACCACGGCTTTGGAGCCACCCTTTTCCGGCATCAAACAGGGTAAAAGCGGCCTGTTGATCGTCAATGCACTCAAAGAATCCGATCCCACCTGTTGGCTGATCGTTATCGAGGTTCGCAATTTCGTAGTCGATAAAAGCGGCCATGCGCCCAATGGTTTCAGCCTTATCGTTCAACAGTAAATACCGAATGCACTCGCCATGCTCAAAGCGTTTATTGCGAGCTGGGTCGAATACTTCCTCGACATCGGCATCTAACGGGCGAATCCAATTTGGATCGTTGCGATAAAGACGAACTGGAAACTGAATAAATTCTTTCTGGTATTGGGCATTTGCGCCCACCTCAACTACCTGCATTCCTGAACCTAAGCGGGCGATTTGTCAAAACAAAACGCGAATATAACCAAAAGTGAGCGGGCTACCGTTTTCCAACGAACAATCCGTAACTTCGCCCTCATGAACAGTTTACTATCTGCCATGCTGATCCAGGAAACCCTCATCTTGCCAGCCCACTGTTGTCGCTGAACCCTTAACCTCGCCTACAGTTGTCTATCGGGCAGCTCTATTCCTTTATCAGTATTGTTGAACCAGAGTCAAACTCCCAATGCAACCGCTTACACTATACAATACACTTTCTCGCAAGAAAGAACTATTTGAACCGCTCAATCCCCCTTATGTGGGCATGTACGTCTGCGGACCAACGGTTTACAATTACGTTCACCTGGGCAACGTTCGTACGTTCCTCACGTTCGATACACTCTACCGCTACCTGACGTTTATTGGCTACAAAGTCCGCTACGTCCGTAACCTGACCGACGTAGGCCACTTAGTTGGTGATGGCGACGATGGTGAGGATAAAATTGGCCGGATGGCAAAGCTGGAAAAAGTTGAACCCATGGAAATCGTGCAACGCTTCACGAACGATTTTCATACTGTAATGGCCCAGTTCAATACCTTTCCACCGAGTATTGAACCCACTGCAACCGGCCATATGGTAGAGCAGATTGAAGCGGTACAGTCGTTACTAAGCAAAGAGCTCGCTTATGAATCAAACGGGTCGGTCTATTTCGACATTGAAACCTATAACAAGCGGGGCGGTAATTATGGCAAGCTGTCGGGCCGGATTCTGGACGATCTGCTGAATGAAACCCGTGAGCTGGATGGCCAGTCAGAAAAGCGCAGTCCACTCGATTTTGCGATCTGGAAACGCGCTGCACCCGAACACCTCATGCGCTGGAACTCGCCCTGGGGCGAAGGTTTCCCTGGCTGGCATCTGGAATGCACTTGCATGAGCACTAAATACCTGGGCAAACAATTTGATATTCACGGCGGTGGAATGGATTTAAAATTCCCACACCATGAGTGCGAGATTGCGCAGGGCGATGGATTAAGTGGTGTCGACCCGGTTCGGTACTGGATGCACTCGAACATGCTGACCGTTAATGGGCAGAAAATGTCGAAGTCATTGGGCAACTCATTTTTACCAGCGGAGTTGTTTGCTGGTAGCCACCAACTGCTCGAACAGGCGTATAGCCCCATGACGGTTCGTTTCTTTATGCTTCAGTCGCATTACCGGAGCACACTCGACTTTTCGAATGATGCGCTTAAAGCGGCTCAGAAAGGGTATCGTCGGTTGGCCAATGGCTTACGTATCGTTAAAACATTAACCTACGATGCGTCCGGCGAAAGTGTTTCTGTAAGCGAAGAAAAGCAGCAGGAAATCCGGCAGGCAGTTCAGCAGTTTTACGAGGCCATGAACGATGACCTTAATACGGCTGTCGGGATTGCCCAATTGTTCACATTGCTGAAGTACGTCAATATGCTGTACCTGAAACAACTTCAACCAGAAGCCCTCGGCGAAGACGTATTTAATCTACTGAAAGAGTCATTCGTATCGTTCATGAACGACGTATTGGGACTGAAAGAAGAAGGTACGAGCAACCAGCCGGTTTTGGAAGGTTTGCTAACCCTGTACCGGGAGTACAAAGAGCAGCGCCTGTATGATAAAGTGGATCAAATTCGCTCGTATTTCAAAGCGCAGGGGCTGGCTATTAAAGACATGAAACATCAGATCGACTGGGCTTATGAAGAGTAGTCTTTAAAACTAGTACGGCACGCGATTTAGTCCATCAAGCGATTAAGAAGCCTTAAGCTGATAGCTGGCGCTTATTACGAACGATCCGTTAATACTCTGTTGGAAGAAACTACCCAGCAGTCACACGTTAACGCGTACGCCGGATTCTGAGACGTACACCAGCCATACTCACCTTTAGGGCCTCGGTCGTAGTCGCGCCAATTGGGTAGCTAAAATAGGGTTCTGTCCACCACTCGTACTTCCCAACCGTCGCCATCCGAAGCCCAGTAGACAAGGTTAGCCAACGAAACGGTTGTAGTAATACACTGGCAGGTGTGCGCTGTACTATTTGTTCGGTATACGGTTTAACCTGCTGGGTCGAATCAAGTGGGTTTGAATTTACTCTTGTTACCTGATACTGGCTGATACGCTTTTCGCTAAATATTAAAGCCGATGATACTCCAATCGCCCCCCACCAGCTTACCCGTTTTGTATCCATAAACGTGTATCGAATCGAAAGCGGCAACGTAATCTGCCACCATTGATTAGTCTGTTGCAGCAATTCCCGGCTAGTAATCGAATCCCGGCTGGCCAGGCCATTTCCAGCCTGTGTTACCTGCGTTGGGGACAGTGTTAATTCTGTCCCCAAAAAAAGCTTACGAGTTAGCATTTTATCAACCCAAACTCCACCTATAGCACTCCAGGTGGGCTTTCCCTGCGGTATGTATGCAGCCTGCATCCCCACTATGGCTCCAATAAATACCGGCCGTTCAACCGATTTTGACTTTGGCGAGACAGAAACCTGCGGTAAGAAGTGAATCCTGGCGGGTATATTGGCAGATATATGATTGAATGACAATGGTCTGGTCGCTAGCGTATTTATCTGCAATCTAACTAGTCCAGCTGAAGTGGAGGTCGTTTCGGGAAGCCGCCCCCCTGACTTACTAGCCCAAAAAGATTTAGACAACGGCTCCTTTGCATAGGGAGTTTTTTTTGCCGTTGATCTATTTTTTAGGGCTCCAACCCATCTATTTTCTTGATAATCAAACCGAGAATCATCCAAAAGACGAACATGAATCGGAGCAGAGGAGCCTCTCCCCCGAGAACGCTGAGCTTGAATAACTGTTGTCGATGCAGATTTATAATTAGATTCCTCTTTTCTGAATGGTTTTAGAGTAGTTGTCGTAGGTAGCGATTTTTTTGTTTCAAAAGCGATTTTATCCGCCAGTTCAACTTTATAATCAGCCCTTTTCCCGATGCTCGTTGCGGTATAGGACAACCCACCAGCAGGCACCAATACCAGTGAGGAGGGCGTTATGGCATCGGTTTTAACCAATTTCAGGCCTGGTGCAACCGGCTCAAGTTCAGCAGAATCAGCTTTAGCCGATTGAAAAGTAGACTGTTTTTCGGGTTCCTCCACAACAAATCTCGGCCCCTGCTGGCTATTCGATGTGGCAATAGTACCTGCTTTCACCGTTATGGCAGCAGCCTGCGTGGGCAACCAATGTGGAACAATGTGCTGTGATTTTTCGCAAATAATTGCCACCGTCGTCAGCAGAATCAGCTTATACAAGCGCCCCTGTTTGGGAGAGCGAGAGCCTCGCTGAAATTTCTGAAACCGGCTCCAGGCATTTGGATCGCCTACCGGTTCGTAGCTGCGTAGCGTTTCCCTAAAATGCGCCCAGTCTGGGTCTTCCGGACGATCAGCAGAAGAAGTATAGTAAATGGGCATATAGGTTCGCACAGCATTATGTTGCCCCAGCAATTCTCTAAGCCGTTGTTTAGCCCGGGTCAGGTACACCCTGGAACTACTAACCGGAATGTTTAGTAACACCGCAATTTCTTCATGCGCATATCCTTCCACTTCATAAAGATTGAAGGTTAGACGCCATAAGTCGGGTAGTAGCGCTACTAGGCTTAAAATTTGCTCGGCGTTCAGGCTATCATGTACATATTCTGGGTGTCCTACCTCTGCGACTAGATCATCGATGGTGCTCTGGTGCAAATATGGTTTTTCTTTCCGGTACGCATCAATAGCCGTATGCACGGCTAATTGACGAAGCCAGGGCCGGAAATAGGTGGGATTGGGATAGGTTGATTTAAGCTGGTGAAACAGTTTAAAAAAACAGTCGTTGACAACTTCCTGCGCAAGCTCTTTCGATGAAAGATAACGTATGCAGATTCCATATACTAAGCTGTAGTACCGTTTAAAAACCATCTCCTGTGCTTTCGGATTGTCCCCACGGCACCCCTGCAGGCATTCTTGCTCCTGTGGTGTACAATCCAGTAATTCAGCTGTCATATGTACGGCAACTTCTTAACGAAACAGGCTTTGCTTATTTCCCGGCGAGCTTGTTTTATTGATTTTACCAATTCATCCTGGGAGAATCTCTCCTGTATGTTTTGACGATATAACTTTGGTGAGTAACGCCCTATATAACCCTTAGCGGGTTCGGCTACTTTATACAGGAACATAGTCATGCCCCCTTACAGCCCACAATTAAAAATGGATTGACCCTAGATTGACATTAGCCCCGTCAGCGACTTTAACCCGATCAATGGTTTGGCTAAACCCACAAGGAGTTGTGGTTAAGACTAGTTTATAGTAGCCTGCAACAACATCTGTAAGCTTAAACGGCTGGTTGATATTTGACACTACTTTGAGCTTCGTATTGGTTTCTTTCCAGAGCGTATCGCTATAAGTTATACCAGTACTATCTCGCTTAACAATTTGATTAATATCAATCTTAGTAGCAACAATGTTACAAGTTGAAGGTTGACAATGAGTCGAATCAGTCGCTGATTTATTAATTTGCAACGTACCTGTGATTGTAGCTCCATTGGCCACTCTATTGGACGAGTTAGGGGTATTTTCAGGCTGTATGTCCTGACTGCATCCAGCTAAGATGGTTAATAATCCTCCCACGAATAATAAATTTTTCATCGCTTTAAGAAGTTAGATTAATGACTTATCAACTAAGTCGGGAAGAATTATCAAAACGCTACAAAACATTCGTAATTTTTATAGAGGGTCTTTTAGCAACTGTGGGTAGTTTGCCGTTTGGGTGCAGAGCAAATCGTGCTGGCCTTTCAGTCACCCTATAAACGGTCCTTATCGGTCTATGCAATAGTCTAGCTTTGCTGGTAGTTAACTACCTACGATTTTGAGTAAAAAAGAAGCCCGGCTGTGTTACAACCGGGCTTCTTTTTTACTCAAAATCATAGGTATACACAGCTACTTCCGGGCTGCGTGGCGGTAGATTTAAAATCTCTTTGATCAGACTGGTCTTCAATCCGTATACCCATCCGTGCAAATGGGAAGCCTCGAATTTTTTCCAGGCTCGTTGAATAATTGTTGTTTGGGCCAGCTTCTTTACCTGCTTCTGAACATTCAGTTCGACTAAGTGCTCAAAACGTTCCTGCTCATCAGCCAGTAGCATCAGCTCCTGTTCATGCCAATGGCAAACGTCTTTTATGGACCATAACCATCTATTAATCAGCAAGATTTTTATTCGACATGGCAGCTTTTACGCCCCCACAGCCATAATGTCCGCATACGATAACATGCTTCACTTTTTAAACCTCTACGACATACTATAAAACCGAGAGCATATCCATATGCACAACCAGATTGGCCACATTCCGATGAAAAAAAATTTCACCGGGTTGTACCTGGGCAATTTCTTCGGTGGGCAATAGAATCACCATACACTCATTAGCGAAGCCCTTCTTTATGAACAAAAATGCCTGAGTGATCTCAGTTAATGTGTTCTGGTGATCGTTTTGAAAAAATTCAAATTCGCCTTCTACATCCCGGTCATCGGCTTATAGCCTGCAGATTATACTCTTTATCACTAATAAATATCCCACAGCAAAAAGAACACATTAAAATCAGATTAAAAGCCAATAAAAGAAAAGGGAATTGGTTTGATTTACTCAAAAACACCAAGTTCCCTTTAAGCGTCAATTGACCTTACTATTTGATTATTTAAACGGCTGACTTTTCGGTATTTTTGCAGGCCGATATACAAAAGCGGTATTAAATCGTTTTACAACACCCGATCCCAGTCCAAAAGGGATGTGTTGCTCTGTCATGAAAAAAATCATCCTTTCCTTTCTGGCTGTCTTGTTGTCTATTAGCGCCTGCCGTACCAAGCAGACCCAGAACGATACCACACAAACTACTGAGCAACCCGTTACCATTACGGCTCCCGCTTTTAATGCCGATTCGGCTTACTCCTATGTTGATCAGCAGGTAAAGTTCGGGCCGCGAGTGCCCAATACACCCGCTCATGTCCAAACTGGAAATTACCTGGCCGCCAAACTAAAGCAATTTGGTTGTACTGTTATTGAGCAGTCATTTGTAGCAACCACCTGGGATGGCAAGAAATTAAATGCCCGTAATATCATAGGCAGCATCAACCCTAGTGCTACCAAGCGTATTGTACTAGCATCGCACTGGGATTCACGCCCGCATGCTGATCAGGACCAAAACAAAGCTGACCAGACAAAGCCCGTTACAGCCGCTAATGATGGAGCCAGTGGTGTAGGTGTGTTGCTCGAACTAGCCAGATCTATTCAGCAGAGTCAGCAAAAACCAACCGTAGGCATTGATATTATCTTTTTCGATGCTGAAGACTGGGGCAATGGAGAAAAAGCCAGTAACGATTTTGAACAGGCCAGCGGTAATCAGTTCGATTATATCGGATTCTGCTTAGGCTCACGCTATTGGGCCAAAAACCTGCATAAGCCTGGGTATTCAGCTTATTTTGGCATTCTGTTAGATATGGTTGGTGCTAAAGGCGCTACATTTGCCAAAGAGGGCCTTTCGATGCAGTTTGCTCCGACAGTTGTTAACAATGTCTGGCAAACGGCCAGTCGTGCCGGATACAGCCAATATTTTGTCGATACGCCCGGCGGTCAAATTACCGATGACCACGTTGCTCCCAACACGATTGCCAAAATCCCGATGATCGACATTATTCACACGAATGTGGTTACGGGAGGTTTCTTCCCAGCCTGGCACACCGCAGAAGACAATATGAGTAACATTGACCGGGGCACCCTTAAGGCCGTTGGCCAAACGCTGTTACAGGTACTTTATAATGAACAATAAGCCAAACCTAGTGAACGAGCGAGCTATTAAAGGGGCAAAACAAGGGCTACGGCTTTTTATTTTTAGCTCACTGATCAGTTTAGTTACCGGATGTGGACCTGCACCGGATACATTTGGCAAACTTGATGTAAAAAAATGGCGGGGAGATCGGGGAGGTTGTAACGGCGTTCGGGCTACACTTGAACCCGCTTTTAGAGCGGAAATTCAAAATTTGAAAGGCAAAACGACCAACACTATTGGTGAACTCCTTGGCCGCCCTGATATCAATCAAATTGCCGACCGAAATCAGAAATTCTATATTTATTTCCTGGAAAAAGGCCCCCAGTGCGACCAAGCTGGCGTTAAATCAACCAGTCGTTCCGTGGCCATTCGGATGAGTGCAATTGGTGTAGCTACTGAAGTAACATTTCAAAATGGAACACCTTAGTAACGCGGACAAGTTGTTCGCATAGCCAAAAATCGTTCTTTTCGTTACAGACGGACAGGATGTCCGCGTTACACATAAAACTTCTTCCGCTCAATCATTTCTTCCACCACTTCCGGCACCATATACCGTATGGATCGGTTGGCGCGAATACAGTCGCGTATGAACGTAGCCGAGATGTCCAGTAAGGGTGCTTCTACAACACGAACACTGGCATGCGTTTTAAATGAGCTTTCTACTGTGCGGGGGCGCTCGTACACATATAAACCGTAATATTCCAGTATCTTATCGTAATTCTTCCAGTTGGCAAACTGCTCCAGATTATCTTCGCCCATAATCAGTCGGAAGGTATGCTGAGGATATTTTTCGCTGAGCCGTGTCAGAGTATCAATCGTATAGCTGGGCTTTGGCATCGAGAACTCAATATTCGTGGCCTTTAGGCGACTATTATCCGCAATAGCCCGTTCAACCATATCCAGCCGGTCGAACTCGTGCAGGAGGCTTTTGGTCTTCTTGAAGGGATTTTGGGGCGACACCACAAACCACACCTGTTCGAGATCGGTTGTGGTTGCCATCGTATTCGCAATGATCAGATGGCCAATATGAATGGGATTGAAGGAACCGAAGAATAAGCCGATTTTCATGGGGGTAAGGAGCGAGAAGCAAGGAGCAGGGATAACAACTACCGCCCTAATTTTGAGCCAGCCATTCTCAATATTCGCTCCTAACTACTACTATTAAATTACTGTCGCTTTCGCGGGTACTTTATTTTCCTTTATAAAATCGTCGACCAGTTTTTGCGCCTTTTGAAGTGATGTTTCCAGATCATCATTCATTAAAATGACATCAAAACGATCTTGAAAACTCATTTCAAAGTGGACTTTAAACAAGCGTCGGGACAAGCTTTCTTCAGTCTCAGAACCACGGCCTATTAGACGTTGGCGGAGCGTCTCTTCGTCTGGTACTTTTACAAAAACGGCCAGTGCTTTATCGCCATAGAAGTTTTTCAGCTTTAGTCCACCCTGAACATCCACATCAAAAAGAACGTGTTTGCCGGTAGACCACACTCGTTCTATTTCAGACTTTAACGTGCCATAGAATGCGCCGGTATAAACCTCTTCCCATTCAACGAACTCGTTGTCATCGATTTTATGCTTGAACTCTTCGGGTGTCAAAAAATAATAATCTTTCCCATTTTCTTCAGCGCGGCCCCGGCGGTCGCGGGTGCAGGCTGAAATAGAAAAGCCGAGATTCTTGTTCTCGGCCAGCAAATGCTTGACAATTGTAGTTTTGCCCGAACCAGAAGGGGCTGAAAAAATAATAAGCTTACCGTCCACAGTGGGTAATGGGTTGATTTAACTAAAAGTAATTGGGGTAATTAAGGTTGCTGGTGTACGCACTCCTTAATTACCCCAATTAGGTTGGCTACTATTAACTAAAACTCAGAATTCTGGATTTGATCGTTGCTACTAACTGCTCTGGGCAGCATCGTTTCTCCATTCGCTTAGTCAATAACTCCTTCACTTCCTTTTCAAGCTGGTACATCTCGATGCAGGGTCTGCATGATTCAAGATTAGCTTTCACTCTGACAAGCTGTTGTTCGGTGGCTTCTCCATCCAGAATCAACTGGATCATCTTCAGACAGTCGGCGCTGTGATTACAATGTTCTTTCATCTCTGGTTTTGCGCTAGATGAAGATGAGGGCGGCAACGAAGTTTGCATTGGAAAAATTTTATTTATTCCAAGAATAATAATACCATTAAGTTATCAGCAGAACCAATTTAGGCTTAGAAAAAGTTCGGTTTATTCTTCATTTTCTTCTTTATAGCCCATCGAAGATGCGTAATCACGCAATTTTTCTTTCAATAGGTTCCGAGCCCGGTGTAGTCGAGATCGTACAGTACCTATTGGGATGTCCAGAATCTTAGCCATTTCTTCATACGTAAATCCTTCGATATCGCAGAGGATAATCACTGTCCGGAAATCCACAGGCAACGAGTTTAAAGCCGTTGCCACTTCATCGCCGATTAAGTCGGAAACTGATTCGGCCCGAAGGTCGACCGTATGTTCGGATTCCGCATCTTCAGAGTTATAGGTCGTTTCAACGTCCTGATAATCTACTTTAGCGGGTTCCTTACTTTTTTTCCGATAATCGTTAATGAAGCTGTTCTTCAGAATCCGAAACAGCCATGCTTTGGCGTTAGTTCCTTGCTCAAAGGACGAAATGAACCGAAATGCCTTTAGATAAGTATCCTGTACGAGATCGTTTGCGTCGTCCTCGTCGGTTGTCAACCGAAAAGCAAAGTTGTACATGGAGTCAATGTGTGGCATAAACTCCTTATTAAAAATCTGGTACTTCTGCGCATCGGAATAACCACGAGCGGGAGTATCTGCCGAGGGTTGTTCGGTCGGGTCGCTGTCGGGTAACAATTGGTCGTCGTCGCGAGTTGGCGTATCTGACATAACTTCGGGAATAGTCGCCATAAAAGTAAGAGTAAATTGCCGTTTACTATCGGCCATACCCAACGAATTCAATAATAAGACGATCAGATTCGCTGAGTTACACAACTTACACCACAAAAATTAATCCTTTGTTTGAAAAGAATGTTTAAAGTTAATCGAATATGACGATTTGGCAGTGAACGTTCCTATACCTGACAACGTTAAAGCCAGCCAAATCCTACTCATTAGTAGCATCTGACTGGCCCCATAATCTCTTTAACGGCTCGTTAAGCCTCAATTGTTTTAAAATATCGTTTGAGCCATGAGGTAATGGCCGGAATGCGCCATTCTGCCATAAACTCCGCTTTTGTTTTCACTAATGTGTTAAATACCGTTGTATCAGGTGTTATCAATCCATCGGCAACGGCTCTTTTAATGGCCGGCAAA
Source organism: Spirosoma sp. KCTC 42546 (assembly GCF_006965485.1). Lineage (NCBI taxonomy): Bacteria > Pseudomonadati > Bacteroidota > Cytophagia > Cytophagales > Cytophagaceae > Spirosoma > Spirosoma sp. KCTC 42546. Next base: position 8,506,564 of record NZ_CP041360.1, read on the forward strand.
GCAAACGTCTGTACCGTTCCGTCTGCTACCTGAACAGCCGCCGAACGGTCGAAAAAATCCACTGCCAATTGACGTCCAATTTCCTGCACAGTCCGCATCGAGGCATCAATGGAACAGCCACTGGGTAAGGTATACCCTTCGTCTACGCCAACTACAACAAATCGACTGTTAACCACTTTTGCCGATGCCAACAATGGCTGACCATGTGCCGCCCATTGGCTCAAGGCAGGTTGTAACGCTTCGTCTATCGTTTTTATATCACCATCCGTAAGCGAACGGTTTGCCTGGTACACCCATACACGGGCGGTATCCGGCAGTTTATCAAAATCTATGTACATAGTCAATAAATAATGTAGAATGGACAATGAATAATGTAGAATAAATGAAGTGAATGATTCCCTCATTATTCATTGTCCATTCTACATTATTTATTGATCTCACAACCCTTGCCCTTGGGCGATGAGTTCCGAAATGTCGTAGACACGCACAGAATCTTCGCGGTTCTTATTCTTAACACCGTCAGACATCATTGTCATACAAAATGGGCAGGCTACAGCAATCGTATCGGCACCTGTACTGAGCGCTTCCTCAACGCGCTCCACGTTTACATCTTTTTTACCAGGCTCGGGTTCCTTGAAATACTGGCCACCACCTGCTCCACAGCACAAGCCATTGGCCCGTACGCGCTTCATCTCGACTAGGTCGGCATCTAGTGCCGCCAACACTTCGCGTGGAGCCTCATACACTTTATTAGCTCTGCCAAGATAGCATGAGTCATGGAACGTTATACGACGGCCTTTAAACGACTGCCCATCTTTCACACGAACACGTCCTTCGTTGATGAGCCCCTGCAAAAACTGTGAGTGGTGGATTACCTCATAGTTTCCCCCTAATTCAGGGTACTCATTTTTAAGTGTATTGAAACAATGCGGACAGGCTGTCACGATTTTCTTGACATTGTAGCCATTTAACACCTGAATATTGGCCATAGCCTGCATCTGGAACAGAAACTCATTCCCAGCGCGTCGGGCAGGATCGCCCGTACAGGCTTCTTCGGAACCAAGCACAGCGAACTTAATACCAACATGATTCAGAATACGAACGAAGGCAATAGTTACCCGTTTATAACGGTCATCGAATGAGCCAGCACACCCAACCCAAAACAAGATTTCCGGTTCTTCGCCCGATGCAACCATGTCGGCCATCGTTGGTACTTTGTATGTTTTTTCAGTTGACATTGTTGGGATGTTTTCGGTGTTCGGTTTACAGCTTATGGTAAGTTGACGCGCCAGTTGCTCTTGCATTAGCCCACCGTGAGCTGTAAACCGAATACCCTAACCTATTTTTCATTCACCTGATCAGCCCAGTTAAACCGATCGCTGGGCGAGAATTTCCAGGGAGCCATGTTATTCTCAATATTACTAAACATGGCATTCCAGGAAGCTGGTGCCTGCGATTCTTCCATAACCCGATACCGGCGTAATTGCAGAATGATATCCAATGGGTTTATATTGATCGGGCAGGCATTTACACAGGCCTGGCAAGTCGTACAGGCGTTGAGCTCCTCGGCAGTTATATAGTCATTCAATAAAGACTTTTCGTCCTTGTAGTCATATCCGTTCGTTTTCCATCCGCGCTGAATTTCTTCAAGTCGGTCGCGGGTGTCCATCATGATTTTTCGGGGCGACAGCTTCTTACCTGTAATATTGGCGGGACAGACTGATGTACAACGCCCACATTCAGTACAACTATAGGCGTTCATAAGATTGATCCACTTCAAATCCTGCACATCTTTAGCACCGAACCGCCCAACTTCCGCTGGCTGCTCGCCATTATCGTTGTTTTGTGATCCATCTGCGTCAGTCGTAACAGGCAAGCCAAGCGCGAGCTGAACTTCTTTGGTTATCTCTGGCATATTCTGCATTTCGCCCTTCGGCTGTAGGTCCGAGAAATAGACATTCGGAAAGCCAAGGGCAATATGGAGGTGTTTTGAATAGGTTACATAAACAGCGAAAGTCAGAATCCCTAAAATATGCAACCACCAGGTTGTGCGTTCATAGACGGTAAGAGCTGTATCACTAAACCCGGCAAAAAGCGGCTTAAAAAATTGGCTGATCAGGAAGTCAGGCACAACACCCTGCAATTCAGCATAATGCCCAACACCCCGATCACGTAACACGCTATCGGATGCATTCCAGGTGAGGAATGCGATCATGAGTAAAATCTCAGCGGTTAGAATAATGGCAGCATCAGTACGGGGCCAGCGGGTCATTTCACGATGGCGTTTTTCCTGAAAACGAGGTACTTTCGCAATAAACCGACGGCATAAAAAAATGACACAAACAGCCAGCACGCCAAACGCTAATAGCTCAAAGACATCAATTAAAATTGGATAAACGGGTGTAATGTAAGGGGCAAATAGCCGGTGCGTTCCTAGCATACCATCCAGAATAATTTCAAGTACTTCGAGGTTAACAATGAGAAAACCAGCATAAATAACAAAGTGCATGACGCCAACCAGCAAATTGGTAAACATTTTTTTTTGCCCAAAGGCTACTAGAAGCATCGTTTTCAATCGCTCGTCTGGATGGTCGAAGCGATTTTCGGCACGGCCAAGCTTAATAGCACGTGTGATGAGCCTAACGCGCTTAGTTATATACCAACCTGTTACGGCTAGAGCCGCTACAAACAAAATTTGTTGAATAATCTCCATTCGTATTTGAGCTTATTATGACTGATAATCAACAAATTGACGTAATCGCCAACACTTTATTGAAAATTATTTTAGTCAATGCATTGTAAAAAGGCGCATTATATATACTTTTGCACCCACGTTTCAGGGTGATGTAGCTCAGTTGGTAGAGCAAAGGACTGAAAATCCTTGTGTCGGCGGTTCGATTCCGTCCATCACCACCACCCTAACGTTAAGCCTTCCCATTGGGAAGGCTTTTTTTATTGCTCCTATATTTATTAAATCCGTTTCCACTGATTGAAAAAGTACGTGAACAAACACAGTAATAGTATGCAAGCATACTATTTTTTACATCGGCAAATATACTGCTTTCATAGTAGCTAACAAGTGTTAAAAGGGGTTGTTTTATAGAACTGAAGCTCTCGAAGTCAACTTCAGCCTACAATTTTCTCCGTAGTGAACGTCTAAGCGTTACGACTGAAACAAAAGATGTATGTAAGGCGCTCTACTTCTGGACGGCATCCATCTCAATTCCAATTGCTTTCATTAATTGACTGGCATTAAAGCTTTCGCAGATACCATTACGGAGCTTATAATCAAACACGAGTTCGCCATCGTGAAGATCAGACTGAAAATGGAAGTTGCGCACAAAGCTATCGGCATCCGTAAGTTGACCCAATTCGAGATCATGGGTCGAAACAAATCCAGAGGCAGTTGTCTGGTGTAGCTGCCGAATAAGTGCCTCTGCCCCTCTGTGTCGATCAGCCGAGTTTGTCCCCTTCAGAATTTCATCCAGAAAATAGAGAACCGGCAGGCGATCCTGCGATAAAGCTGCCTGCTTACCATCCGTCATTTGTTTGGTCAGGCCAATTAGCGTTTGTAGCCGTTTTAATTCGGCGTAAAACGATGATGTGCTTTCTTCAAGTGAGTCATTCGTTCGCATACTCGTAAAGGCTCGTACGGGCGAACACCAGAATCGTTCAGCACTGACAACTGCCCCCGCCAATGCCAATATGACATTGGCCCCAACGGTACGTAAGAAGGTGCTTTTCCCCGACATATTCGAACCCGTGATGAGCACCGTTTTTCCGGCTCCGTTTAGGGTGAGTGAGTTTGCGACGCTACGATCGGTTGGTAACAAAGGATGAGAAGCCAGTGTAAAATCCAGCATGAACTCATCATCAACGATATCAGGCGTTGCGTAGGTAGGGTGGGCGTAAGCGAAGCCAGCTAAACTATTGAGTGCTTCAAGTTCTCCTAATACTTTAAACCAACGGCCGAGATCCGGACCATATTGTTGCCGCCAGCGTTCGAGCCGAAATAGATAGTGAATATCCCACAGAGTCGCTATTCCGAAGAGCAGGAAAAAGTACGGATTTCGGCGGTAATTCAGCCCTTCCGTTAGCTGACCAAGTTGGCCAATGGCTTTTGAAGCAGACCTATCTTTGGACATCAACGCCTGCCGAATAGCTCGCAGTCGTACCGTGTCTCCTTTTACCTGTTCAGCCTCTCTAAAAAGCGCCTGAAATGCCCGCAATGCCGTCGAAATCTCAAATGTCTGTTCACTAGCTTCTTTTGCCTTTGCCGCCGTCTGGCTAAGAACCAGACCATGAACGGCTAATCCGAGCAACACGGCTGTACCCGGCATGTAACCTAACAGCCAGGCAACAAATAGACTCACGGTAATAACCGGAAATAGAAACCGGACAATGTTCAGGTAACCTGGCAACGTTGAACTCTCAGCCATTGCCCATTTAACCACTGCATCGGGTGAGCGACCAACGCTTTCTTCTAGGTTGGCTAAGGCCTCAAACTGTTGTCTCCAGTCAAGTTGGGGTTTCAGTTCGGAAGCGGCTTGCTGGCGGAGTCTAATACCATCGGGGTTAGAAGGAGACTTGAGCCAGTTCGCCAGTCGATTCTGCCCTTCGTAGGTATGCGTCCGGTTTAGAAGCCGAAATAGTGAATGTTTTCCAAATACGTCTAAATCGCCGGAATAATGGTGCGTTGGACTAGCAAACTGATCTCCGGTTTCAGAACGCAGGTACTGTCGTTTGAGTCGAGCGGCTTCGTCCTGATTGATAAACGTCAACTGATGGCTCAGGTCACGTTTACGTCGGACGGTTTGGTGTTTTTTGAGGAGTACCAAAAAACCAATCAATCCGGCCAGTAAGCTGCCAGCAGCCCCTAATTGATAATCGAGTCGGATAAGTAGCCAGACAGCAGCGACGCTGCCAATAAACCAGACAAGTCTCCAGAAGGCTAGTTGATTATACTGACGTTGAGCAGCTTGTTCGTCCCGAATAAATTGTTGTTGGCGATTTAGGAAACTAGTTTCAGTAGACATTAGTGTAACGCGGCCGGGCCACGTTATTTATTACAATCCAGGCAAACGCCTTGAATTAATAAGTTCATTTCTTTTCGATTATAGCCTTCAGGAAGGGCAACCGAAGGAATGCTAACCTGATCCAGGCAAGTGGTTTGACCGCAGGCTTCACATTTAAAATGAACATGGTCGTGATGATGATGACCATCGGCGCAGCGCTCGCGACAGAGAGCATATTTAGTACCACCTTCATCATCGAGAACTTTGTGCAAAAGTCCCTTATCTAAAAACGTCCGTAGCGTCCGATAAATCGTGACACGGTCGTGGTCCGGACTTAAGCCATTTTCCACATCGTGGTGCGCCAGTGCATGACCAGCGTTCAGAAACAAATCAAGCACTTCCTCCCGGCCATTTGTATGGCGGAGCTTAAAGTCTTTCAGGGTTTTTTCAGCCAATGTCATGGTTTATTAATTAATAATGTAAAATGGATAATAACTAGTTGCTGCATTATCCATTTTACATTAATTATTATTCTGTTATCTCGAACTGCAATTTAACCAGGTTTGCATAGATGCCGTCTTCCTGCGTAGCTAGTTCGTCGTGAGTACCCGACTCCGCAATTTGGCCTTCGCGCATCACGTAAATCCTGTCTACTTTCCGAATCGTTGCCAGTCGGTGGGCAATAATGATGGTCGTTCGGTTTTGCATCAGCACATCTAACGCTTCCTGTACCAACCGTTCAGATTCGGCATCGAGCGAACTCGTAGCTTCATCCAGAATCAAAATGGCTGGGTCTTTCAAGATAGCCCGGGCAATAGCAATCCGTTGTCGCTGACCTCCTGACAATTTAACGCCCCGTTCACCAACAATCGTTTGCAATCCTTCGGGAAATGAATCGATAAATTGAAGTGCATTCGCCTTCCGTGCTGCTTCCCGAACCTCTGTTTCTGTAGCGCCGGGTTTACCGTATTGAATATTTTCCAGAATAGTACCGCCAAACAACATCACCTCCTGGGGTACCACGGCAATATTTTTCCGTAACTCTGTTATATTGAAACCTGTTAAATCGCGACCATCAACAGTAATTTTACCACTGCTAATTTGATAATAGCGCATTAACAACTGAACAATGGTGGACTTCCCGGCTCCACTCTGCCCAACTAGGGCAATTTTCCGCCCAGCAGCAACATCAAAGGAGATTCCTTTCAAAACGGGTATTTCAGGGCGAGACGGATAGGAAAACCGAACATCTTCGAACTGAACATGCCCATGAACCGGTACAAACAAGGGAGTTTCCTGACTAGCGTCGACCTCTGATGGCTCTTCCAGAATTTCCAGCACCCGCTCCGATGAGCCAATCGTTCGCTGTAACTGAGCGTATAAATCACCCATGCCAGCTACAGAGCCACCAATAAATGTTGTGTAGACAATGAATGTCAGCAAATCAGCAAACGGCATTTCGCCCGATAAAACCAGTGAACCACCAAACCATACTACGCCAATAATGCCACCAAACAGGGCAAAAATCACGAAGGATACAAATATTCCCCGGAATCGTGCCGCCCGCAGCGCTGTACCAACAACCCGTTGCAAAGCAGTTCCATAGCGATTGATTTCGAGCCGTTCGTTGGTAAATGCTTTTACCACGTTTACCGACTGAAGTGTTTCCTCAACAATAACATTGGCCTGAGCCAGCAAATCCTGTGCTTGTTTCGACAGTTTGCGGATAAACCGACCAAAGACCATTGCCGCAACAATGATAACCGGGAAGGTGGCCAGCATGAATAAGGTCAGTTTCCAGGAAACGTATAAAATAATGGCGGTACCAATCGTTAGCGTACCTACTTGCCGAAACAATTCAGCCACCGTTAGCGTCAGAACGTCCTGCAACTGCGAAATATCTGCCGAAATACGGCTGGTTAATTCACCTACGCGTCGTTGTTCAAAAAAGCGAATTGGCAGCGTTATGATTTTACTGTAAGTGGCCTGGCGCACATCGGCCATCGCTCGCTCACTTACCTGCGAGAAGAAATAAATTCGGAAGAACGAGAAAATGGCCTGGGCTATCAATACGCCGACAAAAAACAGTGTTACCTGATTTAGCGTAAACGCCGATTTCCCTTGTATAACGCTCGTAATCTGGCCAATCAGCAATCCGAAACTCATCGTTGTACCCGTCGATAAGATCAGAAACACAAACCCGATGATGTATTGAAACCGATAGGGTTTCACAAACTGGAATATGCTCAGGGCTTTTTTAAAGCCTTCCTTACTAAATTTCTTTTTATCCTCTTCGCTGGCTTCTTCGCCAAAACCTCGTCCCCGTTTTGCCATTATAAATATGGTTTTCTGTTTACGGTTTTTAGTTTACGGTGGCTGACGCAGGAGATTATATAACGCGTCAGCCACCGTAAACTAAAAACTGTAAACCATTATTCTTTTTGTCCTTTATAACCCGATTGTTCAAAAATTTGCCGGGTATCGGCGTTATGCATCAAATCCGCGATACTGACGCTATTATGCTCGTCGTGATAGCGACCCACAATCCGCCAACCGATCCAACGACCAATTGCACCAGGGCAAGCCTGACCAATTTCGGCGGTAAAAGGCCGTTCGTTCAAATATCGCTGTTTTATTGCCGGGTTTGTTTGATATAGTAATTGATTATCAATAAAATGCCCCCAAACAACATCCTGTGCATTAAACGTTTGGCTTAGTTGTTTGTCTGAGTAACCGATAACAAGGCTGTCGGCAATGGGTTCACCCCCTACATCAGGCAGCATCGTTTTCGTAAATATGTATCCTTTGCCATAGTACACCATATCGGCCAGCATCGTTTGGTCGGCCCGGTTCGTGGCATTGTATTTGTCAGAGATCGCGAAAACAATAGCGGGAACAATGTACTCTTTCGCGTAGCGACGCAGAATGTATTGTGGATACTCGGGGCCCTGTGGGCGATATTTCGCTTTCGGGCCAGCAAAGTAGTCGAGGCCAATAACGATTAGACTATCGGTAACAACCAGATCCGGCCCAAGAAAACCCGTGATAACAGTCACGACTCTGGGCGAATGGAAATCCGGAAAGTCTTTTTTTATGTTTGTAAACGCCTGGGCCAATTGACTGCGAATATCGGCCATATCGCCAAATTCGCTCTGAACCTGGGCATTGAGTTCGTTGAGAGCCGGGTTATTGACCCGGTTGGTCAATTCATGGACGAGCGCTGTATCATTTCCGGCCCCATTCGCGTTAAAGTACAATTGAGCGACAGCCGGATTTTGATTCAGCAATGACTTAATCTTGTCGGGCGACTTATCAGAAAAAAGTTGCTGGTCGAACCGGATAAGCGTAACGTCTTCGTTTTTAGTACACGAAGCCAATAAAAGTAAGCAAAAAAGCCCCGCAAGGGCTGTCTGTATTCGCATGAAAATCACGAGTTTTCAATATAGAAAACGTGCAAAATTATGAAAAAAGTTGCAGGGTTCGGTTTGATTTTGGTCATCCTGACAATTAGCTCTGGTTGGGCTCAGTCAACATCGCCCGCCTTATACCAGATGCGCACCAAAGAATCGAGCGTTACCGAAAAGCGATTCCGTAAAATTCTGGGTGATAATTACGATGGGCAAGACAAGAACCGGAAGGAGTATGACGACGACCGAAAACGCCGTCGCCGGAAGCAAAGCCAAAGCACAGACAACTCGTCGGAAAATAATGGTTTTGGCTCTGGGCCCGATTATGCCTGGGTGAGCCACCTGATTGAAATGAGTATCCGATTTGCTCCCTCGCTTGACTTAAATACGGCTCAAGGAACAGGCTCATATGCAGGCTTCCGCACCAACGGGGCAGGCGTTCGGATGAGCGTTGGACCTTCATTGGATTATTTTTTCTTCAAAGACCGCTACGCGTTTAGCACGGGCCTTTGGTATACGATCAAGCGATCGGGATTTCAAATGCCGGGTACGTTTGGTTCAAGCCAGTGGAATCCGGGGGCGCCCGAAAAAGAGTCTGTCTATAATTTGCAGTATCTACAACTTCCAGCGACCGTAAAACTATTCGCCAATAACATCGCCCCAAACATGCGACTGTATATTCAAACGGGTGGACTGTTCAGTATAAAATTGGCCGAAAAAGCACTGGATGAAGCACGGAATGGACTTTACACAGCTGAAAGTGGCGGTAGTCGTCGGCAGTATGGCTTCGGCGATGTAGAGTTGCTGCTCGGAACGGGTATTCAGTATAAAATCAATCAGAACAATGCCTTCAACCTTGGCATGAGTTATCAGCGTGGACTTATAAATGTAGCCCGCGACAATAGTTTGATTTCTAAAAACCGGGTTGTTTCGCTAGAACTAGGGTTTAAGTTTTGATTTTCTTAAACACGGAGGAATGGATAAAAACACGGAGAACATAGAGTTTTCTTAATAGCTCTCTACTCTCTATGTTTTTCTCCGTTCCTTCGTATTTAAAATTCATAACCGCATCTCAATCCCCTTCTCACGCAGGTACCCTTTCAGTGCAGGAATCTCGATTTCTTTGAAGTGGAAGATACTGGCAGCAAGTCCTGCATCTGCTTTGCCGGTCGTGAATACGTCCACGAAATGCTCCATTGAACCGGCTCCGCCCGACGCAATAACCGGAATATTAGCTGCTCCTGAAATCTGTGCAGTTAGTTCAATTGCAAAGCCTGCCTTCGTACCATCGGTATCCATTGACGTTAGCAGAATTTCACCGGCACCCCGGTCTTCTACTTCCTTTGCCCAGGCAATAGTGCGTAGCTCCGTTGGTCTACGTCCACCATGTGTGTGAACAATGTGAGCGTAGGGCAGGGAGCGCGGGGCGCGGGGCACGGTTTGGGCCATATCATTATCCCTGCTCTCCGCTTCTTGCTCCACGCTAATCCATCGCGTATCAATGGCCACTACGATACATTGGCTCCCAAACTCCAATGCTAGTTCGTTTACCAAATTTGGATTTCGTACGGCTGACGAATTAATCGAAATTTTATCGGCACCGGCGTTGAGCAAAGCAGAAACATCAGCGATAGACGATATACCGCCCCCAACCGTAAACGGAATGTTAATGGTGTGTGCTACATTTCGAACGAGTTCGATGAGGGTTTTCCGCTCATCGACGGTGGCTGTGATGTCGAGAAATACCAGTTCATCAGCCCCGTTTTCGGCATAAACAGCGGCAAGGGCAACCGGATCGCCAGCGTCACGTAAATTGACAAAATTGGTGCCTTTAACGGTGCGACCGTCTTTTATGTCGAGGCAGGGAATAATTCGCTTCGTAAGCATTAGTATGCAGTAAAGGCTTTAATGACCATTGTATTTTCTGGACTATCAATCGGCGTAAAACCGAATTGGGTATACAAGCCATGTGCATCCCGCGTAACCAGCATGATTCGACGCAAACCCTGCAACTGAGGACAAGCCATAATGAACGCCATGAGTTGTTTCGATAAACCTCTGCCTCGGTGTTCGGGTAAAACAAACACATCGGCTAGATAGCCGAAGGTCGCTTGGTCAGTCACCACGCGCGCAAAACCAACTTGACTTTCACCTTGATAAACCCCAAAACAAAGCGAGTTCTTTATTGACTGCTGAACAATTTCGAGCGGGATATTTAGGCACCAGTAAGCTTCCTGACTCAAGTAGCGGTGAATGACTTCCAGGTTGAGTTTGGTTTTATCGGTACTGATAGTGTATTTCTGATCCATTACCCATTAAATTGCTGTAATTCCTTCAACGTCACACGTCCTTCATAAATCGCCTTTCCAACGATAACACCGAAAACATCCATGTCGGCCAGCATTTCAATGTCGGACATGTTACTGACGCCCCCGCTAGCAATGACATTCAGATCGGGGAATTGATCCTGCATGTTACGGTATAAGTCAAACGATGGCCCTTCAAGCAGACCATCCTTCGCGACGTCGGTACTGATTACGTATTGTATACCTTTCTCTGTCCACTTTTCCAGGAAGTCATAAATCCAGACTTCTGTGCCTTCTTCCCAACCGCTCACTGCAATTTTCTCATTCTTGGCGTCGGCACCCAGAATAATTTTATCAGGTCCATACTGAGAAAGCCATCGCTCTAGCACGTCGGGGTTCTTTACGGCAATGCTCCCGCCCGTCACCTGTTTGGCACCACATTCAAATACCATTCGCAGGTCGTCGTCGGACTGAACACCTCCACCAAAATCAACCTGCAGCATGGTTTTAGAGGCAATCAATTCCAACACTTTCCAATTGATAACACGCTTTTCTTTAGCACCGTCGAGGTCAACCAGATGAAGACGCGTCAGGCCAGCATCTTCAAATTGCTTGGCTACTTCCAGCGGCCGGGCGTTATACTCTTTCTTCTGATGGTAGTCGCCCTGGGTGAGTCTGACGGCTTTACCTTCAATAATGTCAATAGCGGGTATGATATGCATTTCAAACACAGAGTAAACGGAGGATTCACGGAGTACACAGAGAACTCCGTGTTCTCCGTGAAAAATCTCCATGCTCTCCGTGTTTAATTATAACTTCAAAAAATTCTCCAGAATCCGTTGCCCAACGTTCCCGCTAATTTCGGCGTGGAACTGGGCTGCGTAAAAATTGTCACGCTGTAGCATGGCGCTAAACGGTCGAACATACTCACAAACAGCAGTGGTTTCGGGGCAAACGTCAGCAGCATAGCTGTGTACGAAGTACATGTAGGCACTCTCGGGTAAGCCCTCAGTCAAAGGTCCTCTCAATGAATGGATATTATTCCAGCCTGTATGTGGGACTTTAAACTCTGGCTGAGCAGGAAACCGCCGAACATCAATGTCGAAAATACCCATGCAGGTCGTGTCATTTTCTTCCGAATAGCGACACATAAGCTGCATACCCACACATGTACCTAATACAGGCTGTTTCAGAGAAGGGATTAATTTATCCATACCGCGCTCCCGCAGGTAGGCCATAGCTGTACTGGCTTCGCCCACTCCAGGGAAGATAACTTTATCGGCCGAACGGATTTCGGCTTCATCGTCGGTCAGTAGGTAACTGGCTCCCAGTCGTTCCAGCGCATACATTACCGACTGCACATTGCCCGCGTTGTATTTAATTATGACAGTTTTCATAAAGCTTAATGGATAATGTACAATGCATAATGAAGAATGTTGCCGCCGGCATTATCCATTTTTCATTAAACCACACGGGCGGCCCCGATCACTCATTAAAAAAGCCCGGCTCCTTAGCAGAACCGGGCTTTGTATATTGTGGTAATCAGAATTATATCTCCGAATTCACAAACACGAGCATCTTGTTCTGCTGCGCTACCGCTCAGAATGATGATGCCGATGGTTTGTGGTTGCTAAAATCATAGAGCAAAGGTAAAGGCTTGCGGTTGTAAATCAAAACAAACTCCCTTGAACGACTTTAGGCTGCAAAACTGGCTCACGGAGGTTTAGACCACAGTGCTTATTTAATTCCCGAATCCAATACAGAATCAGTTCGGGTGCCGTATCGTTATCACCACCGCCATGAATAAATAAGTAAGCTGACTGAAGCCCTTTTTCGAACCAGGTTTTAAGTCGCTGAATCCACGCATCGGTGCGGGTGTAATCGGTGGGATGGCCTTCATTAGCAATAAACCGCAGTGTTAGTACGGGGCTACTCAATCCCATATGCAACACATCACGCCGACCCGCCACATCCGTAATAACTACATGCCGACGTAATAAATAAAGTCGTTCTAGTGTCTGCTGCCAGACCGCTGCCTTACAAAACCAATCTGGATGCCGAAACTCAACTGCTACATCCAATTCGTCGGGCAAACGTTTAAGATAGTTCTCCAGAACAGGCCATTTATCAGGCCCGAAGGTTGGTGGCAGTTGTAAAAATGTCATACCCAGAAATTCCTCCAGATTCAACACGGCATTGATGAATTCTTCTGTTAGTCCTTCCGTAGCAATCAATTGTCGCTCGTGGCTAATAATCTGCGGAAACTTTGGGCAATACGTAAACCCAGACGACGCTTCAACTTTCCATCGCTCAATCATGCCCGCTGTAGGAATCTGATAATGAGTCAAGTTTAGCTCGATGGTATTAAACTGTCGGGTATAATAATGTAGAAAATCCCGCTCTTTCGCATTTGACGGATACACCTTGCCAACATAGTCTTTATTGGCCCAGATAGGTCCACCAATAGATACCATAGGTCTGTGGCTCGGCTCAACAGCGGCCCAGATTCGCGCGTTGAACGACGAACCAGGTGGTAGCGAAAAATTTACGGCATCGGGGTTCTGTATTTTTCCGAATTCCATAACCTATGTTGGTGAAGTATACCGATAAAACTAGCAAAGACCCGCTTTCGTTTTTTCGCCCTATCCAATTTAACTAATTTTGTCTTTTATCCATAACTCCCTCAGTCGGTTTTTACTGGATGGAATTCGTTTCAAGCAGCAAACCGACGAAGGGTATTCATAGATTATGATTTCAAAGACATATGCCCCCCAGGAGATTGAAGAAAAATGGTATCAATATTGGCTTGATAACCAATTTTTCAAGTCTACACCCCCAACGGATGTTGCCGACGAACGAGAGCCCTACACAGTCGTTATCCCCCCCCCGAACGTAACGGGTGTGCTGCACATGGGCCATATGCTCAACAATACCATTCAGGACGTGCTGGTTCGTAAGGCCCGTATGGAGGGCAAAAACGCATGTTGGGTACCGGGTACCGACCACGCCAGCATTGCTACCGAAGCGAAAGTGGTAGCTATGCTGAAAGAAAGAGGCATCAACAAAACCGATTTGACCCGTGACGAATTCCTGGAATATGCCTGGGAGTGGACACATAAGTATGGTGGCATCATTCTTCAGCAACTTCGCAAGCTCGGTGCTTCCTGCGATTGGGATCGCACCCGCTTCACGATGGAGCCCGCTCTCCACGATTCGGTTATTGACGTATTTGTTGACCTGTACAACAAAGGCCAGATTTATCGGGGTGTTCGGATGGTGAACTGGGACCCACAGGGCCGCACTGCCGTTTCTGATGAAGAGGTTATCACGAAAGAAATTCAGCAAAAGCTGGTCTATATTCAGTACGAGATAGCAGGGAGCGCAGGGCAAGACTACATAACTATTGCCACAGTTCGGCCAGAAACCATTATGGCCGATGCAGCTATCGCGGTCAACCCGAACGACGAGCGCTACAAACACCTACACGGCAAAAAAGCTATTATTCCGCTCATCAATCGCGAAATTCCCATTATTACAGACGAATATGTAACGATGGATTTCGGAACGGGTGGCCTGAAAGTTACACCTGCCCACGATCCGAATGACTACGCGCTGGGTATCAAGCACAACTTACCTGTTCTGGATACGCTGAACGATGATGGGACCCTGAATGAAAAAGCGCAGATTCTGGTCGGGATGGACCGGTTTGCAGCTCGGAAGGCTATTATTAAGATGCTGGAAGAATCGGGCAATCTGGTAAAAACAGAGGATTATAAATCGAATGTTGGCACATCGGAGCGAACGGGAGCCGTTATTGAGCCGAAGCTGTCGTTGCAGTGGTTCCTGAAAATGGACGAGCTATCGAAGCCAGCGCTCAAGAACGTGATGAACGATACGATTCAACTCGTTCCGCCCAAGTTCAAAAACATGTATCGATCTTGGATGGAAAACGTGCATGACTGGTGTATTAGTCGGCAACTATGGTGGGGACAGCGAATTCCGGCATTTTACATGCAGGATGGAACGGTCATCGTGGCTAAAAACAAGCACGAGGCTCTGGAAAAAGTACAGCACGAAAAGCTACTTTTTGCCATGACCGAAGCCGACCTGACACAGGACGAAGACGTATTGGATACCTGGTTCTCTTCCTGGCTTTGGCCTATATCGGTATTCGATGGATTGAAAGACCCAAACAACGCCGATATTAACTACTACTACCCGACCAACGATCTGGTTACGGCACCCGAAATTCTATTTTTCTGGGTTGCCCGTATGATTATTGCTGGTTATGAGTATCGAGGGGAAGCGCCGTTCAAAAACGTTTACCTGACGGGTATTGTCCGCGATAAGCTAGGCCGGAAGATGTCGAAATCGTTGGGCAACTCGCCTGACCCACTCGACCTGATTGAAAAGTACGGTGCCGATGGCGTTCGAACGGGTATGCTATTCAGTTCGGCAGCTGGTAACGATCTGATGTTCGACGAAAAGTTGGTTGAACAGGGGCGTAACTTCAGCAACAAAGTCTGGAATGCGTTCCGGTTAGTAAAGGGTTGGACGGTTAACGAATCGATTGACGGCAAAACCAATCAATTGACCATTAGTTGGTTTGAATCGAAACTGAACGCAACACTGACCCAGATCGAAGACGATTTCAGCAAGTTCCGTATTTCGGATGCTTTACAGGCCGTTTACAAGCTTATCTGGGACGATTTCTGCTCGCAGTACCTCGAACTAATCAAACCCGCTTTCGATGCTGCTACCGGCACGCCACAGCCCATAGATAGCGTTACATATGAGGCCACGATCAATTTCTTTGAGCGATTGATGGGTCTAGCCCATCCGTTCATGCCGTTTATTACGGAAGAAATATGGCAGGATATTCGTGATCGAAAAGAAGGTGACAGCATTTGTATTGCTCCGTTCCCAAAAGCGGGAATGGTTGATGAACAAATTTTAACTGATTTCGAGACGTTGTTTGAGGTTATCTCTAACATTCGAAACATCCGCAATGCAAAGCAGATTTCGCCCAAAACCGAACTTCCACTGGCAATCAAAACAGCCACACCCCAGCGTTTCGAGACACTGGAACCGCTGATTCAAAAAATGGCCAATGTATCAGACATCAGCTATCTTGGCGAGAATGTTGAAAATGAGTCTTCGTTAGGCGTTTCGTTTTTAATTAAGAGCGATGAGTTTTTCATTAATCTGGCAGGGGAGATCAACGTTGAACAGGAGATTGCCAATACCCGAAAGGAGCTAGAGTACAATATCGGCTTCCGTGATTCGGTAGTAAAAAAACTCTCGAACGAGAAGTTTGTGGCTAATGCGAAACCAGAAATTATTGACCGTGAACGGCAGAAGCTTGCCGATGCAGAATCTAAGATTCAGGCATTGGAACAGCGTTTAAGAGATTTAGGAGCTTAACTAATCATTTGTTCTTGACACTCTTTAACCGCTGATACTGACAGAGTTTAGTCTTTGTCAGAACTATTTAACAATAATTTATTAAGGCAATAATACAATTATTTGGCCAAATAATTGTATTATTGCCTTCTACCATTTCTCATCATCAATGAACAAGTGCATCTTTCTGGACCGCGACGGTGTTTTAAATGAAGATCGTACGGACTATGTCTACCGTGTTGAGGACTTTATCATTCCCGATGGAGTGCCAGAAGCACTGCGTTTATTGAAAAATGCCGGTTATCTGCTGATCGTTATAACCAACCAGGCAGGTATTGCCAAGGGGCTGTATACGCGAGATGATGTAATGACCTGCTATAATTATTTACAAGATAAGTGTGGTAAGCTTATTGACGATATCTATTACTGCCCACACCACCCTAAATACGATACTGAGTCTCTTACGCGCAAGCCAGGTTCGTTATTGCTCGAAAAAGCAATGGCGAAATACAATATTGAACCCAATGGCTCATGGATGATTGGCGATGCACTGCGTGATATGCAGGCAGGAAAACGTGTTGGCGTTCGGACGGTCCGTATTGCTCACGAACCTCAGCTTTCTGCTGACTGCGATGGATGCGCTACCAGCCTGTTAGAAGCTTCCCGATTTGTCTTGGAATATGCCTGATTAACTCAATAAAATAGCTTTTAAGCAAAATAGAAATGTCCCAATTCTTCACCAAGAATTGGGACATTTCTATTTTGCTTAAACCGTTCTCTACACCCGTGCCTGCGTTGAAGCTGGCTTCTGCGTACTGCCATAAGCTGGGCAGTTTGCCTTGCGGGAACAAGACCCAAGCGAAAGGGTTGCCAGTACAGTCCCCAAAATCAGTAGCTTTTTCATGAAGTTGTTAGTCCGTTTGCTCGTTAACCTTCAGATTACTAAACGAAAATAGTGCCAAAAACAGTACGGTACGTACTTAGTAATGACTAATTTTCCTCCTTCACAAGTTCAGCTTCTTCCTCACGCTCTTCAGCAGCTTCTGTAGCTTCCAATTCAGTCATACCCGGCTCGGCACCACCATAACCCAGAATCTTTAACATAACCTCGCTATTTTGCTCAGGAGCGAACAAACGGGTACGGAGGTTACCTTCTTCATCCTTATCCACGATAACGTGCTGTGGGGCCGGAATCAGGCAATGTTGAATGCCACCATACCCACCCAACGATTCCTGATAGGCTCCGGTATGGAACAGACCAATATATTGATCTTCGGTGTCCTGGTCGAAAATTGGCAGGTATAAATCCGCGCTATGCGCTTCGGTATTATAAAAATCGTGCGAATCACAAGTTAGACCGCCCAGGTTCACCTTTTGGTAAGGATTATCCCAGTTATTCACCGACAGCATAATATACTTCTGCCCTAATCCCCAGGAATCGGGAAGCTGGGTAATGAACGAGCCGTCAATCATGTACCACAGTTCCTTGTCGTTCTGAAGCTTCTGATCAATTACTTTATAAATAACCGCTCCGCTTTCACCGACTGTGTAGGAACCAAACTCGGTAAATATATGGGGGACAGGCACATTGCTTTTATTACAGATCCACTGAATACTTTCCACGATCTGATCAATCATGGCCTGATAATCATACGTGAACTGAAATGATGTTTGAATCGGCATTCCCCCGCCAATATCAATCGAATCCAGATCCGGGCAAATTTTTCTCAATTCACAGTACTTGTACATAAACCGGCTCAACTCACTCCAGTAATACGCACTGTCTTTAATCCCCGTGTTGATGAAGAAGTGCAGCATTTTGAGCTTAAACTTCTCATTTGACTGGATTTTGCTCCGATAAAGCTCATTCACATCGCTATACCGAACGCCAAGGCGTGACGTATAAAAGGCAAAATTAGGCTCTTCATCTGTAGCTATTCGAATACCGAAATTAACTGTATCAGCTGTTATATTTTCATAAGCCTCAATCTCTTTGAGGTTATCGAGCACCGGAATACAGTTCGTGAATCCATCGTTGATAAGTTCACTAATGTACTGCGTATACAAAGGCCGCTTATAGCCATTGCAAACAATATACGTACTCTTAGAAACCTTGCCCATCTTGACCAACTCCCGAATAATGGGGATGTCATAGGCAGACGATGTTTCGAGGTGAATATTATTTTTCAGTGCTTCTTCGAGCACAAATCGAAAATGGGATGACTTCGTACAGTAGCAGTACGTATAGTTGCCCTTGTAATTGTACCGCTTCATTGCATTTTTGAACAGCAGTTTTGCATGTTCGATATGCTCCGTAATTTTCGGTAAATACGTAAGTTTCAAGGGTGTACCGTACTCCTTGACAATGTCCATCAATGGGACATTATTGAACATCAGTTCGTTGTTCTCAACGTTGAATTCCCGCGTTGGAAATTCAAACGTCTGGTCAATCAGATCATAGTATGTCTTCATCCCTACGTTCGACGCATAAAATGTGTAGCCCGGCAATCCGATGGTCCGGAACTCCGGTTTTTCGCTGTTGCGATTGTGATGTAGAAAAACAGGCGCGAATTTGGCCCCTAAAATTGGTAGTCCGGCATTCGGGCTTTCCAAGTGAAGCCTATTCGCAAGCTAGTCAACGAAAAAGAATACGGTTTGATTCGGAAATGGCAGAAATTTAATAGTACCAAAACACAGAGAAGCAACCCACTGTTTAAGTTAGACAGGCAAACCGAAAAGAAGCTGTACTTTTGCTTCTCTACACTGACTGATTTATCGAATGCCCCAGTCTATTCATTTTATTTCTATCGGCGGCAGTGCTATGCATAATCTGGCATTAGCACTCCAGCAACAAGGTCATAGTATTACTGGCTCCGACGAGACTATTTACGAGCCTTCACGAACTCGACTACAACAGCATAACCTGCTGCCTGCCGAAATGGGTTGGTTTCCCGATAAAATCGATACCAATTTAGATGCGGTTATTGTTGGTATGCATGCCCGTAAGGATAATCCAGAACTGGCAAAAGCGCTTGAATTAGGCTTGCCTGTTTATTCATATCCTGAATTTATTTACCAGCAAAGCCAGCAGAAACAACGCGTAGTCATAGCTGGGAGTCATGGCAAAACGACTATAGCGGCCATGATTTTACATGCACTTAAATTCCACAACCGTGTTTTTGATTATTGGATTGGAGACCCAGTCGAGGATTTTGACACAACTGTTCGCTTATCATTAACAGCACCTCTTATTATTATTGAGGGTGATGAATATGCATCATCACCTATCGATTCACGCCCAAAATTCCTGCATTACAAGCCACATATCGCCCTCATAAGCGGTATTGCCTGGGACCATATCAATTTGTATCCAACCTGGGATGAGTATGTCGATCAATTTGAGTCACTAGCCGAAGCCATGCCCAAAGCGGGTATTCTGATTTTTGATGAGTCAGACGATATGCTTGATGTCATTGGTCAGAAAGAGCGTGCTGATATTACCAAAGTGCCTTATTTTCCACATCCGAGCGAAATTGTTAATGGCCAGACTTACCTTATTACAAAGCAGGGTAAACACATACCAATCCATCTGTTTGGCCAGCACAATTTAAAAAATATCGCAGGGGCTATAACCGTTTGTGATCGTATTGGGATTACAGAAGATCAGTTTTATGAAGCAATTCCAACTTTTAAAGGTGTAAGCGGTCGGCTGGAAAAAATTGCGGAAACCCCGAAACGAATCGTCTACCGCGACTTTGCTCACTCACCTGCCAAAGTCGAAGCTGCGACGGATGCGGTTAAACAACAATTCCCGGACAAAAAGTTGGTAGCTGTCGTTGAACTCCATACGTTTAGTAGCCTAAATAAATTGTTTTTGGATCAGTATAGAGACACAATGAATGCGGCTGATGAAGCTATTGTATTTATTGATACGCAAACACAAGCAAACAATCATCTTAGCCCTATCACTGCTGATGACATTCAAACGGCCTTCGATCGATCAAATCTACACGTCATTACAGATGCTGGTACTCTGAAGGCTTATCTGACGAAGCAACATGACGAAGCGCAAGTCTTTTTATTGATGAGTTCCGGAACATTCGGGGGCTTAGACTTAAATACTGTAACTAAAAATTTAGCCCAACTTTAACGGTAGTTCATTATCCTTTATTAACAGGCAGATTTTATCCTGTCAATTTTATGCAGAGCCTTGTCGTTTACTGTGCATCTAGTCTGGGCACAAATCCTATTTATAACGAAATAGCTGTTGAACTCGGCGAAAAAATGGCCGCTCGTAACATCCGCCTTATTTACGGTGGAGGAGGGTTTGGACTAATGGGAAATGTTGCTAACGCCGTTTTACAACAGGGAGGAGAAGTAACAGGCGTAATTCCTAACTTCCTTGCTGATCTTGAAGTAGCTCATACAACGCTTACTGAACTACATTTTGTTGAAACCATGCATGAGCGAAAGTTCAAGATGGTGCAATTATCTAAGGGCGTAATCACCTTACCCGGAGGCTATGGTACACTTGACGAACTATTTGAAATTCTGGCTTGGCGACAACTCAAACTTTATGATGGGCCAGTGGCTATAATTAATGTGAACGGTTATTATGATCTTATGCTTCAACAGCTCGACCGTATGATTGCAGATGGGTTTCTGAAAGCTGAAAACCGTGGACTTTTGATTGTAGCCTCATCGGTTGATGAGGTTTTAGAACTAATAAATGAGTTTTGGGAATCACATATCTAGAACTCACAAAATTTAGTTGAACGCAAAAAAGCCGTCTTTCTCACGAAAAACGGCCTTTTACTTATTTCATTCAGGTGGCACCTTCCTACTCTCCCGCTTGTGACAGCAGTACCATCGGCAGTACGGGGCTTAACGGCTCTGTTCGAGATGGAAGAGGTGAACACCCGCCTTACCAGCACCAACCTGATTGACCCTTGCGACTCCAGATCATTAAGCCTTCGCCTAATCTATCCTTCTCAGTCAATACCTTTATAGGTCTTTTTCCCCACAGAGAGAGACTCTGATTTGCACTCAACTTCTGATCAATACTGGACTTCTTTTAAAGCATTCTTACTAAGCAAAATCACAAACACGCGTCCGGGGCCATTAGTACGGCTCGGCTTAACACCTCTCGATGCCTACACCTACCGCCTATCAACGTCGTCGTCTACAACACCCCTTTATACCGGAACATTCATCTTCAGGCCAGTTTCGCACTTAGATGCTTTCAGCGCTTATCTGTTCCCCACGTAGCTACTCGGCCGTGCCTGCGGCCAAACAACCGATTCGCCAGCGGTGAGTCCATCCCGGTCCTCTCGTACTAAGGACAGAGCCCGTCAATATTCCAACGCCCACCACAGATAGGGACCGAACTGTCTCACGACGTTCTGAACCCAGCTCGCGTGCCACTTTAATCGGCGAACAGCCGAACCCTTGGAACCTTCTCCAGCCCCAGGATGTGACGAGCCGACATCGAGGTGCCAAACCTCCCCGTCGATGTGAGCTCTTGGGGGAGATCAGCCTGTTATCCCCGGCGTACCTTTTATCCTTTGAGCGATGGCCCTTCCATGCGGAACCACCGGATCACTATACCCTGCTTTCGCACCAGATCGGCTTGTAGGCCTCACTGTCAAGCCCGCTTCTGCTATTGCACTCCCCTGCCGATTACCGTCCGGCATGAGCGGACCTTGGGAAACCTCCGTTACCCTTTCGGAGGTGACCACCCCAGTCAAACTACCCACCAAACACGGTCCTGTCTCCAGTTAGAACGCCAGTAAGCCAAGGGCGGTATTTCAAGGTTGATTCCAGCATGCCTGGCGACACCCCTTCGCAATCTCCCGCCTATCCTACACATGACTGACCGGCATTCAATGTTAAGCTGTAGTAAAGGTGCACGGGGTCTTTCCGTCCCGTGGCGGGTAAGCGGCATCTTCACCGCTACTACAATTTCACCGAACTCATGGTTGAGACAGTGCCCAGATCGTTACACCATTCGTGCAGGTCGGAACTTACCCGACAAGGAATTTCGCTACCTTAGGACCGTTATAGTTACGGCCGCCGTTTACTGGGGCTTCAGTTCAAACCTTCGAGTTACCCCTAAGCTCCCCCCTTAACCTTCCAGCACCGGGCAGGTGTCAGACCCTATGCGTCAACTTTCATTTTGGCAGAGTCCTGTGTTTTTGGTAAACAGTCGCCTGGGCCTCTTCTCTGCAGCCGCTGTTGCCAGACGGCCCCCCTTATCCCGAAGTTACAGGGTAATCTTGCCGAGTTCCTTAACCATGATTCTTTCGCGCACCTTAGAATATTCTTCCCAGCTACCTGTGTCGGTTTACGGTACGGGTATCCATACGCTTAACACACCCTCACTTTTCTTGGAAGCCCCGTCAACACTTCGCTTCAGCCGAAGCCTCCGCTCAACGCCCTATTCCGTCAGGACGTAGCATCTCTGGCACTCCGTCATGAGACTGCCTGCATAGATAGTACAGGACTATTAACCTGTTCCCCCTCAAAGCCCGGCATTCGCCTGCTCCTTAGACCCCGACTAACCCTCCGATGACTGCCATCGCGGAGGAAACCTTAGCTTTTCGGTGTGAGGAGTTCTCATCCTCATTCTCGTTACTTATGCCTACATTTGCTTTTCTATGCGGTCCACCAAAGCTCACGCTTCAACTTCACCCCCCATAGAATGCTCTCCTACCACACTATACTCCAAGTATAGGTCCATAGCTTCGGTGATGTGCTTGATGCCCGTTTATTATCGACGCCCGCCCCGCTCGACCAGTGAGCTGTTACGCACTCTTTAAAGGAATAGCTGCTTCCAAGCTAACCTCCTGGCTGTCTCAGCAGCCGGACCGCCTTTGTTCAACTTAGCACACACTTAGGGACCTTAGCTGATGGTCTGGGTTGTTCCCCTCTCGGACTTGGACCTTAGCACCCAAGCCCTCACTGCCACGCACCTCTCTGCGCATTCGGAGTTCATCAGAAGTTGGTAGGATGTGACTCCCCCGCATCCTGTTGGTCGCTCTACCTCACAGACAGTAACACGTAACGCTGTTCCTAAAAACATTTCGGAGAGTACGAGCTATTTCTCAGTTTGATTGGCCTTTCACCCCTATCCCCAGCTCATCCGGAAGCTTTTCAACGCTTATCGGTTCGGTCCTCCACGGTGTGTTACCACCCCTTCAACCTGGCCAGGGATAGATCACCAAGTTTCGCGTCAACCCCCACTGACTAGACGCCCTGTTCAGACTCGCTTTCGCTTCGGATCCGATCGTCAACGATCTTAACCTCG
>NZ_CP041360.1:8532500-8664091 GCF_006965485.1 Spirosoma sp. KCTC 42546
AAAGTTAATCTCGATGTTTATAGCCTTAATAGTGCTAACCTATTAATGTCAATACGTCAAAGAACTGTCTCTCTTTCGAGATGGTGGCCAACCGTTGTTGGCCTTCCTTATATTTGGGAGTGCAAAGGTACAACACTCTATTTGCTTTGTCAAGAAAAAGTTGAAAAATAATTTAAACAACTTTTCACGTTCCCCTTGGTTAACTTATTGATAAAAAGACAATTACGTTATCACGTTCTGTTCTTTCTCCTGATTTGGGAGTGCAAAATTATACTTTTTTATTTCTTTACACAAGCCTTACCTCAAACTTTTTTTAAAAATTATTCAGCCTCCAGAAATGGGTATTCATAGCGTTTCGGTGAAACAAATGTTTCCTTGATGGTTCTAGCTGAAACCCAGCGATATAGGTTCAAAGCCGATCCTGCTTTATCATTTGTTCCAGAAGCACGTGCTCCCCCAAAAGGTTGTTGACCAACTACAGCTCCAGTAGGTTTATCATTAATATAAAAGTTACCAGCAGCGTTTTGAAGTTGTTTGGAAACTTGTTCAATTACATATCGGTCCTTTGCAAAAATGGATCCGGTGAGAGCATAAGGTGAGGTAGAATTGATGACTTCAACCATGGAGTCAAATTCCCCAGGCTCGTAAATATATACAGACAGCACTGGACCAAAGATTTCTTCGCACATGGTTCTGTACCTTGGATCATTGACTTTTAATACGGTTGGCTCAATAAAATACCCTTTTGAACTATCGTAATTTCCCCCAGCAATTAGTTGGACCTGGTCATTCAGTATAGCTTCAGCGATGTAAGCGGTTATTTTTTTAAAGGCTCGTTCGTCGATTACAGCATTAATGAAGTTAGAGAAATCCTCTGTTCCTCCCATTTTTAGTTCAGACAAAAACTGTTTCATCATTGCCTCAACTGCTGGCCAGAGGGTTGAAGGTATATAAGCCCTGGATGCAGCCGAACATTTTTGCCCTTGATATTCAAAAGCTCCTCTAACCAATCCAGTTGCTACTTCTTCCGCACTGGCAGATTCATGAACCAATACAAAGTCTTTTCCCCCTGTTTCTCCAACAATTCGTGGATAACTTTTGTATTTGTGGATATTCGCTCCTATTGTACCCCAAATTTGTTGAAATACCCCTGTACTACCAGTGAAGTGTATGCCTGCAAAATCTGAATGGTTAAAAATAATATCGCCCGCAACCGGTCCATCTACATAAATCAGGTTGATTACACCTGCCGGTAAACCCGCTTCATTTAACACATCCATGATCACTTTTGCCGAAAGCACTTGTGAATAGGCGGGTTTCCAAATTACGGTATTTCCCATTAGTGCAGCAGATGTAGGTAAGTTACCAGCAATAGCCGTGAAATTGAATGGTGTTAATGCAAAAACGAAACCTTCGAGCGGCCTATACTCTAATCGGTTCCAAACACCAGGCGATGAATTTGGCTGCTGTTGATAGATTTCGGTTGCATAATGAACATTAAATCGAAGGAAGTCGATAAGCTCGCAAGCGGAATCAATTTCAGCCTGATAGGCATTCTTTGATTGCCCAAGCATTGTAGCTGCATTTAGTATAGCTCGATACGGCCCGGCTATCAAATCTGCTGCTTTTAGAAAAATACTAGCCCGTTGCTCCCATGGCAGGTTTGCCCAAGCTTCTTTTGCTGCTAAACACGACTCAATGGCCTGTTCCACATGCTTTGCATCACCTTCATAAAAGTATCCGAGGGTATGATGATGATCATGAGGGGGAGCAACCCGAAATTTACGGTCTGTACGTATTTCTTTGCCCCCAATATACATGGGTATATCAGTTTCCTGGGCCCGAAATTCTGCTAATGCGTTTTTGAGCGACCCACGTTCAGGCGAGTTAGGTCGGTATTCTTTGACCGGCTCATTCGCCGGAGTGGGTGCATTGAATAATCCAAAGGACATAATGAAGTGTCAAGTTTTTACAAATTTACGTATTGCCCTACTTATCCACTAATCCACATTAGTTTTCCACATTTAAAGTCCTTTGTTTCGATTCATTGGTCTGATTTACCGTACTTTGTAGCCTTATTTTGACTTTTTGCTTATGCGTTTTTACAGCACGAATAATCCAGACTTAACTGTTTCAACTAAGGAAGCTCTTTTCCATAGTATGCCCGCTGATAAGGGTTTATATATGCCTATCCCCTTACCTCGGTTGGGCGCTCACTTTTTTGAGACTATCGCTGGCCAATCGTTAGCAGACATTGGTTTTGAAATCAGTAAGGCATTATTTAGTGAAGAAATTAGTAAGTCTGATCTGGAAGAGCTTACACATCGTGCCTTTCCATTCGATACGCCTGTAGTTAATCTTGAAGCGGGAAGAACATCTGTTCTGGAATTATTTCATGGGCCATCTCTTGCGTTTAAAGATGTTGGAGCCCGTTACATGGCTGCTCTGATGTCCTATTATTCGAAGAAAAGTGATCAGGAGATTAATATCCTAGTTGCTACATCGGGTGATACAGGTGGAGCTGTAGCAATGGGATTTCATAATGTCCCTGGTGTTCGAGTTTCGATTTTGTATCCTAGCGGGCGAGTAAGTGATTTGCAGGAAAAACAGCTAACCACTCTTGGCGGAAATGTACAGGCTTTTGAAGTTGATGGTTCTTTCGATGATTGCCAAGCAATTGTCAAACAGGCCTTTACGGATTCTGAACTGACTACCCATCTTTCTCTTTCTTCTGCTAATTCGATCAACATTTTCCGATTGATTCCACAGGGATTTTATTACGTCCGAGCTTATGGCCAAGTTCGTCATATCGGTAAACCCGTCGTTTTTTCTACGCCCAGCGGCAATTTCGGTAACCTAAGCGCGGGTGCTATGGTTCAGCAGATGGGTTTACCTGTTGCTCATTTTGTCGCTGCTACCAATCTTAATCACGTTGTTCCATCTTATCTGAAGACAGGTATTTATTCGCCAGCAGCTTCTGTCGCCACTATATCAAATGCCATGGATGTTGGTAGCCCAAGCAATTTTGTCCGATTAGCTCATTTGTATCGAGATGATTATGAAACGTTTAACGCAAATGTTTCTGGTTACTTCTTTGATGATACTGAAACAAGAGCTGGTATGCTAAAAATTTATGAGCAATTTGGTTACGTTGCTTGTCCTCACACGGCCATTGGTATACTGGGTCTACAATCGTATTTGGCTGATTCGAATAAAGACGTTGTTGGTGTGGCATTAGCGACTGCTCATCCTTCAAAGTTTAAACCGTTAGTTGAAGAAGTACTTAACCAGTCTATAGATGTTCCCGAGCGGTTAGCTGTAATGGCTAACCTAACTAAGCAAAGCATTCATATTCCAGCTCAATACGAAGTGTTTAAAGAATTATTGTTACAAACTGTATCTTAACCAGTTATCCACAAAAAAGCCCGAAATCTGTGGATTTCGGGCTTTTTTGTGGATAACTGGTTATTTATTAATTCAATGTATCTCCTCGTAAAGCGCGGAATCGTTTACGAGCTTCAGCTCCATAAATGCTTCCTGGATATTGAGTAAGCACTTTTTGGTATGCTTCCATAGCTGCAGCTTTATCTTTTAGTCGCTCATCATAGATTTTCCCCTGTGTAAACAGGGCATCATCTCCCAATATATCAGTTGGATACGCACTTACGATTTTTTTCAAGTCCTCCAGTGCTTCTGCATTCTTTCCTTGTTTCATATACGTATTAGCCCGAAGCCAGAGTACTTCATCAGCAATACTATGGTCACCATACTTTGCCAACATTTTATTCAGGTTATCCACAGCTTCATCGGTTTTGTTTTGTAACAGAAGTAATTCTGTATCAGCGTACCAGCGCATGGCTGCTTCTGTACTATCCATACCTGTGTTATCCACAATCAATAAACTTAATTGCTCTGCATCGTTGGCAATTTCACGGGAGGTCGCCAGTTTCAACACATCCAGCAAATCCTTTGCTACTGAAAAGTTGCCTTTATAATAATGTAGCTTGGCATTTTTCAATTTGGCTTCATACCCTAACAATTCTTCTTTTTGAGACTTCTCTACTTGGGAATATAATAAGGTAGATTCCCAGGGCTCACCTTTAAGAAGGTAGATATCCCCTTTGTCAAGCTTACAACGGTCAACGAAATTCTTGTCTGTTTTCCCAAGATCAATAGCCAAATCAAGGACGGTTAACGCTGTGTCTTTACTATCAAGGTAATTACCATACAGGTTAGCGGTACTCCGAAGAGCTTCTAATGTTTTGACATTTGTACCTATTTCCTGAAGCATACGCTGGTAATCAGCGATTAGTTTTCGAATTTCAAGTTTATCAATCGGATATGTATTTTTCACCTGCTCTTCACGAGCATTGATAACTAGTCGTCGAGCAAACGGGTATAGTTGACCCTGTGGATATGTTGTTGTCACATACTCAAAAGCATCGGCAGCTGCTTTGTACTCTTTATTATTTAACGCCAGCATGCCAAGGTCATATACCCGACTCCCATTTAGTTTCAGGCGTTTATCAGTTGCTTTTTCTTGAAGTAAAGCTCTGCTAAACTTTTGTTTTTGAACGAAATACCAGATCAATAATTCGTTATACGCTAGTTCGTTTGGCTCCTGTTGGATCTTTGTATATAGTGCTTTTTCCACAAGTGGCTCATCTTTTGTGTTGATAAATCCTTGTAAAGCTGCTAATACTGTTTCTTTCTTATCCGTTTGTTTGCCCGTTATAATGATTTCGTCAATAGCTTTCTCAGTCTGACCTGTTGACCGGTATAGAGCCATTAAATCCTCGCTGTATGAGGTTGGGTCTTTACTAACTTCTCTAGCGGTTTCGAGTGTTCGGACAGCCCAGCGAGCTTCTCCGACCTCATTGAAGGCTGTCGCTAATTTTTCAAGTTTTGCAATCGATGATTTGCTGGATTGTAATGCAGTTGTATACTGCGCTTGCGCCTGAATTGTGTCACCCTGTTGAGCTGCCAGCTGTCCACTCAGCAATTCATAGTAAGCTCGATTAGCATCATCGCTCCTTTGCTGCTTCTTAAGGTATTTTGCGGCTTCCTCTCCTTTATTACTTTTTTGGAGACTGGTTACATAACGCGACACCCTAACCCAGCTAACTTCGGTCTTTAACAGCTTGGCATACTCATTAGCTGCTTTTTCAAATTCGCCCGCTTTGTAGTATTCTTCAGCCAGCGTTGTTCCTCCCTGCCCATATACGAGGCCAGCCGACAACACACACGTTAGTGCAATAATGACTTTTAACCTTATTAACATTTTATAAAAAGGCTTTTTAAAAGAAACGTTATTATAACCATTAGTCATGTGGAAATGTGTATAAATAAGTTGTCCACTTTTATTTTTAAATGGTGTGGACAACGGTGATATGTTATCCACTTATCATTGTTTTGTTATCCACACTTAATTTACTCATATTTAAGTAAATAACATGTTATCCACATTCTGTTTGTTAAATATTTGTGGATTTGTGCATAAAATTTGTGCACAGTTTCAGGTGGGGAAAATTTGTGGAGTTACTTGTGATATGTAGGGCTTTCTCCACATATACCAGCCTTTTGATTTCGATTGTGGATTACTATCTCATCCTTCCACACTTGATTTAACCCTTATAAACAGGTTTTCCACGCATACTGTTTACTTATACACAGTGTTATTCACACAAAAATTTCACTTTTTTAATTTAGAATAGACCTTTGCCGAACAGGCCTTACAAGAGTGGGACTACTTGGACAGTTGCAATTATTATGCCTTAATGAATTGGTAGATTAGGCTTGATGAGTTTCCTGTTCGGCTGGCTTCTGTATTTGATGCTAAACCTATTCGGACACTTTTTAAATAGTCTGTTTTACCACCCTGATAACGTGTACTTAGCATGGCTATATAAAAAGCATCAAATACCATTGGCTTCTTTTCCACCAATTTAAACCCATGTTTTTCGAATAATGGTTTTATAGTTGTAGGTGTAAAATGATATAAATGGCGAGGTACATCATAGGCTGCCCAGAATTCTTTAAAATACTGTGCATCATAGGAGTCCGAATTTGGAACCGCAATTAATAGCGTTCCTTTACGCTCCAGTAATTGATGAAGCTGAGGAATAACTTCATTTAAGTTTGGAATGTGTTCAAGTACATGCCATAGGGTAATAATATCAACAGGTTTCGTACCTGTTAATGCATTCAGGTTTGGTTTTATTTCAGCCTCTAATTTCTTCTGGGCAATAGTACGTGCATCTCTATCTGGTTCCATACCAATTATCTGCCAGCCACCTTTCTTACAACTTTCCAGAAAAGCACCAGTACCACAACCTACATCCAGCACTCGGCCTTGTCTGCCATTTAACTTATTTATAAGTCTTAGTTTTGAGTCTAAGGTATAATTTCGAACGATTCGGTAAGCCATATTGATCACTCCCTTTCCCTCGTCATTGTGCGATACATAGTCTTCCGATTTATAGTACGAGCCAATTGAATTTGCATCAGGTCGTGGATTTGTTAGGCGAAATCCGCATGCCTGGCACTCCTGAATGGTGAAATTCTGCAGGCTTACTAAGTAATCTTTACAGACCAGAAATGGGTTAAAGTGGCTACTGCCACATACTGGGCATTCAGTTATTGTTTCCAAAACAGCTGTTTGAATTGTATAGACACAAAAAAGTTCTGACTTCAATCGCTTGAGATTTAGCCAGAACTTACTTATTAACGGCCCATATAGACCAGTAGAATCGAAACGTCGGATGGACTTACACCACTAATTCTTGATGCTTGACCAATAGTTGATGGCCGTAATCGTTTCAGTTTTTCTTTACCTTCGAAGGATAGGGCTTTAAGCCGATCATAGTCGAATGTAGGATTTATTGATAGGTTTTCCCATTTATCAAGCTTATCGGCATTTTGCTTTTCCCGATTCAAATAATCTTCGTACTTAATTTCTATCACTGTTTGTTCCAAGACCTCCTCCCCTACCCCAGGCATGTCAGGAATCATTTTTAATAGCTCTTTCACATCAGCTTGATCAATTTCTGGGCGTTTTAGTAATGTGTAAAAACTACTTTTTTCACGCAGAAGTGCACTTCCTTTACCTTCGAGCCAGGCATTGACCTCATCTGGTTTTAACTTAGTCCCTCGAATCGCTTCTGTTAGTTTGGCTACGCCATTTCGCTTCACTAGCATATTATCATAGCGTTCCTGGGAGGCTAGACCAATAGCATATCCTTTTTCAGTGAGTCGTAAATCCGCATTATCCTGTCGTAATAAGGTCCTGTATTCGGCCCTAGACGTAAACATTCTATATGGCTCCTCGGTACCTTTTGTTATCAGGTCATCAATTAGCACACCTATATATCCTTCCGATCTTTTTATTGTAAACTCGGCTTCCTCATTTACATTTCGGTGAGCATTTATACCGGCCATTAATCCTTGACATGCTGCTTCTTCATAGCCCGTTGTACCATTAATCTGGCCAGCGAAAAATAAATTTTGCACCAACTGTGTTTCTAAGGTTGGCTTTAATTGTGTTGGTGGGAAGAAATCATACTCTACAGCATAGCCTGGCCGGAACATTCGGACATTTTCGAAACCTTCAATTTTCCTTAAGGCATTGTATTGAACTGTTTCAGGCAATGAAGTGGAAAAGCCATTTACATACACTTCTACTGTGTCCCATCCCTCTGGTTCTACAAAAATCTGATGCCGATCTTTATCCGCAAAGCGGTTTATTTTGTCTTCCACTGACGGACAATAACGAGGTCCTAATCCTTTAATTCGACCCGTAAACATGGGTGATTTTTCAAAGCCAGTTTTTAGTTCATCATGCACTGCCTGATTCGTATATGTTATCCAGCAACTACGTTGTTTGTTCAGAACAGGTGTATTGGTGTAAGAAAATTTGCCAGGATTTTCGTCGCCTAGTTGCTCTTCCATACGGTCAAAATCCAGGCTGCGGCCATCTACTCGTGGAGGAGTGCCAGTTTTCATACGGCCTGCTTCAAAGCCCAAACTCATTAACTGCTCGGTTAAGCCTGTGGCAGAACGCTCGGCTGTTCGTCCACCACCAAACACTTTTTCGCCAATGAACATTTTGCCGTTTAAGAACGTACCGTTTGTTAGTACTACCGCTTTGGCTAAAAATTCTACACCCAAACTTGTTTTTACACCGGCCGTTCGTCCATTTTTTACAATGACTTCCGTAACTGTATCCTGCCAGAAATCAATATTTCTATTTTCTTCTAATGCCTTTCGCCACTCCCATGCAAACAAATTCCGGTCGCTTTGACAGCGAGGACTCCACATGGCAGGGCCTTTTGAGCGGTTTAGCATGCGGAATTGAATCATACTTTTATCGCTGATTATTCCCGATAGTCCGCCCAGCGCGTCAACTTCTCGCACAATTTGACCTTTTGCCACACCACCCATAGCTGGATTACAGGACATTTGTGCAATGGTTTGCATATTCATTGTAATTAATAAAACTTTTGAGCCCATTGTGGCGGCAGCGTTAGCTGCTTCACATCCTGCGTGGCCTGCACCAACTACAATGACATCGTAAGAAGAATACATTTTTAATGATTTTTGAAAAATGTTTCACGTGGAAACTTTTCACAAAATTGTTGAAAGTTGTTGAAAAGATGAAACGTGATAAAAATCTTGTGGTTGTGTAACAAAAAACCGCTCACCTTCGTGCCAAGTGAGCGGTTAAATAGAAAACGATTAAAACTACTTACTTACTTTCTGCAAATACTGATTTGCTTCTTTTTTGTAAAAAAGATTATAATTTGGTGTAACTGAACGAAGGACTTCAACTTGCTTTGTTTTCAGTTGCAAATTTGTCGAATCGAAAAAAGCAGGTGTGCTACGCTTCATTGATTTTGCTGCTTCTGCCTGACGCTTTGGATCTTCTTCCTGTTGTTTCAAGGCTTTCTCAGATTCCAGTAACCGGGTGAGAATCTCATTCTGACGATTGATAAGATTAGGGTTGACTCGCTTGTTCACTAAATCTGTCTCCGATTCATCCATCTTTTCAAGTAAGTCTTTTACTTGTTTTTCCTGTTGCTTTCCGGCCTCTGTTCCTTTCGCATTTTCCTCAAGCTTTTTCAGCATTTGCCGAATCATAGCTTGCTCAGCAGCCATCTGAGATAATTCTTCTGATAATCCCCTACCCGATTTACCGCCTTTCTGAAGCTGTTGCATCTTGGCATTAAGTTGTTTTTGCATCTCTCCCATACCACTGGGATTTTCGCCCTTTTTGCCGCCTTTTCCTTTACCAGGCATGGCCATAGCATTCATTTGCTGTTGCATATTCTTTAACACATCACTCAACATCAAAGCCAAATTATTAATAGATGTCATTGCAAACTGCTGTTTTGATGAAGCCATACTTAGCCGACGGTCACGCAATTGCTGTACACTTTCATCCATATAGGATTTCATATTAGTCAACTCACGTGTTACAAACGACTGAATTTGTACTACTCGGCTAGCTAGAGCATTTAAACTGTCTTCAATTATTTTAGCATCATCCTGTAGTTTTAATTGCTCTTGTGATAGCTTGGTAACCCTGGGGTCCTGAAGGCTCATACCCCGGAAATCTTTCATGACTTTTTCCTGTCCAAACGAGAGCGTAATGAGATTGTCGAGGATATTTCGTAAGTCATCAATGTTTTCCTGCATCTCTTCCATTTCAGCAGATTGCATGGATTCTTTCATGGCCTTACTCATGGCCTTCATAGATTTAGCCGACTTTTTCTGTTTTGAGGAGGCCTGTTTTCCTTGGTCACTCTTCATGTTTTTCGTGGCTTCCTCCATCTCTTTCTCAATTTCCTTTTGCTCTTCTTCGGAAGATTCAGGCTTATTTAGGTCGTCTTTTTCAGCTTGCTTTTCAATTTCCTTTAATTGCTCCTGCGTATTCTTGAAATCTTCCTGAGACTTCTCCTGTTGCTTCTGTTGCTCCTGAGAAGTCTCATTTTTCTTAGCATTCTCTTCAGCTTGCTTCTCAAGATTCTCAGCTTGCTTCTCAAGGTTTTCTGCAATATTATTAACCTTTTGCTCGAGCTGCATTTGTTTGAAAAGCTTCAAAGCACGGTCCAAGTCGCGCTCCATGTTCTTTTCTTTACGGCTGAGTTTATCAAGCATATCCGAGGCTTTTTCATCCTGCTTACGTTCCAATAGTTGTTTCAATTGCTCATACAACTGCTTTGATTCAGGATCAAGAAGTTCATTAAACAACTTC
Organism: Spirosoma sp. KCTC 42546; assembly: GCF_006965485.1. Classification (NCBI taxonomy): domain Bacteria; kingdom Pseudomonadati; phylum Bacteroidota; class Cytophagia; order Cytophagales; family Cytophagaceae; genus Spirosoma; species Spirosoma sp. KCTC 42546. The sequence goes on from NZ_CP041360.1 coordinate 8,542,753, forward strand.
TTTAGCTGCTCCATCTTATCCTGCATAGCCTGATTTTTTTCGGCGAAGCGCTGTTGCGTATCATTCGTTTTCTGGAATTGCTCTTGGAGTTTTTGGATTTCCTTTAGTAACTCCTCTCGCTTTTGCAGGACATCCTGTAACTGTTTTTTATCCTGAAAATCGGAGGATTTTTTGGTTCGCATCCGATCTTCCATTTGATTTAATTCTTTCTTGATCGCTTGCGTTTTGCTTAGAGCATTATCAATTTGTTGCTCGGTTTTCTCGGCTGACTTATCAACCTGCTTCTGAATTTCAGCATTCGAAGGAACTACAAAATTCAACTGATTTGATCGACTTGACTTGGGACCGTTCACTCCATCGTTATCCCAAACCTGCACGAAGTACTCTAATTTGTCTTCTTGGCTTAGTTTTAAGCTATCAAGTGACCAGTTATAAACAAAGTTTTGTGACGTAGTAGAGCGATTTACTGGAATGTCTATAACGTGTGAAGGAGACCCCTTTCCATTACGGTTTATCTTATAATTTAACCGAAGCTTCGAGAACCCATAGTCATCAGAAACTAAACCTGATAGTGCTATATAATTATAGGTAACTGTGTCCTGAATTCGATCTACGGAAATTTGAGGATACCGGTCTGGAATCACCTGAACATTATACTGGATGACCGATGGTGCAGCAATCTGACCATTCTTCAATGACACAGAATAGGTTGCGTTTTGCATTAGCCTTCTATTCAGAGCAAACGTGTTATTATCTATCAAATGGGCTACCACTGGCTTTGCATCTGAATTAAACCGTAGAAGAAGGGAGTCTGTATGATCAGCCGCAAATTCCCAGTTAACCACTGTGCCTTGTGGAACAAGAAGATTCCCAACATTTGAAAGCTGCTCGGTTGGCTTATTTAAATAAGCCGGATAATCCAGTTTAACGTTAAACGAGAGTACTGCAGGTCGGTCAATTAGTGAAACTTTATATTCTGTTGAATTGAAACCAGCAGCCTCTAGATGGAAATCTAAGTCGCGCTGAAGATTATCAAAGTTATAACTAAACTGGTCGCCCAATTGCTCAAGTTTGAAGCGAGTCCCATTCGCAACTACGTACACGGCTTGTGGTAGTGCATCACCAGTAAGCTTCACTTTTAATGGGAAATCTTCGTTCCGAAACGCCTTCAGTGACTTGTTTTGCACCACAAATCGAAAGGGAGCCTCTTCAACAAACTCTTTATTGTAATTCACAAGCCGTGTTGACGACTTTGTGAAAAATGTTGGATTCACGATTAGAATTACAAGGATAAGTGCAAGCGGAGGAATGGCATATTTAAGAAATTCTCGGTTGCGGCTAATCTGAATTGCGTTAGAGAAACGATTTATAAGTAATTGCTGTGACCGCTGATTTAGACTAGCCTGGAGCAAATCGCTCTGATCAGATGTTATACGTTGGAGTTGAAGTGTATTTAACAACTTATCCCCTACCTCTGGAAAAAAGGTTCCTATCTGTCGAGCAGCTTCATCATTTGACAATGGTTTATTTAGCCCATATAAACTCATCAAAGGGCGTATTATAAACAGATACAACCCGACTAAGGTAGTAAGCAAAAAACCGAAAAATAAGGCTCCACGACCAACAGAATTAAATTGGCCAATGAACTCGGCTGTGTTTATGAAGAGATAACCACTTCCAAGGAGAGCTATAAAAAAAAGACTTCCTTTCACAAGTTGATTTTGAAAGTAGCGTTTTTTATACTCGTCTATGCGTTGTAATAGTGTTGTGTAAGCTGTTGAAGATTGCATAGGAATTCAGGTTGAGTAGTTAAACTGAAAGAGTCTCGAAATACTGAATAACGTGTTGTTTTAAAAAGGTTTCCTGCGCCAGCAGGTCGCCATGCGGAATTGGCTTAGCTAGCAACCACCGTGGCCAACCATCTTTATCAAGCCCATCTAATTCATAATAGCCTGACTGACTCAGCACACGACAAACAGCTATATGCATTAGGTCTTGTTTTGCTTCTTTAGAAAAGCGTTTAGGCCCCGTACCTAATTCCTGAACGCCAATTAAAAATAGAACGGCGTTAAGATCGGCAGGACGCTTACCAACCAAAGATTGAATTTGGTCAAGTAACTCTTCCCAGGATTTATCTATACTTTTTTCTTCCACAGTGCTTCCCCGATTATTCTTCTCCCTAAATTACAACGTTTTATACTACAAACGAATACGAACTATGTTTCGGTTTATTCATCTATTAATAGACGATTTTGTCAATCTACTTTTTCCTACTTTGTGCCTAGGTTGTAAACAGTCTTTAATAGCTAATGAGCGTGTTTTGTGTTCAGCTTGTAGAATCAATCTTCCGGAGACAAATCAACATCAGGAACCTTACGATCAAAATCTCCTCAATAAGTTTGCCGGAAAAGTACCTGTGCGCTTTTTAGCTTCTTACCTGCATTTTACAAAGGGTGGTGTTGTACAAAATCTAATACACAGCTTTAAATACAGAGGCCAAAAAGAAGCAGCTAAAGAACTGGCAAGCTGGTACGGAAGTCAACTCAAAATAGAAAGTAAACAGCTTCAGGAAATAGACGTAATTCTAGGTGTTCCGTTGCATTTGAGCCGCTACAAGCAACGAGGGTATAATCAGGCAGATTGGATAGCTCAAGGACTGGCTGAAGCACTTAACATGCCAATGGTAATAGATGTGTTAAATAGAAATGCCTTTAATGAATCGCAAACACACAAGAATCGACTTGAACGATGGGAAAACGTAAATAAAGTATTTAGCATTGTGAAGCCAGATCTCGTTAAGAATAAAAACGTACTCATCGTTGATGATGTGCTGACTACTGGTGCCACAATTGAAGCCTGCGCTATTGAATTAGTTAGAGCTGGCTGCAAGTCTATCAGCGTAATAACTCTAGCTGTTGCTGATCGATAGCCGTTCGGTTTGTTTTTCGAATTCCATAAAAAAAGAGGTCACCCAAATTCGGATGACCTCTTTTTTAGGAAAGGATAGTGCTTGACTTATTTGTTCCGGCCCACTCCAATCATAGCGCAACGGAAACCAATCATTGCTGTAGCCGAATCCTGGTCTAAGAATCGACGTGTACCTGGTGATAGCCAGTAAGCAACGTCGTTCCAGGAGCCGCCTTTGTATACACGAAGTTTATCGTCAATTAATGATTGTTTGTTTTTGCTATCATAATTCTTCGCATCATCAACATATCCATTACGACGTACTGGATTTAAATCGTTAACGTCCTGATAGGAAAGAGGCCGATAAACGTCCATTACCCACTCGTTTACGTTACCAGCCATGTTATACAGACCAAAATCATTTGCTGGATAAGCATAGATTTCAGCCGTTATAATAGCACCATCATTCGAACGGCCAGCAATACCGGCATAGTCACCACGACCACGTTTGAAGTTTGCTAACATCTGACCTTGTTTGCGACCTTTCTTGGGGTTCCGGACTGATGAACCATCCCAAGGGTAGATTCGCTGATTGATTTGATTCTCGTCCATGTATTGAGTCCCAATCAATGCTTTAGCAGCATATTCCCATTCGGCTTCAGTTGGCAGACGATAATCTGGCAGAATTGTACCACTCTCAAGGCTCGGTTTGGCAGGTGCAGCTGTAGTTGCTTCAGCCAAAGCTGCATCATCCGCTTTTTTAGACTTCCGCTTTAGAGAGAAACCTCCCCCCTTCTTTTTCGGTCCCCCTCCTTTTGCCAGCTCATTATTGACAGCATTTGATCGCCAGGTTGCATAATCGGTAGCTTGGACCCACGAAACACCTACAACAGGATAATATCGAAAGGCAGGATAACGAAGATACTGTGTAACGTAAGAGTCGTTAAATGATAATGGATTTGACCAAACGGTTGTATCTGGCAAGGCTGCTTTTACAACTTCCTCCGATGAATCACGCTGAATTGCATTCAGGTATTCCAGATAGTGGACGTTTGCCATTTCGGTTTCATCCATATAAAACGATTGGATCGAGACAGTTCGTTCGCGGTTATCACGCGTATTCATAACGTCCTCTTCCAGGGCGCCCATGGTGAATCGGCCTCCTTCAATGAAAACGAGGTTTGGGCCTGCCTTCTGCCCAGCAAATTTCTTTACCTGAAAACCTTCTTTCTGGTTGTAAGCAATACCCGTCGCCGTACTTTTCTTACCGGGCTGCACACTGGTCGGGTGCTTGGACTTACAGGATGCCAGGGCCGTCATTGCCAGTAGCACATAAGCCGCTCGTTGCAGGTGAAACTTTTGAATCATTGCTCTATTTTGTGTAAAACGTAGGTACAAAAATCGTAATTAATTCGTCAATGCGCCCAATATTTCATCCAATTGCTCAACGGAATACACATTGACATGGGTGATAATTGGTCGTCCCTTCGATTCTTTCAACGAACATTTGGTTGGGTTTCGCTTGAGGTACTCAATTACCTTGCCAAATTGATCGGATTTAAAGAAGTCGTCGTTCCCGTTAGAAACGAAGTATCCTTTCAGGATATTATTCTTAAGCGTCAGTTTTTCAAGGTATAACTGTTCGGCTTTCCAGCGAACGTTGACCATTTTTATCAGGTTTTCGACTTCTTCGGGCATCGGTCCGAAACGATCGAGCACTTCCTGTCTGAATGCCTGTAGCTCTTCGTTATTCTGAAGACTATCCAGGCGTGTATATAACGCTAGTCGTTCCGATATATTTGAGACGTATCGTTCTGGGATAACAACCTGCAAATCAGTCTCGATAACAGTATCAGGTAATGTTAGTTTTAGGTCACCAGGTTTTGTCTCAAATAGTTCTTTAAATTCATTTTCGCGTAATTCCTGGACTGCTTCGTCAAGCACTTTATGGTACATTTCAAAGCCAAGGTCATTAACAAACCCACTCTGTTCTGCACCTAGTAAATTTCCAGCACCTCGAATATCAAGATCACGCATCGCGATCTTAAAACCTTCGCCTAAGTCAGAAAAGTCCTCTAGTGTTTGTAGACGTTTGCGGGCATCGGCCGTCATGACTGAAGGGGGGGGCGTCAATAAATAACAAAATGCTTTCCGGTTCGAACGACCCACGCGACCCCGCATCTGATGAAGATCAGAAAGCCCGAAATAGTGGGCATTGTTAATTAGAATCGTGTTCGCATTTGGAATATCAAGTCCTGATTCGATGATATTTGTAGAGATCAAGACATCATAATCACCCTCGATAAATCGAGTCATAATTCGCTCTAATCTATCCCCTTCCATTTGTCCATGGGCTACACCAACTCGGGCCTCTGGTACAAGTCGCATGATTAGATTACCAATAGATTCGATATCATTCACTCGGTTATGAACGAAAAATACCTGACCACCTCGTCTGATTTCATAGCTCACCGCATCCCGAATCGTTGCTTCGTTGTAGGGATGAACTTCTGTCGTGACGGGTTGCCGATTGGGTGGGGGCGTTGCGATTACGGAGAGGTCACGAGCACCCATCAGTGAGAAATGTAGTGTTCGGGGAATTGGCGTAGCTGTAAGTGTTAATACGTCGACCTCCACACGCATTTCCTTGAGTCTGTCTTTGGTTTTTACGCCAAACTTCTGCTCCTCATCTATCACAAGAAGTCCTAAATCTTTGAATTTTATGTCTTTATTAACTATTCGGTGAGTACCGATCAAAATACCGATTTCACCTGAGGCTACACCTTTTAGAATTTCTTTCGTTTGAGCCGCAGACCGAAATCGGTTGATGTATTCAATCTTGACAGGGAAATCGGCCATGCGCTCGCTAAACGTCTTGAAATGCTGCATGGCCAGGATTGTTGTTGGTACCAGCACGGCAACCTGCTTATTGTCCGTCACTGCCTTAAAGGCCGCCCGAATAGCAATCTCCGTTTTACCGAAACCTACATCTCCACACACCAGCCGGTCCATCGGGTGAGGCCTTTCCATATCATCCTTTACATCATTGGTTGCTTTGGCCTGATCTGGTGTATCCTCATAAATAAATGACGACTCTAGCTCGACCTGAAGGAAACTATCGCGACTGTACGCATATCCTGGTGCTGTTCTACGCTTGGCATACAGCGCAATCAATTCACGGGCAATATCCTTTACCTGCTTGCGAATCCGGGATTTTTTCTGCTCCCATTCCTGAGAACCAAGCTTGCTCATGGTGGGTGGCCCGCCTTCCCTACCACTGTATTTAGCAATCTTATGTAAGCTGTGAATACTAACTAACAGAATATCATTATCGCGATAAATGAGCCTGATTGCTTCTTGTTCATTTCCCGCATGGTCTACTTTTTCTAAACCTGCAAACCGGCCAATACCGTAATCTATGTGCGTAACATAATCGCCAGGCTGTAGTGTTTTTAGTTCACGCAGTGTAAGTGCTTTCGATTTCGAAAACTTGTCCTGAACACGATATTTATAGTAGCGATCAAAAATCTGGTGATCAGTATAACAGGCTATTTTTAATGCTTCATCCACGAAGCCTTCCCGTAAACCGATATTTATCGGCTGAAACTTCACAAATGGGTCAAGTTCCTCAAAAATTGTTCGAAGCCGGTCCAGTTGCTTAAAGGATTCAGCCGAGATAATGTTGGTAAATCCTTTCGATTGATTATCCCCTAGTGTATCAACCAGCCGTTTGAAATCTTTGTTAAACGACGGTTGAGGCTTTGAATTATACTGCTGTTTGCCTTCTGTTTTGAAGTAAAACTTACGTCCGAACTCAACTGTTCTATACCGCTTTAGTTCATTCAGAAATGATCGTCGGGTTTCGAACAAACTTCCGGGATCTGAAACCACTTGGATTCCTCCACTGCCAGCGACCACTGATTCGAAGCTTTGTTCTGCTTTCTCGTAACACTTCTCGATGATTTCTAGTGTAAACTCAATGTCTTTTGCCCAGATAGTTGTTGCTTCAGGTAGAAAGCTGAAAAATGGTTCGCGGGTTTCCTCAACGAGTTTTGTCTGAATGTTCGGAATAATGTTAATAAACGCTACCGAGTCTGTTGATAACTGGGTTTCGGGATTGAATTTGCGAATACTCTCAACTTCGTCATCAAACAAATCAATCCGAAATGGAAACTCACTGGCAAATGAGAAAACGTCGATGATTCCCCCTCGAACAGAAAACTGACCAGCTTCGTAAACGAAATCTGTTTTCTCAAATTCATAGGTTTGAAGTAGTTCTGCTACGAAATGGGTATCTAACTTCTCTCCTACCCGTATGGTCAGTGTATTGGCCTGTAAGGATCGTTTATTAATGACCTTCTCCGATAATGCTTCGGGGTAGGTTACCATTAATAAACCATCTTTTGGAGCTGGGTTAAGTTTATTCAGCACCTCTGCCCGCATCAATATGTTTGCATTTTCTACTTCTTCATATTGATAGGGCTTTTTAAAGGACATTGGAAATAGTAATACTTCCTGGCTAAGCAGATTTTGCAAGTCATTGAAGAAGTAAGCTGCCTCATCGCGGTCGGTCAGAATATAAAGGTGATTTCCACCGACCGATTTAAATATGGAAGAAGCCAACACAGCATCAAGACTCCCAGCTAAACCTTTAATCTGTAGTCGTTGAGGATCGCTTGTAGATACTTTCCGACTGAAAGGCTCAGTCAGTAATTTTATAAAACTATCTTCGGCATATAGGCCGAGCAATTCATCTGGTTTCAAGCTTAGTCAGGTTGTATGTCAAACACGAAAAGCCGCTGGAAGGACATTCCGGCGGCACAATAGGGTAACAGCAGGTTTTGAAAATTTGTTGCGTCAGGCAATTATTTTAAAGCTGATAATAGCGAATACTCAATGGTTTCATTCTCTAATAATTTCCGAATACGTGTGCTATCTTCAAATACCAGGATAATCTCTTTCTTATCGATCTCCTCTTCTTCATCGACCCATTTCCAATCCTCAGCCGTTGCATCCAAAACACTTAATATACTTCCCATTTTAGCTGGATCCCGTTCCTTGCCAACTAGCTCATTTGTATTTGTAAAATAGAGTATGATCCTATCATCTTCAAGCCACTGTAAGTCATTAAGTGAATCGTTCAGCGCTTCCAGTGTAAAACCAAAGTTTGGGATTTCAAGTAAGTCGGCAATGTCTTCATAAAACTGGCGCAATGTTTGTGTATGCTTACCATCGATATGAGCAATGAAATCATTGGCAAAATGAGCTTCAAGTTCGCGCTCCGACTGGCAGATTAGAATGTTGGGCGTCATATGTTTTTTCTAAATTTTGGAGCAAAGTTGGTGATGAGTTAAGTTTCACGTGAAACTTGATTATCAGCTAGTTGTAAGCGTATGTAACCAGTTAAACCCTGGTTACTTAAGTGTTTTTGGTTTTGAAACGCCTGCAAAAGTACAATTTGTATTTATGAAAAAACCCTCCGAGTAAGAGGGTTTTTCGTTTAATTCAGTTCAATGAAAAGAGAGGAATTCGAGCGGCCACCATATTATGAAACATCAACTCAGTAATCAATGGTGTCATATATTTGATGAGGGGAAATTCCGAAATCGACTCCATTACTTCCAACTCCGAATCGGCTTTGAAGATGCACCAGAGTTTCTGACGATCGACCGAAAGAGAATAAGATAACAAAAACCCCTTTTCCATTAATTCCTCCACTTTGAGCCGTTGGGCTGGGATCCGGTTCTCGAAACCTTCATCCATTACAGCTGGAAGGTCAAATTCAACCATGTATTGGCTCATAGGCATTGCTGTTAAGTAAAGACCTGAGTTTATTGGGCTCCGGCTATCAGCAAATTAACAACGTTTAGCTCATCTTCGTTAATCGAATGCGGAAAATTTGGATACAATTTCGCAGTCACGTTCGCACCCATTGTTCGAAATATGCTTTCTGATTCTAAGACGCGTTCTTTGGGAATGTGCGGATCGCGATCACTGCATCCCATAAAAATTGGTGTATTGTCCAAAGAGCCTTCGTAATTACGAACTAAATCAGGTGGGCCAATGAGTCCACCGCTTAAGCCAAATACGCCACCATACTCAACTGCATTTCGGGCAACGAACTCAAGCGTTAAACACGCACCTTGAGAGAAACCCAACCAATAAATCTGAGGTAATTTGAAATTAAAATCAGATTGTAGCCTGGCGCGCAGACTTGCCAGAACTTCTAATGCCGAAGACAAATAAGGTTCGTTCTCGTTAAGTGGCCGGAGAAACGAATAGGGATACCACGTATTTCCTTCGGCTTCAGGGGCAATAAAGGCGAACTCTTTATCCTCAATGTATTTCGATAAGGAAAGAATATCGCTAGCCGATCCTCCCCGTCCATGAACCATTATCATTACTTTGGAGGCTTCTTCCAAAGGCTTTCCAGCTGTGCGAATATTGTTAGGGTTATGTATCATAGTATAAGAGTAAACACAAAGAGAACAAAGGTTGATACAGAGAAAACAGAGTTTTTTGATTCTCAGTTATCCCAGTAAACACTCAGTTCTCTCTGTGTTAAAAAAAATTATTTCAATTCGATTGCTGGTAATTCAGCTTCAATTTTAGTTCGGCGGGATTCGTATTGAGGAGGCAGTTTAAGAGCTGTACCTAATTCAGAAACGGGCTCGTCAACGGCAAAGCCTGGCGGATTAGTAGCCACTTCAAACAGGATTCCACCAGGTTCGCGGAAGTAAATGCTGTTGAAGTAATTACGATCCTGAACGGGTGTAACATGATAGCCTGACTCCGCCAGTTGCTGTTGGATTACCAATTGGGTTTCATCCGTATCCGTTGAAAAGGCAACGTGGTGAACAGAACCTGCTCCCTGCAAGGCATGAACATCTTTTGGTGAATATAAAACATCGACAAAATTTCCGGACCCGCCTTTTCCCGCCTTAAAACGGAAACGGCCTTCCTCCTCCCCTACTAGGGTGTGTTGCATGATATCAGTCAGGAGTTTAATCGTCTTGTCTGGATTAACCTCATTCAGGGTTACTGTATGGAAACCACGCACAGCAAACTCTGCCGGGATTCGGTTGTTATCCCAACCCGTGCGCCGGTCGTCGTCTGTAAAAACGAGTTCAATGCCCATGCCATCAAAATCTTCGAACCGTACAAATGTTTCTGAGAAGCGTTTGTATGGACCAGCATATGGAATGTTTCGTTCATGCAACCGATCCATCCAGAAACGGAGCGACGCTGTTGGAACAGAAAACGCTGTATAGGTTAACTGACCAACACCTTTCCGTCCACGTGGTATACCACCATATGGAAAGAATGTGAGGATCGTACCAGGATCTCCGGTTTCATTACCATAGTATAAGTGATAGACATCCGGCGCATCGAAGTTGACCGTTTTCTTTACTAATCGAAGACCTAGAATATCGGTATAATAATCAACATTACGTTGGGTATCGCCTGCCAGAGTTGTAACGTGATGAAGGCCATTGATGAGGGTTTCCATACAATTGAAACGAGTTAATGGGTGAAAAATCGAGTTACTAAAATTATAATGTTATTACATTTAATGTATATACATTTAAAATAATTAGAAAGTTCAAACAAAAAGGTCCGAGATATTACCTCGGACCTTTTTGTTAATGCAATGGATCATCTGAAACATAGCATATGAAATTAGAAAAGAATTATTCCATCAGGAATGGATAATCCTGTTGCATATAAACATCTTTGAAGGCTTCCTCGGCAGGTGGGTAAGGAGACTCCTCTGCAAACTGAACGGCTGCATCGACAGTGGCTTTTATTTTCTGGTCAATGGCGGCTAATTCTTCTTCTGTAGCAAACTTTTTTTCCAGGATGGCTGCCTTTACCTGCTCGATAGGGTCGCGCATCTTGTATTCTTCTACTTCTTCCTTCTTACGATATTTCTGTGGATCAGACATGGAGTGGCCCCGATAGCGATAAGTGCGGAATTCCAGAAAAGTTGGACCCTCACCAGCACGGGCGCGATCAGCTGCCCGACTAACGGCTTCGTGAACAGCTTCAACACTCATTGCGTCAACAGGTTCAGAAGGCATGTCATAGGCCTCGGCTAAAGTGTACAGGTCAGTTACATTAGATGTACGGGCTACAGAGGTTCCCATAGCATAGCCGTTATTTTCAACGACGAAGATGACAGGGATTTTCCAGAGCATTGCCATGTTAAAGGCTTCGTGCAGGGCACCCTGACGGACGGCTCCATCGCCCATAAACGTGATACAGAGATTTCCGGTCTTGTTATATTTCTCCGAGAACGCAATGCCAGCCCCCATTGGAATCTGTGCACCAACGATACCATGTCCACCTACGAAATTGACTGACTTATCGAAGATGTGCATAGAACCACCTTTGCCTTTTGATGAACCGGTTTGTTTCGCGAACAATTCAGCCATGATCGCTTTAGGATCTGAACCCAGGGCAAGTGGAATGCCATGATCGCGGTAAGCAGTAATCCACTTGTCGTCTTTGGTTAGGGCAGAATAGGAACCTGAGGAGCAAGCTTCCTGACCTATATAAAGATGGCAGAAACCCCGGATTTTTTGTTGACCATACAATTGACCGGCTTTCTCTTCGAACTTCCGCTGCAACTGCATGGATTCATACCAGTACATATACCGCTCTTTGGGATGCTGCGTTTTCGCGGCTGCCGGAGCCTTACCATTTTGTTTGGATTTCTCTTTGACGCTTGCCATGAGGAATGAAGTTCGATAAAATCAATAATCGCTGCCTGGCAACCGGCCACCGAAGCGCTGAGCTGTCAGAGTGGTTCCAACTATATACAGAGGCTGTTTCTACTAACAAACCGACCGTATCTTTGTTGCCAATATCAATTGTTCATTCAAATTGGTAATTGATTGTTGCAATTGACTGCCGCGAAATTACGCATTATCGCGTTACACGCTATACCTATGCACCTCGAAAAACTGAGCCTGACCAATTTTAAAAATTACGAAGATAGCCGGTATGTGTTCGGGCAGCAGGTAAACGTGATTCTTGGGCCGAATGGAAGCGGAAAAACCAATCTTTTGGATGCCATTTATTTTTTGGCTCTCAGCAAAAGCGCTTTCCAAAGTCAGGATGCTCTTAGTATTCAGCATGATGCCGACTATTTCATCATCGACGGGGTTTTTGAAGAAAATGATCGTGCTACTACAACAGGCCGTTTGGTACAGATTACAATAAGCTTACAGCGGGGCCAACGGAAGGTGCTCATGGCTGATAAAAAACCGTACGATCGACTCAGCGACCATATTGGCCGATTCCCGGTCGTTCTAATGGCGCCTAACGATACCGATCTGGTACGAGAGCATAGTGAGGATCGGCGACATTTTTTCGATGGTGTACTTTCTCAACTTGATTCTGATTATTTACGAAATTACCTGATGTACCAGCAGGTTCTAAAGCAGCGGAATAGTTTGCTCAAACTTTTTGCAGAGCGGAGCCAGGTGGATAATGACTTATTGGATACCTACGATGAGCCCCTACTCGACCTTGGTCAGAAAATCCACGATCGACGAAAGCAATTCGTCGAGGAGTTTTTGCCCGATTTTCGCAGCCACTACGCCTACTTGAGCGATGAGCGTGAACGTGTTACAATTGTGTATGAATCAGAAGTGAGCAACCCGAACTTTGCGGATGAGTTTCGGCATTTTCGTCGACGCGACACAGTATTGCAACGAACCACAATGGGTATCCATAAGGATGATTATGCATTTCTGATTGGTGAACGAGAGGCCAGGCCAGATGGCCCCGCACCCGTACTACTGAAGAAATTTGGCTCACAAGGACAGCAAAAAACATTTGTAATAGCCTTAAAGCTGGCACAGTTCGATCAATTGCAGGCCGAAAAAGGAATCAAGCCGATTCTTCTATTAGACGATATTTTTGACAAACTAGATGACCGACGTATTGGTAAGCTCATTCAGCGAATGGATGAGGGCGCATTTGGTCAACTTTTTATCACAGATGCGCGGCCAGAACGCACGCGTGAGTTGCTCGAAAAAGTACAGGCTGATGTGAAATTTTTTGAGATTATCCGTGATTAGATTGACTCTCTAAGCGACTTAACTGCTTATGAGAAAGATCGTACATATAGTTGCACTCTTGCTGGAGGTGTTAAGTGTTTTTGCACAGAGTTCCTTCAAAAATGGGCCTCTGAAGGTTTCAGATAATCACCGTTACCTGGTCCATCAGGATGGAGCCCCGTTCTTTTACATGGGTGATACGGCCTGGGAGTTGTTTCACCGGCTAAATCGCGAAGAAGCGGATCGATACCTCAAACGAAGGGCTGAACAAGGATTTACCGTTATTCAGACGGTAGCCCTGGCTGAATTTGATGGCCTGAATACTCCCAACGCGCTTGGCGACAAACCATTATTGAACAATGACCCAACCACGCCCAACGAAGCGTATTTCAAACACGTCGATTATATCGTAGATAAAGCTGCCGAGAATAATCTTGTTATTGGTTTCCTCCCGACTTGGGGCGATAAACTTTTTAAGAGTTCATGGGGTAATGGCCCTGAAATATTTAACCCAAAAAATGCACGTACCTATGGCCAATGGCTGGGTAACCGCTACAAAAATCGGCAAAATATAATCTGGATTCTGGGCGGAGACCGTACTCCACGCGACGGCTCTGAAGATGTAGCCACCTGGCGAGCAATGGCCGAGGGTATCGAAGCGGGTGTAGGCGGAGCAGATAAAGCACTGATGACATTTCACCCGCAACCCAACTCGATTCAGGATGGTGGTTCGTCAAAGTGGTTTCATCAGGATTCGTGGCTTGATTTCAATATGCACCAGAATGGCCACTGCCGGGATACACCGGTTTATGACAAAATTACAGTCAGCTATAATCGTACCCCTACCAAGCCGACCATGGATGCTGAACCCATTTATGAAGACCATCCGGTTTGCTTTAATGTACTTGTTATTGGTTTCCTCCCGACTTGGGGCGATAAACTTTTTAAGAGTTCATGGGGTAATGGCCCTGAAATATTTAACCCAAAAAATGCACGTACCTATGGCCAATGGCTGGGTAACCGCTACAAAAATCGGCAAAATATAATCTGGATTCTGGGCGGAGACCGTACTCCACGCGACGGCTCTGAAGATGTAGCCACCTGGCGAGCAATGGCCGAGGGTATCGAAGCGGGTGTAGGCGGAGCAGATAAAGCACTGATGACATTTCACCCGCAACCCAACTCGATTCAGGATGGTGGTTCGTCAAAGTGGTTTCATCAGGATTCGTGGCTTGATTTCAATATGCACCAGAATGGCCACTGCCGGGATACACCGGTTTATGACAAAATTACAGTCAGCTATAATCGTACCCCTACCAAGCCGACCATGGATGCTGAACCCATTTATGAAGACCATCCGGTTTGCTTTAATGTAAAAGACCTCGGAACATCCAATGCCTACGACGTTCGACTATATGCGTATCTAGATTTGTTTGCCGGAGCACATGGACATACGTACGGTTGTCATGATATCTGGCAGATGTATAGTGCCAACCGTCCTGCTGTTAATGGTCCACATATATACTGGCAGGAAGCATTGGAACTGCCAGGTGCCAACCAGATGAAGATTGTTCGTCGGCTGATAGAATCCCGCCCGTTGCTTGATCGTGTCCCCGATCAGTCCCTGATTATTGAGAATAACTATGCGCCCGCAGAGCGTATCCAGGCTACTCGGGGTACCGATTATGCGTTTGTGTATAGCGCGGCAGGAAAGCCTTTTACGGTTAACCTGGGTAAGATTTCAGGTCAATCGGTAAAGACACACTGGCTCAATCCCCGAACGGGCGAAGCAAAAGACAGCGGCACCATTCCTAACAAAGGCCAGCAGAAATTTACTCCCCCATCAAGTGGCTATGGCCAGGATTGGGTACTTGTACTGGATGATCTGGCTAAAAATTACCCAGTTCCTTAACGCCTGAATTGTATTCAATCGCTAAACGCTGATAAACTCTGTTTGTAGCGCATAAGCAGGCTAGCCTATCATCAAAAGCCCGACAAACTAGCTAGTTCGTCGGGCTTTTTGGTTGTTTTACTCCGCTATTTAGGCCGTTCATCATATTATCAAAAATTAACAGGAAACTCAGAACTATATTTGAGTTTCCGTAGTTCACCTAGAAAAAGTTCTATTATTAAATGAAAGAACGGATTCTAGCAGAGGCTGAACGCTTGTTTTGGAAGTATGGGGTACGATCCGTAACGATGGAGGATATAGCCCGCCAGCTTGGTATTTCGAAGAAGACAATTTATCAGCATTTTACGGACAAAGAGCAGATTCTATACCAGGTAATACAGGATAAAACCGGTCGAAATCAGTCAGAAATGGACTGTATGGCAATAGAGACCGATAATCCAGTTGAAGAAATTCTAGGCGTCCTAAATATGATGCGAAATCATGCAGATCAGGTAAGTCCGAATCTGATGAACGACATAAAACGGTATTACCCTCAGGCATTTGCGCTGTTCAGACAGTATAAAGAGGGACATATTATGCGGTCAATTCTTGAAAATATCCAAAAAGGTATTTCTCAAGGTATATATCGCCCAGACATAAATCCAACCATTTTAGCCCGGTTACGGGTCGAACAAATCGAGTTAGCATTCAACCATGAACTCTTTCCATCAGACCAGTATTCGATGCACGAAGTGCAGGCTGAACTGATGCACCACTTCGTGCGGGGAATGCTGACAGACAAAGGCTTTACCATTTACAACCAGTACGTTAATCAATACAACCATGAGGTTAAGTAATACCCAAAAAACAGTACTTATCTGGCTTTTCACACTACTGAGTAGCACAGGACCGATACTGGCTCAAACCAAACAGGAATTCTCGCTAAATGAAGCGATTAAGTTTGCTGTCGAGAACAATATTAACGTGAAAAATTCGGGGCTGGATGCACTAAGTGCAGAAGGTCGGATTCAGGAATTACGGGGAGTAGCCCTACCACAAGTAAGTGTAGCCGCATCAGTTACGGATAACCTGATTATTCAACGGGCTTTTTTACCTGCTAAGTTTTTTAACGTGAACGCGGCCGACAGTGATCCTCCAATTGCTGTTCAATTTGGCGTTGCTTATGCAGGCAGTGCAACCGGTACGCTAAATCAACTTTTGTTCGATGCTTCGTATCGGCTGGGGCTACGTGCCGCTGATACCTACCGACAACTGGCTCAAAAAAATGTAACAGCCTCAAAAATTAGTGTAGCTGAGCAGGTTGCAAAGGCGTATTATGGTGTACTGGTAAATGAGCAACAGATCAAATTACTTGACCTAAATATTGCCAGGGTAGATACACTGTTTAGAAACACACAAGCGCTTAATAAGCAGGGGTTTGCCGAAAAGATCGATGTAAGTCGTCTTGAAGTGCAGGTTAATAACTTAAAGGCTGAGCGTCAGAACGTAAAAAACCTGGTTGAGCTAAGCTATTATCTGCTTAAGTTCCAGATGGGCTTGGGAATAAACGATAATATTACGCTGACAGAACAGATTCAGGACATTGACCTTGATGCCGTTGAACGAACGAATATGCAGGCAGCCACTGAGTTTGATTACAATCAACGAATTGAGTTCTCGACCTTACAATCGCAGATTCAACTGGCTGATCTGGATGTTCAGAGTGTTGCAAAACAATATTATCCGAGACTCACCGCGTTTGCCAACTATGGCTACAATACAGGTCGTAATAAATTCAGTGAAGTAATTGGTTCACCCTGGTTTAATTCGTCTGTGATAGGAATTAACCTGTCAGCTCCAATTTTCGATGGTTTTCAGAAGAAATACCAGGCGCAGCAGAAGCGGTTTACATTGCAGAAAGCGCAGAATAATAGTCAGTTGCTGAAAAATTCGATTGATCTGCAAATTCGCCAGTCAACCATTACACTTGGTAATAGCCTGCAAACCTTACGCACTCAAAAACGGAATGTTGAACTAGCACAGGAAGTTGCCCGTGTAACCAAGATCAAATATCAGGAAGGCGTTGGTTCAAACATTGAAGTTTTGGATGCCGAGAATTCATATCGGCAGGCCCAAACAAACTACTTCGCATCCTTATATAACTTCCTGCAAACCAAAGTTGATGCCGACAAAGCGAATGGAAAGCTTTATATAGGGAATTGAAAATAATTCGCTTTTTCGAGCTATACACTATTGATAGTGAGTATTAAAGGAGTTGTCATGTTTGAGTACAACCTGAATTTTAAAATTAAAATCGTAATCAGTTAAGATGAAACCATACTACGCCATTGCCCTCGTGAGCTTATTAGCTGCCTGCTCACAGGAGAAAAAACCGAATGACCTGCAAGGGAAACGAGAGGAACTTGCCCAGTTGAAGTCGCAGCAAACGGAATTGACCACAAAAATCAAAACGCTCGAAGCAGAGGTTGGTAAGCTTGATCCAAAGAAAGAAGAGAATGTCCGGGTTAAAGACGTAACGGTAGCTCCACTGGCAGCCAGTACATTCCGGCATTTTGTGGAATTACAGGGGTCTATCGATGCGAAAAACAACGTGCTGGTCTCGCCAAAATCGGGTGGAGTTGTTACAGCCGTTTACGTAAAAGAAGGTGATCAGGTGCGGGCTGGACAGCCTATTGCCAAAGTAGACGACCAGCTTTTGCGCGAATCGGTGGCTGAACTTAAAACACAGCTTTCGCTTGTAAATACGGTTTATGAAAAACAGGCTTCTTTATGGAAACAGCAAATCGGGACCGAGATACAGTATCTGCAAGCGAAAAATAACAAAGAGTCGCTCGAACGCCGATTATCTACCCTTAATGCACAGTTGAGCCAGTTAACAGTAACGGCTCCTATCTCGGGCGTGGTCGATCAGGTTATTGTAAAGGTTGGCCAATCTGCTGCTCCAGGTATGGGGCTGGTCCGGGTTGTGAACCTGTCGCAACTGAAGGTAGTTGCTAAAGTAGCCGACTCGTATTCAGGAAGTGTTCGAAAAGGTGATCCGTTAACCATTGAGTTTCCAGATTTGAATAAAACGCTGAACTCACGTGTATCGTTTGTGGCAACCATGGTCGATCCTGCCACCCGGACGTTTACAATCGAGGCTCCCCTACCCTCCGATAATGCCCTGAAACCGAATATGCTGGCTCGGATTAAAATTAACGATGCAACGCAGGCAAATGCCATTGTGATTAATCAAAACCTGATCCAAAGTACAGAAAATGGACAACTGGTTTACGTTGCTGTGAATGAAGGAGGCAAAAAGATAGCGAAGGCTAAAACCGTAAAAACGGGTCAGTCGTACGGTGGTAAAATTGCCGTTACGCAAGGATTGAGCGCGGGTGACCAGATTGTTACGGCTGGTTATCAGGATTTAGTTGACGGACAACAAATTAATTATTAGCCCGTAGAGACGCATCCTTGCGTCTTCTTCTAACCGGATGGTCGTTTAACCGGATGGTTCTGACTGATTAGTAGAAACTAAATAAGGCTGACGCATAGGAGACGCAAGGATGCGTCTCTACAAACTACTTCAACATGAAATTTGAACAGTATAAAACCCTCGGATTCACCAACTGGTGCGTTGAGAACCGGACGGCGATTTACATATTCACCTTCCTGATTACGCTTGGCGGGCTGTTCGTGTACAATAACCTGCCCAAGGAGCAGTTTCCCGATATTAAGATACCACAGGTGTACATTAACACTGTGTACGTTGGTACAGCTCCTGCCGATATCGAGAATACGATTAACAAGCAGATCGAGAAGCAGCTAAAGTCTGTTTCTGGCGTTAAACGCATCAAATCTAATGCGTTACAGGACGTATCAGTTATTCTGGTTGAGTTTAACCCAGATGTACAATCTGCCGAAGCCTTGCAACGGGTTCGTGATGCAATTGACAAAGCCAAGCCCGATCTGCCACAAAAGCTAGATGCGGGTCCAACAGCTCAGGATGTTGACTTCTCGGAAATGCCGATCATGAACATCAACATGGCCGGTAACTTCTCACTGAAACAACTGAAAGAATACGCCGAGGATTTACAGGACGTAATTGAAGGTATGCCTGAAATTAGGCGTGTCGACATCATTGGTGCACTGGAACGCGAAATTCAGATCAATGTCAATTTGCCTCGGATGCAATCGGCTGGTCTGGCTTTTTCAGATATTCAGCAGGCCATTCAGGGTGAAAATATCAACGTTTCGGGTGGTGAATTACCAATTGATGGGGTTCGTCGGACGGTACGGGTAAAAGGTGAATTTACCGATGTTACGCAACTTCAGAATTTACAGATTCGGACAGCAACTGGTGCTACCGTTCGGCTCGGCGATATTGCGGAAGTACGTGATAACTTCGAAGAGCAACAGAACTTTGCTCGTTTGAACAATAAGTCGGTTGTAACGCTAAACGTTATTAAACGTGCTGGTGCAAACCTAATTTCAGCCGCCGACCGTATCGAGAAAACGATCGACGAATATAAGGAGTCGCGTTTCCCTGAAGGCTTGGACGTAAAAATTACGGCCGACCAGTCGGAGCGTACTCGCGAAAACGTGAATGACCTGATCAATACCGTTGTACTAGGCTTCATTTTCGTGGTATTGGTGCTTATGTTCTTTATGGGCGTTCGCGATGCCATTTTCGTGGGTTTATCGGTGCCTTTATCTGCGCTGGTTGCTTTTGTTCTGATGCCGGTCCTAGGACCTATGGTAGGCGCAACCTTCACCTTGAATACAATGGTGCTGTTTGCCTTCCTGCTTGGTTTAGGGCTTGTGGTTGATGATGCCATTGTGGTGATTGAAAACTCACACCGACTCTTCAACGAAAACAAAAACTGGAATATCCGGCAGGCTGTGAAGGCTGCTGCGGGCGAGGTATTCGTACCCGTATTGTCGGGAACGCTGACGACTATTGCACCTTTCTTCCCGCTTTTGTTCTGGCCGGGTATTGTGGGTGAGTTTATGAAGTTTCTCCCACTGACGCTTATTCTAACGCTGTTTGCGTCCCTGTTTGTGGCCTACGTGATCAACCCGGTTTTTGCGGTTACGTTCATGAAGCGGCATGAAGACGATAACCATGAAGACAAACAGACATTCGCTGAGATTAAACGGCCACTCATTATTATGACTGTGCTGGCGGGTATTGGCTACGTGATTGATCGGGGTATTGGCAACCTGTTTGTGCTGTTCATTGCGCTGTACGTGTTCAACCACTACGTACTGACACCAAAACTGATTGTGCCTTTTCAGGAACGTATTTTGCCCGCGGTTAAGAATGGCTATCGCCGGTTAATTTCCTGGATATTAACAGGATGGCGCCCAGTTTTTGCAATCGTAGGCGCATTTGGTCTGCTAATTCTGACCTTCTTCATTGTTGGGATTGCAAAACCTAAAGTCCTTTTCTTCCCAAGTGGTGAGCCCGATTACATTTACGTCTATAACGTAATGCCCGTTGGTACCGATGCTCGCGTAACAGATTCTGTGACACGGGTAATTGAGAAGCGTGTGTTTAACGTTCTGGAAGCCAATAAAGCTACCGATATCGTTAACTCCGTGATTTCCAACATTGGTAAAAACGCAGGTGATCCTATGAACCCGGATCGGTCGGCAACTCCACAGAAGTCGAAAGTGACGATTGCGTTCAAACCTAATGAAGAACGGCATGGTATCTCGACGGATTCGCTGTTGAACAAAGTTCGGTTAGCCGTAAGTGG
Source organism: Spirosoma sp. KCTC 42546 (assembly GCF_006965485.1). Taxonomy (NCBI): domain Bacteria; kingdom Pseudomonadati; phylum Bacteroidota; class Cytophagia; order Cytophagales; family Cytophagaceae; genus Spirosoma; species Spirosoma sp. KCTC 42546. The sequence continues at coordinate 8,563,383 of NZ_CP041360.1, forward strand.
GTTACCGGGTAGCGAAATTTCGGTAGAGCGTGAATCCAATGGTCCACCAACGGGTAAACCAATTGCTATTGAAATTGCGGGTGAGGAATTTGGTGAACTCCAGAAACTGGAAAAACAGGTTCGGCAGAAAATTGCTCAAGCTGGTATTCAGGGCATTGACCAACTAAAGTCGGATCTGATTACTAACAAGCCCGAAATTGTCATTGACATCGACCGCGACAAAGCAGAACGGGAAGGTATTTCGTCGGGACAGGTTGCGCTGGCCATTCGGACAGCCTTGTTCGGTTTGGAAGTATCAAAATTCCGCGATGCCAAAGACGAGTATCCGATTATGGTTCGTTTACAGCAAGATGACCGTAGTCAGATTGACAAGTTGTTGAGTCTGAATGTAGTATATCGCGATATGGTGATGGGCGGCCAATTGCGCCAGGTTCCCATTACATCGGTAGCCAACATTAGTTACTCGACGACGTTCAGCCAGATTAACCGCAAGAATCAGGAACGGATTGTTACATTAAGCTCCGATGTGGTACCGGGCTACAATGCCAACGAGATTGTTGCTCAGATTCAGGAGGTTATAAAGGACATGGATGTGCCAAATGGGTATAAACTCAAAATGGGTGGTGAGCAGGAAGACCAACAGGAGTCGATGAACTTCCTGGTGTCGGCCTTTGGGATTGCCATGTTGCTGATCTATCTAATTATGGCTACGCAATTTAACTCGGTCGTAAAACCACTGATTATTTTTGTAACCATCCTGTTCTCGCTGATTGGCGTACTCCTTGGATTCGTTATTTTCAATAAAGACTTCTCGGTTATCATGTCGGGGGTTGGTATCATCTCGCTGGCGGGTATTGTGGTGAAAAACGGGATTCTGCTGATTGAATTTATTGAAGAGCTACGCGGTCGGGGTGTTCCGTTGCGAAAAGCTATCATTGAAGCAGGCGGCATTCGTCTGACTCCGGTATTGTTGACGGCTTCGGCTGCCGTACTGGGTTTGATTCCGCTGGCATTGGGTATTACTGTTGACTTCGTGGGCCTGTTCCGTGATTTCGATCCACACATAATTGTTGGTGGCGATAGTTCCGTATTCTGGAATATCCTGGCCTGGACAATCATTTTCGGACTGACGTTTTCCACAATCCTGACTCTTGTAATTGTTCCGTGTATGTACTGGATCAATGAACGGATTCGGATGAAATGGTTCGGAAAGAAAGATCCTGCGCTTGAGCCTGTTGAGGAACTGGAAGAGGAAATGGCTTAGTAAGTAAGCTTAAAAATGGAAAAGCCGACAACACAATGCTGTCGGCTTTTCCATTTTTTAAGCTTTTAAGAATGATGTTTAGCCGTCTTCTAGAGATGGATTAGTACTAATCGAAAAAGCGGCTCAACAAGGTTAGGCCGCTTTCTGTATTCCTATCTAATACTTTTATGCCCTAAAGGTAAGATGGCATTCATATGTATAAGAAGCCAATAGACAACTAGGTGCCAAACATAGATAATCAACCTGTTTTAGTCGATAAATGGATTAAACATATCTCATGTTTTATGACAGGATGGGGCAAGCGTTGCTAGCACTCGAATATAATTTGGCTCCACCGACTGGGCTGATGCGTATCATAAATGCCATGTGGACTCATAACCATAGCCGGGTGTGGTTGAACTTCAATGCCAGACACCGTCAATTTCTGAAATCGGCCCAGAAACATTCGCCATTCATCGCCGGGTTGGGGAGGCAGATGTCGACCATTTGCCAGCCAGGTCAGGCTATTCCAGGGAATGGCTATCTCCAGAGTCCAGCCGGAATCAATATCGCTATTGTCATTCAACGTACCATCAACATGAACGGCAGTTTCTAAACCAGGCATATCGTAATTTAGAAAAGCCCAGCGTAAGCCACGCGGGTGGGTACCATGCCAGAATGAGGGCCCTGTACGGTCGGCATCTCCGCCAAAGGTCATTGCCTGTGGATGGTGAACATCAAAGAGTGGTACATCAAACCGGCTACCTCGTTGATACGCATCCTTCCAAATGAAAAATACTTCATAGATTGTATTTCGCGCATTTACCTCCAGCTCATAGTAGCAGTCACCCCCATCTATAAACAGTTCAAGATCGTTTTCGAGAAAAATAATTGAATCACGCTCTGTCAAATGCGCTTCAATAAATGGCTCTTCGGCCTGAAAGGCTACGTATAAATGTGTGTCATTCCACAGAATTGCCGATTTAGTGCCATACATACCCGGCTCTCCCGTTACCATATCCACAAACCGATGGCTCCAGGTGGCATTCTGCCAAACGGATTTTGTTAGGTTTCCATCGATCAAAATAGAGTCTATAATTTTTTTTGCAGTGTACGAATGCATGGTGATCTCTTTCGTTAGCGCTGTAAACCTAAGTGGTAATGAACGATATACGAAAAAATAATTTGGGCTTGACGCCCACCCGGTTGTAGGATTCTTAGCTTAAAGTAAAGTTGATATCTGTCTAGCTTTAACGACTACCATGAAGACAACAAAACTTATCGTAACTAGACTGATTTTAGGGGTCTTAACCTGTTCGCTCCTTGTTGCCTGTTCGGGTAATAGCGAAACCGATACTACTACGCCCAGCTACAAATTAATTCCAGCTAAAAAAGTCCTGTTCAACTCCTTTGTTGACTGTAATATGGCCGAGGCCTGGGTGGGTGATACGTTCCGAATTTTTCCGGGTAAGTACGGTGAAGATCCGTTGTGGGGAAACGCGCGCGATCTCAAATATGCCGATGGTCGACATGCTGAGGAGGCTTTTGCCAGCAAAGCCAGTGATTTTACGGAGCCGAATATGCCAGCAAATGTATCCGTCAACACACCAGGCCTGCATGGAGCCGTCTGGTTCGAAACGGTGTATCAGGATCCTGCTGATAAATCGGGTAAGACGCTGTACGCCGTTTATCATAACGAAAATTATCCGGCTACCCTTCCATACGATGCTGCTACAGAAGAAGGTTACAAAAATGAAAAGTGGCCGCAGGGAATAACGGGTCCAACATCGCCTGCAGCCGTTTGCCGCATTGGTATCATGAAGTCGGTGAATGGGGGAAAATCCTGGGAAAACAAAGGTATTTTTATTGAAGATTTACAGCCCCGAATGATTTTGAAGCCTCATAACACCTCAAAAACATTTGCGGGGGGCGTCGGCGATCCGTCGGCAGTGGCAAGCGGGGCTTATCTATACTTGTTTTATGGCGAATATGGCTATCCTGGTCAATACAGTGAAAAGGAATATAACCCACAAAAAGAGTGGAGTGGCCAATGCATCAGCGTAGCGCGTATCCCCCTGGCCGACCTCGATAATCCGGTTGGCAAAGCCCAGCGCTGGAATGGTAAGGGCTTCAATGCACCGTACAATGGTGTGGGCGCACCCATCACATCCCTGCAAATTCAGCCTGAAGCGGGCGGTGGACCAGCTTCATCGCCAACAGGTAATTTTCATTGGGGGCCATCCGTTAGCTGGAACACTTATCTGAACTGTTGGGTCATGCTAATGGGCAAAGCAACAGGGCCATCCTGGGCAGGTAGCAGTATCCATATATCGTTCAATACCAACCCGGATTTGGGCGAGGCCATGCAATCGCAGGCATGGACTAAACCAAAGTTGTTGCTTGATAAACCTGGCTATTTCCTCTGGTACCCATCACTGCAACCCATGAACACACCCGACGACCTTGCGAACAAACATACGTGTCTGCGGCTGGGTCAACGGGCAAGATTGTTTGTTAAGAATATCCAACCCAAAAAGAGTGAGTACATGTCGGAGTATATGATTGAGTTTGTGAAGCCTAACTAGGAAAATCAGGTTGCTCATCATCAAACTTTACGGATGCTCATTCCGTTAGGCAACTATGTCCTTCATTTGCTAATTCATGAACCGTACTGCCTTATTTTTTATTCTTCCCGCTATTCTACTTCTGATCGACTGGTATGTTTTTCAGGCTGTTAAAACACTCAGCAGATCGGCCTCAGAAAGCACGCAACGAATCATTGCTATTGCCTTTTGGGGCTTTACAGCACTATCGTTACTGTTGTATATAATTATGCAACTGTTGCCACCTGATTCTATTAGCCGCAACACACGTACCTTTCTCTGGGCTGCTATTGCCATCCCCTATTTCTCAAAGATTTTTGCCGTTCTAATTATCCTCATTGATGATATTGGACGGTTCTTTCGCTGGATTGTTTCTCTGTTCTATAAGCCCGAAGTGCGTGAAGCGGTTGAAGATTCAACCCGACAGACAATACCATCATCAACCGATACCATCACCCGTTCGGATTTTCTGATGAAGACCGCGTTGGTGGTTGGTACTGTTCCATTAGTTGGGTTTACATGGGGTATACTCTCTGGCGCACATGATTATCGAATTCGTCGGATTAAACTCCCCCTTAAAAACCTGCCATCTGGCTTTCATGGCATGACCATCGCCCAGATTTCGGATATTCATTCAGGGAGTTTTTTTAATAAAACTGCTGTAAAGGGGGGCGTTGAGATGCTGCTTGGCCAAAAGCCTGATATCGTCTTTTTTACGGGTGATCTGGTGAACAGCCATGCCGAAGAAGTGAACAGCTATATTGATGTATTTGATAAAGTGAAGGCACCTCTGGGGGTCTACTCAACCCTGGGAAATCATGATTACGGTAAGTATGTGCAGTGGCCCAGTGTCCAGGCCGAACGACAGAACGTGATGAATGTGGTAGCCGCTCACAAACAAATGGGCTGGAACATCATGATGGATGAAAACAAGATACTGGAACAGAATGGCGATAAAATTGCGCTCATTGGCGTTCAAAACCTTGGTTTTGGACCGGCGGCTCTTCGGGCTGGTAATCTGGCAAAAGCATATAAAGGAACAGAAGAATACCCGGTTAAACTCCTCCTTTCTCACGATCCTACCCACTGGGATGCTGAAGTCAATAAGCACTATAAAGATATTGATGTGCAGTTTAGCGGCCATACGCACGGTGCCCAATTTGGCGTCGATCTCGGCGATGTAAAATGGAGCCCAGCGCAGTATTTCTATAAACAATGGGCTGGGTTATACCAGCAAGGCGACCAGCGACTCTACGTAAACCGCGGTTATGGTTATATAGGCTACCCTGGGCGGGTGGGTATTTTACCTGAGATTACGATTTTTGAGTTGATAAAAGCTTGATAGGTTAATCAATTGTGTGTATTTACATCAATAGTAGGTAAGTTGTATGTCAATTGACAATAATTCCTCCTTTCGCACTTAACTAATTCCATTTACAAGCAGTTACCCTAATCAATTAACCATCACATACCCTATGAAAATTGTATTCATTACTGGATTATCCTTTTTTATGTCGCTGTTTTCGTATCTGAAACCAGCACAACCTCAGGAAACGGCTATACCCATCTGCCATGCACCTGCTACCGATTCGCCAGGTAACGACATGTCGGCAATGGCTGCTGATCCTGCTTTCCAGCGATTACACGAAGCTCCCCTACCCTTTACGTACACGGGCGTTGGCGAAATGATTAAGTTTTCAACACCCGACGGCCAATCGGCAAACGGGTTTTTGTTGAAAGCTAAAAAGCCATCGAACAAATGGCTTCTGGTGTATCAGGAATGGTGGGGCCTGAATGACAACATCAAACAGCAGTCGGAAACGTTCTATAATGACTTGAAGGACGTTAACGTGCTGGCGGTTGATATGTATGATGGCAAAGTAGCTACCGAACCAGCCGAAGCAGGAAAACTAATGCAAGGGGCTAACAAAGAACGGCTCACTAGTATTCAGAAAGGCGCCATTGCGTACGCTGGTCCTAAAGCTGAATTTGCCAGTGTTGGCTGGTGTTTCGGCGGTATGCTATCCCTTCAATCTGCTATGCTGGAAGGTAAACAGGCAAAAGGTTGCATCATGTACTACGGTCGGCCGGAGCAGGATGTTGAGAAACTTAAAACGCTGGACACGGACGTATTGGGCTTTTTTGGTAGTCAGGATAAAGGGATTACACCCGAATCTGTAAAGGCATTCGAAGAGAATATGGCGAAAGCAGGTGAAAAGGTGACGGTAAAAATGTATGACGCCGGACACGGCTTTGCTAACCCAAGTAATCCGGTCTATAATAAAGAAGCGGCAGCCGATGCTTATAAGCTGGCTTTAGCGTACCTAAAAGATAAATTGAAAGCGTAAATAATAGCGTGTTTCATTCGGTAAAAGGCTGGCTACTGTTTAGTGGTCAGCCTTTTAATTAAACTTTAACCGCTTTCTTCTCGTTTTCATTAAACGCAATGGTATATCGTTTGTCTAACCTACAAATTGAGCAAAAACTCATTAAGGCGATGAAAACGATAAAATGGAGTGGCGTTCTAGCTGGCCTGTTATTAGGGGTGGCTACTGTTAGTTTTGGACAGTACGGACCAGGTAATGGCTATGGTCAGGTTTATCCAAATGGAAGTGGCTGCAATCCATCCTACCCCAATGGGAATGGTTATGGCCAGAATTACCCAAATCAGGGGTATCCAAATGGATATAACAATGGCTACGGTCAGGCCTACCCGAACGGGTATGGTCAGGCTTATCCCAACAACGGTTATAACCAGTACGGGCAAGCCTATCCTGTTCAACCACAGGTTGTAATTGTACCACCACGAGTAGTTATTGCTCCTCCGGTTGTATATGCTCCTCCAGTTGTTGTTCGTCCATATGCAAATTATGGCTATGGTTACGGCGGTGGCCGTGGTGGATACGGCGGAGGTTATGGTGGTCATGGCCGCGGTGGCCATCGCTGGTAAATAAATTGAGTTAGAATAAACGTTTGGATTAACCAGCTCTCAATCAGCTTCGGTTAATCCAAATGGCAGTTAAATGGTTCAACAGTTAATCCTTAAACGAAAAGTCATGAAAACGATAAAACTCATGCCTTTACTAGCGGCTGGCTTACTAGTCGTTATGATGGCAAGTTGTGGACCGGCTTATGTAAATACCGGTGTTGGTTACGGTCCAAGACCTTATTATGGGTATGGTAATCCATATGGGTATGGTTACGCTCGCCCTTACGGCTATTATAGGCCACCTGTAGTGGTTCGGCCCGCTCCTCGTTATTATGCCCCTGCACCTCGTTATTATGGCGGTAGCCCTAACGCCCGCCGTGGGTATGGCGGTGGCGGTTATAGTGGTGGCGGTCGTTCTCGCGGACCACGTTAAGTTATTGAAATAGAAGCCTATAAAAAAATCATCGACTTAGATTAGTCGATGATTTTTTTATGATCAATAAAACTTTATCAGGCAGGCGATTTATAGGGGTCGCCCATGTGTTTCGAATAATCGCCGGATTCGATTAGTGGTTTATCGTCGGTTGAAAGATTGTATAAATAAACCCAGCAGTCGGTTGTCGCATCATTAAACTGAACAGGAACAATTGCCCGGATAAATTCGGTGGGTTGTTCAAAATCCTCACCTACCCCTTCGTAATAATCGAGATAGGTCAGAATTGCTGATTTCTGGTTGCTAATATTGAAAACTGTGCCATGCACCTGGGTAATGCTGGCCTCATTGTAAATCGCACCTGGGTAGCTGCCCATATCGAAAGCCTGCCCTTTAAATAGGCCTTCGCCAACATTACGACCCCGCTGTCGCAGGTATTGGGCAAACGTATTATCGAAAGGAGGGCGAAGTGTGCCGTAAACAATCAGAAAATCAGGGTTGTTCGTCATTAAATAAATATCGCTGGCAGGTGGACGAAAGTAGTTAAATTTGCCGTTAATAGATAAAACAGGGTTCAACAATGAAAAAGACGCAAGTATTTCTGATGATAGTCGCATCGCTGATGCTGATTGATGTGCCCGTCCAAACCCTGGCATCTACTAGTACTGCTAAGACGAACGTTTCGGCTATTGGTCGTAAACGAAAAGGTTATAAACCCCGGCGCGGTGGCCTGTTCAATACCGGTCTCTTCCGAAAGAAAAATCCTTGCGGTTGCCCGAATCATTAAGCAACCAGTAAGAAATTGTATTTATATCAGAGTCAGGCCCTTAGATGGGCCTTTTTTCGTTTAAATAGTTGTAAAAATCTGTGTTTCAGCGTAATTTTTCGTACCTTTGCAGAAAAATTGACCAGGATTTAAGGGATTGATGGATTTAACAGATTTCGTGTTTTACGAAGCCAATAAACAAAATCCAGTATATCCTTTAATCAGCTAAATCCCGGTTCAGAACCTGTATGCAATCAATTCGCAATATAGCAATCATCGCCCACGTTGACCACGGCAAAACGACTCTGGTTGACAAAATTATTCACGCGTCAAAGCTCTTTCGGGATAATCAGGAATTCGGCGACCTGATTTTGGATAACAATGACCTGGAGCGTGAGCGGGGCATTACCATCGTATCGAAAAACGTATCGGTACGTTACAAAGATGTTAAAATCAACATCATTGATACACCAGGCCACAGTGATTTCGGTGGTGAGGTTGAGCGTGTGCTGAAAATGGCCGATGGCGTTTGTTTATTGGTCGATGCCTTTGAAGGCGCAATGCCCCAAACGCGTTTTGTACTAGGCAAAGCACTTCAATTAGGGCTAAAGCCTATTGTAATCGTAAACAAGGTCGATAAAGAAAACTGCCGTCCCGATGAGGTGCATGAGCAGGTTTTCGATCTTATGTTCAACCTGGGCGCTACCGAAGACCAACTGGATTTCCCGACCGTGTATGGCTCGTCGAAACAAGGATGGATGGGACCAGATTGGAAAACTCCAACCGACAATATTACCTACCTTCTCGATACAATCGTTGAGCATATTCAGCCAGCTGCAATGAACGAAGGTATGCCGCAAATGCAGATTACCTCGCTCGACTATTCAACTTTTGTTGGTCGGATTGCCATCGGCCGTGTACACCGGGGAACGCTGAAAGAAGGCGCGAATATGGCACTTATCAAGGCAGATGGTTCGGTGAAAAAAGTGAAAATCAAAGAACTTCAATCGTTTGAAGGTCTTGGTAAAGTGAAAGTAGCCGAAGTTGCCTGTGGTGATATTTGTGCGGTTACAGGTCTGGAAGAGTTTGAAATTGGCGATACGCTGACTGACATTGAAAACCCGGAAGCACTCCCCCGTATTTCGGTGGATGAGCCAACGATGAACATGTTGTTCACGATCAACAACTCGCCGTTTTTTGGCAAAGAAGGTAAGTTCGTAACCTCACGTCACTTACGTGACCGGTTATACAAAGAAATTGAGAAGAACTTGGCTCTCCGTGTTGAAAACACAGATAGCGAAGACCGCTTCCTCGTATATGGCCGTGGTATTCTTCACTTGTCGGTTCTGATTGAAACGATGCGCCGGGAAGGTTATGAATTGCAGGTTGGCCAGCCTCAGGTTCTTTACAAAGAAGATGAGAATGGTCGCAAATTAGAGCCAATCGAAACCCTCGTTGTAGATGTACCGGAAGAGACTGCCGGAAAGGTTATCGAATTAGCGACGCAACGGAAAGGCGAACTGCTGATTATGGAACCTAAAGGTGATTTACAACACCTTGAGTTCGATATCCCTTCGCGTGGATTGATTGGTCTGCGGTCAAATGTTCTGACGGCTACGTTCGGAGAGGCTGTTATGAGCCACCGATTCAAAGAGTATCAAGAGTTTAAAGGCGCAATTCCAGAACGGATTAACGGTTCATTGATCTCGATGACCAGCGGTTCGGCTACGGCTTATTCGATCGATAAACTTCAGGATCGGGGATCGTTCTTTATAGAACCGGGTGATGAAATTTATACGGGCCAGGTAATAGGTGAGCATAACCGTCAGAACGACATTGTTGTCAACGTGATAACAGCGAAGCAGTTGACGAACATGCGGGCTTCTGGTTCAGATAATAACGTGAAGATTGCCCCTAAAATCTCATTCTCTCTCGAAGAGAATATGGAATATATTCAGAAGGATGAGTATCTGGAGGTGACACCAAAGTCGATGCGAATTCGTAAAATCTACCTGGACGAGAACGAGCGCAAGCGGAATCAGAACAAGTTCGTGATGGCTTAATTATCAAGCGCACGAAATATCATAACGTTTCGATACAAAAAATCCCCACTGAGCACTCAGTGGGGATTTTTTGTATCGAGAAATAGAGACGTCATTTACTACTAAGAAGTGAACCATCTAAGCGAAAGGCATAAACCGATTGTGTTTTAAGCGAAAGGGTCATTGGTTTAGCTAAAGAAGCCGGGTTCACCAACGTGGATTTTGACGTCATATATTCTGTTTGTCTACGTGCCTGGTAATATCCAGCAATAAACAGTGTGCCACCTATGACAGCTACAGTGATCTTTTTCATAACTATTGTTTCTCGCCTATCAAGGCTAATTCTGTATTAATGCGGTAGGAGATCGCTAACTTGTTGAAACCTCCTGCCAATTTATGGGTTATATGACCAGTTTCTACTTACCTTTTATTGTGCGGTTCAGTTACATATACACGCACTAGTATTAAGACTATAAAAGGCTACCTCAGGTTACAGGTGTTCACTAATTATTTATGAATCTTAACTAGTGAAGGACGCATAAAGTAAAAGCCTATCAGTGTTTTTAAGCGTAGTGGAGTCAGAAGTCTGATGATGTTTTTCATGTGTTGACGTTGTTAGTTGATTCGATTAAAAACTAAATCCCATTCTAAAAAATAGCCTGTTATACGACCGGGTTTCTATTTGCGATAAAACTTGAACACCGTCAACCGCAGCTACTTGCTTTGCTTCCTGATGTTTGTACCCTGCACTGATCAGAAATCCAGTTCCGTTGCCCTTGTTTATTCGAAGGCCAAGGCCCGGACTCCATAACCAACCTCCTTTCAGCTCACTGCCATGTGGATTGGGACCCGCAATAGCGTAACCGCTTTCTAGAGAATAAAAAGGTGTTAATCGTTTCGTTCTCCCAAAAAGATCACCCTGGATAGCAGCAGCTATTGGCAGAAAAGCTGAGTTGTTATAGTAATCAACACCCAAAGACAATCCCGTAACAAGCTGAGGCCGCAGTGTATAACCCATGAACGCATGAATTGTTAGACCTATACGGTTGCCTTCGCCCCGAATTGGGGAATAATTATAGTAGTTCGGAGAATATATATAATCTCCATAATAAGGGTAAACGTTGGGCTGGTCGGGACGCACCCGGCCTGCCTGAATACCCATCTGTACCGTTGTTCGCCAGGGGCTTGTTTTTGTTGGTTCTGTTTGCGCATGTGCAAACGCAGCGAGCAGACAAAAAAATAGGCAAGTAATTGTTTTCATGGTGATGGAAAGGTTAGTTAGGCCGACTGGCATCAATTTTACTCAATAACCGAAGGTTGGTGGGGTTGGAGTAGTCATACTGATACAGTCCATCTTTGCCAATCGTTAACAATGTTTTCGACATTGGAATGACATCGAACGCATTGACATTGGCAAAGGTTTGCCGGACTTTTAAATCAAGTGGATTCGATGCATCAAAGACACTTAATCCTTTATTCCCTTGGCAGACAAATAGCGTTGGGTAGTCGATACCAAGCCCGTAAGGTGTTTCAATAGGATAAGTTTTAGCAACTCGAGGAGCTGTCAGATTGCTAATGTCAATTACATCGAGTACGTCCTGCGTACCAGCTACTCCACAAGTACTGGTACCTCGTAATGTAACATAGGCATAATTTTCATGCACGACAACCGGATCACAGGAACGAACATGCGAAAATGCCGATAGTTGTTTAGGCTCAGCAGGATTAACGATATCGTAGATATACATGCCCGTAGTCGTGCCGATAAACAGATTAGTCCGGTACGGAAAAATCGTTTCAACATTCCAGTTTAGCGTAACTGTTTTGCCCTTTGCTGGTTTTGCTGGTTCTGTGATATCGAATAATTGTAGTGATGAGTTATTGACTACGTAAAGCTGATTGTTTGTAATGGCAAACCGGGCCATGGAACCACCTGTACCTGTTGTTGGAGCTGTGGGCGCATTTGCACCCTTGTTACTACTGTAAGCTACATCTGCAAACGCAAAGCTTTCATAATATCTCCCAAACCAGGCAATTGGCACTAAATAAGGTAGTACGTTGAATGATCCCTCGCAATCGGTTTTGACCGTTTCGGTTGCTATTTCCTCGCGCTGATCATAAATCTTCATGTTTTGTTTGTCGTACGACCAGTACGTACGGCCTACTGTGCCATTTACAAAGCCCGTTTCGGTTCGGTTGACCTCTTTAATCGCTGTTGGGTTGCTGATGTCCAGGGCAACCAGATCAATGTAACTGTCGGCGTAGAGAATATTGTCCCGAACCGCGATGTCCACATTTCCCGGAATGGTAAGGAATGAAATGGCTCTTGGATTAGCTGGATTGCTGTTGTCAAAAACGTGAATTCCCTTTTTGACTTCCACAATAAATAAATACTGGTCTTTGATGTAGAGCTTTCCGGGTTCGACCAGCGATTGGGGGGTGCCTGATGAAACCGCCTGTCGCAAATCGGAAAGGGGCAGTTGCACGGACGTGTATTTTCGATAGGTTCTTGTCTGTTCGCAGTTGTCGGTGCAACTGGTCAGGTAGAGCAAGGATAGAACAAGGGCTAATAAATTTGCTTTCATATAAGCTCATAGTTATAGGATAAAACAATGAGCCTAAAGCGCTTAGAAACGTTGGAACGGGGCAAAAATAAAATTGCCCGGCTGTCTTCTTACGGCCGGGCAATCCTGATCTTACACAAAAAGGGGCAATTTATTGTCGTTTATATGCATATGTTGACCCGTCGGCAATGACGGCTCCCTGTGGAATGCGTTCCGATAAATAGAGTGTCGTTTCTGCCATCCGAAATGATTGCTGAGTAGTGTCTTTGTGAAAGTAAATAATGCCTTCAGTACTGCCACCGTTTGGAAATGACAATCCATATTGACTGTCCAGAATAGGTAGCCCATTGCGAACCTGCCGGAAATTTCCTCCTTCTACCGCGCCATTAAACGATACCGTTTCCGAATAACCTGCTTCGGCAGCAGTAACCGTCTTCTGCGACAGGCCGTAGGTAATCGTCGTTAACGTCCAGTCGCCAACCAGAGGTGATGGCGGGAAAACACAGCCACAAATCCGTTTTTCGCAGCTGAACACAAGTAAAATCAGAAAAACCGTAAAGGGAATGAGCCGTAAGCCTTTCATGATCAATTAATTCTTTTGAATGTTAGTAAATGAGGTAGGCTGCCTCCATGGTATATAAGAAGCTGGTTTGCAGTCGGCAATTCATAGCGGACAGTGGCTTTCAAGTTTGTGAAGTAGGTTTGCTCAAATTGCATCGCAGTGGGCGATCCTGCTAGTTTCGTACTTCCCAACTGATCCGCCAGCATCATGCCGTCGATAGCGGCAAACAAATTCAGATTGTATTCATTGACAGCTGATTTACCACTCGCTTTAAATGAGGTGATATCGTGCGGTGGATTATCGGTATCCAGGGCAAAAGTTAAGGTCACTGCGTAGGTTGAATCGGGGCCAACGAGCTGCCATGTCCCGATCAGCTGCGCTATTTTGGGCGCTAGTTCGGGTTCAGATTGGCGGCATTGACTCAGTACAAACAGCAGGCAGATGAACACGAAACCTCTCATGAATTACTTGTTTTGGTGGGGTCGGCAATTTTGCCTACAAATAGAATAGTGCCTGTTGTTTTTTCGTGAATGACGAACACAAAAGGACGGTTGCAGAGCGTTGGTATCGGCATCGACGTTACTGAAATACCGCCCGTCGTTACAGCAGCAGCTTCGGTTCCTGTTTCATCCACTGCTACAAAGGTATTTTGTTTTACAAAGCTAAGCGTTAAACCACCTTGCTTGTTGATATTAGTGAAATCTGCGGCATCCGTAAAAGCGGTGGGCATACCAAGAACACTCAGTGCCTTGTTTAGCTTGATATCATAATTCAGCGTAAACTTTGGCAGGCCAATGTCAATCGTACCGGCAGTCATTGCCTGTTGTAACTGTGTCCACTCAGTACTGGTTAAATTATTGATTAAGGCTTCTGTAGTTGAGTTCTCGGCTGGTAGCAGAACCGTCATCGCAAATTTATCAGAGCCATACGGCAGTTCAAAAGCTGTATAGGTTGGTCGGAAAGCACGGTTTAATTCGGTATTGAGCCGCATCATACGCACGGTTGTGGTTGCACCTGATGCCAGTTTGAAGGGAGAATCAATCGTCTGTTCTGCTTTGAACTGGGTTTTCCAATCGCCCTTGAAATACAGAGCGTTCATTAGAAACATGACATTATCGGGCTGAATCTGATCAAGCACTTTCGGAATCTTACCATTGGTTTTCTGGCTGGCCCAACCATTAATTTTGCCCACAGTAGCCGGGTCATTGAAGTCCTGGGCAGATACGTCCGCTTTGAACGACTGTTTTAGTAAATCCTGAAAGGGAGTTTCGACAGAGAACGTGTTTCGATACCAAACGGAGTTAGCCAATGTCAGTGTCACTTCGGGATCTACGCCGGGTAGGTTCTCCATTAGATTCTGATACGTTTTATTCGCTTCTGTCAGTGTTTGGGCATCTAACTTCAGTGTTTTCTGAATCTCCTGAGCTGTTTGCCCATTCGCTCCGTTCAGAATCATGCCTAGTGCGATATGCAGGCTCAGCGGTGAAATAAAGACGTTTTTTGCCTGACCTTCCTCGGCAATTACTTGTTTTGAGATATCAAACGCGAACTGAGATGTTTTATCCGCAAAAGGGGATGATACCCGCAATTCGCTGGCCGTGCTCGGTGGGGTTACCGTTGCATTTTGACAGCTAATCGCCGTGAGGCCAACACCCGTAACAACGGCTAATAAGGTTGAAAAAAGGGTCGTTTTCATAACACAATTCATTAGGAAAGCTAAATGAATTAGATAAACGCCAACTCATTTAGAAAATCACTTACATTCACTAAAAGCGTTTCGTTGGTTGCGCAAACCAGTTACCAGCGACTCGAATCCGGGAATGGTCTCGCCAACTGGAAATGTAACCCGGTGCTTTTGCTCCCCTACCTGTAGTTCTATAAACTCGGCCCCACCATCCGCACAATCTGGGCAGCCCAGTACAGCAGGCTGTTGATTGAACGAGGCCAGATTCACACTTGCTTTCAATGCGATCCAGTCAGCCGCGCTTATAGTTGATTGACAACTTTGGGCCGCAGCTTGTGATCGAGCACCCTTGTGCGTGAGTGTTACATAGGTACCATTGAATACGTACTCACGTATGCAGTACTCACCGGCACACATCCCAAAAACTGTTCCCGTACGAATGGTCAACGTATCGGTAAGATCATCTGCGGTTTGGGGCGTTAGCCGGGTTTGACAGTGGCCAAAACCAATGATAAGCAATATGATAACCGCAATTGACTTCATATCGGAAAGATCAAAAATGATAGTCAACGCCAAAACTCATACCTGCCGAAGTGGGACGGCTAAGTACCTGTGAATCAGATTGAGTGCCTAATCCTAACGATGGCTGATACATACCCGCTAACGAAGCAGACCATTGAGGGGAAGGCCGATAGCGGAACCTTGCCCCCATGGTAGCGGCTAACGACAGAGGCCGATAGACACCATCCTTTGCGGTAACCACCACCTCATTGCCAACCGTATTACGGACGAAAATATTAGTAATCAGTCCACCTAATAAGGCCAAACTGAGCCGTTTACGAGGCCGAAGCTGATACCCAACCTGTAAGGGCACCTGCATATACTGATAATCGTTTGTCAGCACTTGTCGGGTCGATGTATAGGATTGTTGATAGGCGCTGTTGGCAACATTAGTATAGCTTGGCTGAGCAGCAAGCATATCTCCACTGTGCATACTGCTCCGTAACGCATCTCCATAGACAGTGCCCGACGTTGTGCTTCGGGCAACGATGGCCACTAACGAAGCGTTCGGTAAGAGGGCGGGCGTTTCAACCGTAGAACGACCTGACAAATACCCAATACCCGACTCTACTGACCAGTGTTCGGTTAGTTGAACCCCCGCTCCTGCCTGATAGGCCACCGAAAAATTGGCGTGGCTACTAACCGCTGAATTAGTCTGAGTGTTTTTTAGGGCATCCATACTTGCATAACTATTACCAGAAACCGACGTAGTTTGTACGGATACCATTGGATTGAAGGCACCGGGCATCACACTCGCCGACGCCCAGACATCGCGGGGCTGGTGTTTCGATTTAAGTGCTTCTGGTTTCAGAGGTAACTCTTCTGGACGAAACCAGACGATCCGATGAATCTGGCCTAACTTTCGAAAATGCAACGATTTTCCTGTAAGTGGCTCAAATCTAACCGGTTGGATGACCTGAGCGGAGGCTACTGTTGATTCTACTGAACGAGCATAAGAAAACGAACTAGCCGGGATAGAGCTAGTAGCCGAGGTTGACGGCCGAAATTCATTGGTAGTGACTGTTGTTACGGATGCGCGCCCGATGGTCATTGCGGCAAGCTGGTCGCTCAATTCCGTTGGTTTTTGACCGGGCTTCCCTAGTTGCTCTGCCAATGTCTCATCCGTTTGGGTAACTATAGAAGGCGTTAGTGCTAGGTTGCCTGTAGCGGGCTGAGACTTCGCCGAAAGCCCACTCAACTTCTGGGAAGATGCAACCATTGGTGACGATTGGGACTGTGATTTACTTATCTCCGAAGTTACCGGGTTAAGAGATTTTATTCCTCCATCCGTTGCTTGCGGTGGTAACGGTTTTGCCTGTTGTACTACAGAACGTGATAAGTTATGGGTTGCCTGTTGAGTGCCAGCCCACCAGCCAATCAATAACAACGTTACCGCGGCCGCTACACCCATCCCCCAGGCAAGCGGTCGTGACGAAATCAGGCCCATTCCCCAGAGCGGAATTATTTTCGTGTCATTAGACTGATCTAACCGACGCTCAATAGAATCCCACACCCGGAGTGGAGGTGTCTCGGCGGCCTCATCGAATGCCTTCCGCCAAAAATCGTCCGGTCTATTTTTATCTAATTCGTCCATCTTCGTTATCATTCATCATAGGTGGCCTTCGGCAGGATACCCATTGGCAACTCGTTTATCGGCTTGTAGTTTTTGTTGCAACAGACCCCTTGCACGGGCGTATTGTGATTTAGACGTTCCTTCTGCAATGTCAAGCAGTTCGGCAATTTCTGGATGGTTATACCCTTCTATCGCGTATAAGTTAAACACGGTACGGCAACCGGGTGGTAGCTCCTGAATCAGTTGCAGCAAATATTTATAATTGAGTGCTGGCAAACTTTCGTCGGCCTGCGGTAATATCGGAGCCAATTCCTGTACGTCGCTGGTATGCTCCCAGGGCTTTTGTTTTCGTAACGACTTCAGGGCCGTATTGATCACCACGCGCTTTAGCCAGGCCTCTAACGGGCATTCAAATCGGAATGAGTCGATATGCTGATAGATCTTCACAAATGCGTCCTGCAACACGTCTTCGGCCTCGTCTGGGTCTTTTATATACCGTTTGCAAACGACAAAGAGCTTCCCGGCAAACCGCTCATAGAGCTGTCGCTGCACAATTCGGTCCTGCCGTCGGCAACCTTCGACTAATTCGTATTCATCCTGCATAGCAACGTTGACAACCCTATGACCTCAATCACGAACAAACCGTTGGAAGCTCGCGCAAAAATTTCTGTATTCTTACTGCAATTATATACCTTCTACGATTATTAATGCCGTATAATAGAACGCTGATTATTATGATACCGGGTAGCTGGTGCGATTAAGATGAGTAGGATTGCCTTTTCTCTGTCGTAAAGTCATGATCTTATCGTTATATTTTTTCATAATAAAATATGGTTTATGTTGTCAAAACCTGCGTAAATCATAACAATCATAAAAATCCGCGTTCTATTGATAGATACGTACCTTTGATAAAATCCCTTTCCTGATAAAAACGTATGAATCGTCGGAATGCGTTACGGTACTCGCTGGGCGTTGGGCTATCTACTTTAGTGTATCCGGCCTTTGCTCGTTCATTGACTGCTAAAAGTCGGTTCCACATTGGAGCCTGTGATTGGTCCATTGGCCCGGCTGGTGACATAAATTCATTTAAGGTTGCCAAACAGATCGGGTTGGATGGTGTACAGCTTAGCTTAAATACCAAAGCAGACCATGAACTACTTCGCCGAGCCGAAACGCAACGTGCGTTTAAGGAAGCAGCTAAACAGGCAGGAGTGGCCATAGGAGGTCTGGCAATTGGTTTGCTAAATGAAATTCCTTACAAATCCGATGCGCGAACAGAGCAGTGGGTGCAGGATAGTGTTGATGTAGCACATGCGTTGGGGGTAAAAAATGTACTCCTGGCGTTTTTCAGTAATAACGATCTTCGCAATGATCCTAAAGGGACTCAGGTTGTTATTGACCGATTAAAGGCTGTTGCCCCCAAAGCGGAGAAAGCAGGCGTGGTGTTAGGTATCGAATCGTGGCTATCGGCATCTGAGCATATTGCTATTCTAGATGCGGTGGGTTCTTCGGCAGTGCAGGTTTATTACGATGTCTGCAACTCATCTGTGATGGGTTATCCTATTTTTGACGAAATTCGAACGCTGGGCAAATCCCGTATCTGCGAAATTCACCTGAAAGAAAACGATCATTTGCTGGGCCAGGGGATTGTTGATTTACAGAAAGTGCGGCAGGTACTGGATGAAATTGGCTATACGGGCTGGCTACAGATTGAAGGGGCTATTCCTAAAGGCAAGCCAATGCTGGAAAGTTATATCGAAAATAATAAGACTGTTCGATCACTGTTTGGTTGACTATGTATTGCTTGGAGGCCGAAATTGTTGTTTCGGCATCAGAACCTATTGAATCAGGAATCTTGACATAACGAATGAAAACGATTTTTTCGCTGAATCCCTTCGCACTCACAACCGTTGGTTTTCTCTATCTGGCAGGGCAAACGTTCCAACCCAGTTCCCAACTGGGCTTGCTGTCGGGTGTTGATCCAACTCAGCAACACCGTGCTGTGTCCATCGCTGATTCGAATACGCTTTACCTGCCCCAGGATCTTGAAGCCACC
Organism: Spirosoma sp. KCTC 42546; assembly: GCF_006965485.1. Classification (NCBI taxonomy): domain Bacteria; kingdom Pseudomonadati; phylum Bacteroidota; class Cytophagia; order Cytophagales; family Cytophagaceae; genus Spirosoma; species Spirosoma sp. KCTC 42546. The sequence goes on from NZ_CP041360.1 coordinate 8,582,399, forward strand.
CTCTGGGCGGAGGCTCCGATGTTCTACAATCCAACGAATATGGACATCGATGCCAGAGGCCGGGTTTGGATTACGGAAGCCGTTAATTATCGCAAATTCAACAACAAGCCAGAAAGCCGACTCGACCATCCGGAAGGCGAGCGCATCATGATTCTGGAAGATACCAATGGGGATGGTAAAGCCGACGATAGTAAAGTCTTTGTCACAGATCCCGATCTGGTATCGCCACTTGGTATTGCCGTTATTGGCAACCGAGTCATTGTGTCCTGTTCGCCCAATCTGGTCATCTATACCGACGAAAATGGGGATGATAAAGCGGATAAAAAAGAAATTATGCTAACCGGTTTTGGTGGTTTAGACCATGACCATGCGCTTCACGCCGTGGTGGCTGGCCCCGATGGCAAATATTACTTCAATACCGGGAATGCTGGCCCGCATGTAGTAAGCGACACGGATGGCTGGACGCTTCGGTCAGGCAGTTTATACGTAGGCGGAACCCCTTACAATAAAGCGAATCATGGTAGTCAGGTCAGTGATGATGGTCGGATCTGGACAGGTGGTATGGCGTTACGGGTTAATCCTGATGGATCGGGATTGAAAGTAATGGCCCATAATTTTCGGAATAACTACGAAGTTGCGCTGGATTCGTACGGCAATATGTGGCAGAACGATAATGACGATCAGGTAGTTGCGTGCCGGACGAGTTGGTTAATGGAAGGTGCTAATGCGGGTTATTTCAGCGGAGATGGTACTCGATACTGGCAGGCCGATCAACGGCCCGGGCAGACGATTCCGGTAGCACACTGGCATCAGGAAGATCCCGGCGTTATGCCTGTTGGTGATATCTCGGGTGCTGGTTCACCCACAGGGATGGTCGTGTACGAAGGCGATGAACTTGGGCCACAATACCGGGGAATGGTGTTGAGTGCCGAAGCCGGCCGGAATGTAATTTTTGGCTACAAACCAGAGGTTTCCGGAGCCGGCTATCGTATGCCACGCACCGATTTTATTAGCTCTTTCCCCGAAGTAGATCCTAACTACAAATGGGATGCAGTGAGCAACGATAGCCGAAAATGGTTCAGGCCAAGTGATGTTGCTGTTGGGCCAGAGGGAGCCCTGTATATTGCCGATTGGTATGATCCCGTGGTGGGTGGACACCAAATGCAGGATCATAAAGGGTATGGGCGAATTTATCGGATCACGCCCAAAGGTAAAAACCTGAAAATTCCGAGAATAGACCTGCGCTCAACACAGGGACAAATTGCTGCCCTTCTGAATCCAGCGGTTAATGTCAGAATGCTGGGGTTTGAGGCCTTGCGTGAACAGGGTGAAAAGGTTATTGAGCCGGTCATGGCTTTACTCACATCAGCCAATCAATTTCATCGGGCGAGGGCTATCTTTTTGCTGGCTCAACTTGGGGCCGAAGGCCAATTTGAGGTCGAGCGACTCTTAAAAGCGGTTGATGCTCCCGTTCGTATAACTGCCTTGCGAGCGCTACGCAGCATTACTCCCGAAAACTCCAAATCGATTCCTGCGCTTACCGCTTCCCAAAAAGCCTTATTGCCGTTACTTGGTAATCTGGCAACGGATCGGAGTGCGGCTGTTCGGCGGGAGGTGGCGGTTGCCCTCCGTGACGTTCCGTATGAGGACTGCCGATTCATGTTGCTGAATTTAGTAAAAGGGTACGATGGACAGGATCGCTGGTATCTGAACGCACTAGGTGAGGCTGCCGATGGCAAAGAAGAAGCCCTGTTTTTCGACATTCGCCAAACCTTGCCCGAGAACCCCGCCGACTGGGACGCTCGAACGGCCAATCTTATCTGGGAACTGCACCCACCGTCGGCGGTACCGATGCTAAAGAAACGGGCTGAAGCAGCATCCCTTACAGCCGATGCCCGGAAACAGGCTATTGTAGCCTTAGGATTTATCAAAAGTACTCCTGCTGCAAAGGCCATGGTCGAGCTGTCCAGGTCCACAAATAAAGAAGTGGCCGATCAGGCAACATATTGGCTGGGTTTCCGCAGAGGTAACGATTGGGCCAAGCTCCTGAACTGGGAGGAGGTGATGCCTACTAAAGTTTCGGAAGAAGAGCAGAAGATGCTGGCTAGCCGACAAGTGCTGTTGGATGAATACAAAACTGATGCTGAAAAACGGAAAGTTGCCTTAGAAATGGCCCGCGACCCCGAAGGTGGCAAAATTCTGATTGGGTTGGCCGCCGATAAAAAACTGTCGGATAAATTGATAAAAGCCGTAACGCCAACGATTCTGAAAAACCCTGATCAGACGGTTCGGACTATGGCGAAAGAATATTTTTCGACAAAACCAGAGGCTGCCGTCGTAAAAGAAGTTGCTGCTACTGAACCTACGCCAATACAAGCAGCCACATCGACACAAGCTCCTGTTGCTCCGGTTACCCTGGCTACAGCAAACAGTTCAGATCCTGCCATTGCTGAGGTTGCTATGTTAACGGGCAATGAGCAAACAGGCCTGACTGTTTTCAAAACCAACTGTGCTACCTGCCATCGCCATGGGCAACTGGGTGCCGATATTGGGCCGGACCTGAGTCAAATTCATCAAAAATTCGATAAAAACGGCTTGCTGGATGCCATCATTCACCCTAGTGCGGGTATTACGTTCGGCTATGAACCCTGGCTGATTACGACGAAAAAAGGGAACACCTACTATGGCTTCTTAGTGAGTGATAACGATCAGGCTGTGGTTATTAAGGGGATAAAAGGTCCTAAACATACAATTCCAGCGGATGCCGTTTTCTCGCGAAGACAGTATAAAACCAGCCTCATGCCCGACCCCACAGCGATGGGCTTAAACAATCAGCAACTGGCCGATCTAACAGCTTTTTTACTGAAACAGTGATTTTTCAACACAGCGGTACAGAGAATATAGCGTTTTGCCGAGATGTCGGTTATGAGTAACCGACATCTCGAAAACTCTGTGCTGAAACATTATTCCTTAGCTGAATAGCCCAACTTTTTTAGTTCGGTTGCTGTCAGGTTGAGCACATTTACGTCGATCTTGATAGGCGACAGGGGTGTATCGGTAGAATCGGTTTTAACGGCAACGATCGCGTCGACGGCGTCCATACCTTTAAACACCTGTCCAAAGACCGTAAACTTATCGTCCAGACGATGTTCACCTTTCTTGTTTTGCACAATATAGAACTGGCAACCCGCCGACAGTTTTTCCGGGTTATCATCCCGACCTGCACCAACTGCTCCATAAATATGCCGGATGGTTGGTCGGAATTCGGGTTTTAGTAGATAAGGTGAATCCGCAAAGCCAGCGGGTGTATCAGGACAACCACCCTGAGCCACAAAGTTGTTAATAACCCGATTGAACGTTAATGTGTCCCAATAGCCAGCTTTTGCCAGCCTGATAAAGCTCGCTTTGTGAGTCGGCGTTTCATCATATAGCCAGAAAAGTATGTCGCCTTTATCGGTTTTTATCTGACCTATCGGATAAGTTTTCTCCGGCTTTAAAGGTGCACCTAGTGAAAATAAATAGGCTAAAATCAATAGAAAGTTTGGCATCGTGTTGATGTGCAGTATAAAAAGTTAGGACGCCATATGCTCTGTAAAAAATAAGCTCAGGCTTAAATGCAGTTCTTTCAGTAGTTGCGTTCGACGGTTCTCATATTGCTTGAGCGATAAAGCCAATAATGCGTCTGACGGATGTTTTTCCTGCATCTGGCGATGTTTGTCAAGCAAACTATTTAACTCGCTGAGTTCAGCTACTAACGTATCAGGTTGACGAGGTTCTTGCATCTTAGTCAGCATCAATCAGTTCAATAATACCACGAGGATTATCTTGCCTATCCTTCATTAGAAAAGCTTGCCAATAGTTTATTGAGGGCAGTGTAATTGCTTCGTATCGCTCATCAGTTGGTGGATAAATGGCAATCAAATGCCCATCAACATAATACGTATCGCGGGAGCCACCAATTAATAAGTAAGGTATCAACGAGTCAATAGATTCTTCCAGGCTTTCGTTAAATACAATCAAATTTACACAATCTATATCATTGGGGTTTATTTTGGCACTAATAAAACTACCTCCAAGCCATTGATGAATTGATTGATTCAAAAGATGCGTTAAATCGTTAACATAGGATAAGTAATGGTTATGAAGAATTGGCCGTGCTGTTGACTCAGGAAAAGGGGCTACAAAGTATGTGAAAATATCAGATGGATTTAGACTGATGAGCGCATATGGGATTAGATTCCCGTTGTGGTCGAATGAGATCATAACCAAATATATAGTGAAAAGTATACTTAGCCATTCCTGAATTAAACCCTTTCTACCAAATCAGAGTCATAGTGACAAACGTTGTGGAAAAACAGCACTCCATCCATCTATCCCAACGATTGCTTTCTAATATAAACTATGCATTCATTCCTGACACTTTTTATTACGCTATTTACCTTGGCCGCACCCAAACAAACTAAGCCACCGACCGACTATGCCCGCGATTGGAAACGTGCTGACTCATTAGCTGCCAAAGGCTTACCAAAATCGGCCTTAGAAATCGCCAATCGGCTATACAAAGAGGCAAAAGCTCAGAAAAATTATCCTCAAGTGGCTAAAGCCGCTATGGCGCGAATGATTTTCCGGAGCTATTCGGACGAGAATGCCTATGTTGAACTAATTCGATCTTTACAGGACGACATTCGCGAAACACCCGAACCGGCGAAGTCGGTGCTGCAGTCGGTGCTGGGCGATGTGTATTGGCAGTATTTTCAGCAAAACCGCTACAAATTTTATAATCGCGCCACCGTAGGCATAACAAGCCCTGGAAATGCCTCACCCGAGAAGCCAACGTCTTCTTCTGGTTCGACAAACGATTTCACAACCTGGGATGCCCAGCACTTGATGGAAGCAGTCACGTCGGCCTATCTGGCATCTGTTCAGTCGAAAGAGCTATTGCAGAAAATCCCTATAGCGGCCTATGATGCCCTCCTGGAAAAGGGTGATCCTGATGCCCGTTTGCTTCGCCCTACGCTGTATGACCTGCTGGCGCATCGCGCTATCAGTTTCTTTCAGAATACAGAGCCTGATTTGCTGAAGCCGGTTTTTCGGTTCGAGCTGAATCAGCCCGCCTACTTTGCTGGGCCAGATGTATTTACTAAACTGACGATTCAGAGCCGAGATTCGCTATCGGGGCGATATCAGGCCTTGAAACTTTATCAACAACTATTGGCATTTCATCTGCCAGATGCTACCCCAGATGCACTTGTTGACGACGACGTGTTGCGGTTGGCCTTTGTGCATCGATATAGTAGTTTACCTAAGCGCGATTCGCTCTATCGAAAAGCCCTTGAAACACAAATTGCCCGGTTTAAAAATCAGCCCGCCGAAGCGGTCTATACCTATCAATTAGCTGAATTTTTGACTAATTATGGTGTTCCGGTTCGACCATTGGACGATAGCGAAGAGCCAATGTTGGAGCCTGCTAAGCCAAATCCATCCCGCTGGAACCACAAGCAAGCCGCCGATATTTGTCGCGATTTGATCAAACGATTTCCGAAAACAAGGTCCGGCAAGCAAGCTGCCCAACTGCTAAATCGCCTGTTGCTGCCTACTTATTCCGTGCAAGTAGAACAGGTCAATGCCCCTGAGCAGCCGTTCCGAGCGTTGGTGAATTACCAGAATGTTGGAAAGCTAACGTATCGACTAGTTCGGGTGACTGCTTCTGAAGTCCAAACATACCGAGACAACTACCCCAATGATGATCAGAAGAAAAAGTTATTCAGCGTCTGGATAAAGCGCCCTGTTGTGGCAGAAAAGACTGTTACATTGCCTGATGACGGCGATCTGAATAACCATTCGGTTGAGATGCCACTCATGGGTTTACCCATCGGGCATTACCTGCTTCTGGCAACATCGGATGATAAATTTCAGGAAAAAACGGAGTCGGTTCAATACGCGATCTTCACTGTATCGTCGCTTAGCTATCTAATCGCTCCACTTAGTACAGCGCAATCAAGACAGCTTACCACGCTATCCGTGACTAATCGGGTAACGGGAGAACCGGTCAAAACGGCCTCCGTACTCATCGTTGGAAACACCAAACTGTCGTCTATTAATGGAAAGCGGTTTATAACAGATGCTGACGGATGGGCGAAGATCCTGCCAGGAGATATGCCTTCTCAGGCGAACTTTCAGTATCTGATTGCGAAGGGTAATGATACGCTCTTGTCGGATCGGCAATATTTTTACCGATACGACAACGGACAACAGGATGAACAGGAGCAGACGTATGCCAAACTGTTCACCGATCGGGCAATCTACCGCCCTGGCCAGCCCGTTTATGTGAAGGGGCTTTTATATGGAGGTAAGGAGAATGTATTTGCTGCTCGGCCTAATCAAGATGTAACCCTCGATTTTCTGGATCAAAACGGCGAACGGATTGCTACGCAAACCGGTAAGACAAATGAGTTTGGTACGTTTAATGCCAGCTTTACGGCACCCGTTGGTCGACTAACGGGCATGATGACCGTACAGACTCCCTATGGCAGCACCAACATTCGAGTAGAAGAATACAAGCGCCCGACCTTTGAGGTGAAAACGCAGCCGATAAAACAATCATTTAAACTGGGACAAACGGTTTCTTTTTCCGCTGAAGTCAAAACCTTCTCAGGCGCGGTTGTCGATGGAGCAGACGTACGGTATCGGGTTGTTCGAAAGCTTCAATTACGGTGGGATTGGTGGTATCGACCGCGCAACACCAACCAGGCTGAAATTGCCAATGGAACAACTCAAACGGATGCACAAGGTAACGCAAGTGTTTCATTCACAGCTATTCCCGACCTTGATCAGGCGCGAGAAAACAATCCCATTTTTGATTTTGAGGTAACGATCGACGTCACTGACAAAGCGGGCGAAACGCGTAGTACGACCAAAACGTTACGCATCGGCTATTCGGCCCTACAAGTTAGTTTGGCCATTCCGGCGCAGGTAGAAAGCGATACCCCAGAAAGCTTTCCGGTTGGTATTACAAACCAATCGGGTGAGAAAGTATCGGCAACGGGTCAGTTGAAAATATACCGGCTTCAACCACCAACCAGACCGTTGCGGAATCGTTTGTGGAGCCGCCCCGATCGTCAGTTGTTGAGCAAAGCCGAGTTCGAAAAGTTGTTCCCAAACGACTTATACGCTAACGAAAACGACCCACGTTCCTGGCCAAAGGGTGAAGTTGTGCAACAGCAAACGATCTCTAGCCCAGCCGATTCACTCATTAAGCCCGACTTAAGTCGCTACACTCCCGGCGAATATGTAGCCGAGCTAGTCATTACGGATGCAAATGGCGAAACCACAAAAGAACGAGCCTTTTTTGCGGTTGTAAATGATAAACAGCCAACGGCTTCGGCACGTATTGATAACTGGGTGCAGGTTCGGAAAGCTATAGCTGAACCTGGACAGGAAGCCATCTTCTGGGTCGGAAATAGTCAGCCGGGTTGGGTGCTGATGACGGTGGAAGAAAATCAGAAAGTTACCCGGCAGGAGTGGCTGAAAACCGACGGTCGTCCACGGCGAGTGACCTTACCCGTTACCGAAAAGCAACGGGGTGGTTTTGCCGTGCAATTTGCTATGGTGCAAAACGGGCGACTTTACCAGAAATCGCAGGTCATTACGGTGCCATTTACCAACAAAGAACTCAAGATTGAAACGGAAACCTTTCGCAGCAAACTTAAACCCGGTGAGCGTGAAGAGTGGACGTTAAAAATCAGCGGGTTAGATAAAACACCTGCCGAACTAGTTGCTACACTATACGATGCTTCCCTGGATGTGTTCGACCGGCTCGACTGGCCAACATCGTTTTACCAGGTTTATTCGCCTGGTTTTTATGACTGGCAGTCGGGCAGTTTTGGTATTCAGTCGGCCAATACACTTTTCTATCGCAATCGATCAGAATTGTCGGTACCCGACCTTAAATATGATCGATTAACAGGAGGCTTTCGGAGGCAAGATGGAACCTATAACTATTTAGGGCGAGCGTCTGCTCCCGGTGTTGCCATCAGGGGCGGAGCTATGGCTAAAATGAGCGCGGCCACAGCGGCTCCAATGCAGGATGCAGCGGCTAATTTAAGAGCTAAGTCAGAAGAAACGAGTGTTATGGAATCGGTCCCCAAACCAACTCAAGCCCCGATTATTAACCCACGTAAGAATTTCAACGAAACGGCCTTTTTCTTGCCCCAACTCAAAACCGATGAGCAGGGGAGGGTTGTCCTTAAATTCACGATGCCAGAAGCACTCACACGCTGGCGGTTGCTAGCCTTCGCGCATACGAAAGATTTAAAAACGGGTACGCTGGAGCGCGAAATTATTACGCAGAAAGAGGTAATGATTACGGCCAATGCCCCCCGATTCCTGCGCGAAGGGGATACGATTCGAATTTCGGCCCGTGTCAATAACCTAAGCGAAAAAGCGTTGCCCGTAACCGCAAGCCTTACACTGCTGGATGCACTCACGGGCGAACCTATCAACCAAAAACTCAAACTCACTAACCTTCAAACAACGGTTAACATAGCTGCCGGACAAGGACAGGCGGTAGGCTGGACGCTAATTGTTCCGGCGGGCCTCGATGCTGTAATCTGCCGATTAACAGCGCAATCTGGTACGTTCACCGATGGGGAGGAGTTTACCGTTCCTGTGCTACCCAATCGAATACTGGTGACTGATACGCAACCTTTTTGGGTGAACGGCCGGGAGACGAAAGAGTTTAAACTGAAGCCACTTACTAGTTTAAATCCAGAATTGCCTGTTCAACACGAGCGATTGGCGGTAGAAGTGACGAGTAATCCGAGTTGGTACGCGCTGCAATCACTGCCTTATCTGATGGAATACCGATACGAATGCGCCGAGCAGTTGTTCAGCCGGTTGTATGCTAATAGCCTGGGAACTCATATTGTGGGTAGCAAACCTGCATTTAAGCAAGTGATTGCCGAATGGCAGAAGTCGCCCCCCAAAAGCCCGCTTGAATCTAATCAGGAATTGAAAGCCGTGACCCTGGAAAATTCGCCCTGGTTAGCCGATGCCCGCTCTGAAACGGAACGTCAGGCAAAACTGGGTCAACTGCTGGATGCCAATCGAATGGAAAGTGAACAGGGGCAGGCGTTTGAGAAGTTGCAGCAATTACAGGCAGAGGGTGGGGGCTTCCGATGGTTTGGGGGTATGGAGCCCAATCTATCAATGACGCTGCACATTTTGAGTGGATTCGGACATCTGCAAAAACTGGGTGTTCGTTTCCCGGATGGTTTACAGGCGAAAGTGAGCGAAATGCAAACGAAAGCCATCCGATACGTCGATACCGAGATGAAGCGTTGGGTTGATGAACAGAAAAAGAATGATGCGGATCAAAAAAATAAGCGAGTGGCTCCGTGGTATTTCTCGGCTACACAGTATCTCTATACCCGTAGTTTTTATTTGGATCAGCCCGTTGATAAAGCCGTGCTGGCCTATCTGAAACAGCGTCTAGTGAATGAGTGGCAGAAACAAAGTTTGCAAGGGCAGGCTTTGTCGGCAATGGCGCTCAATCGCTTTGGCGATACGAAAACCGCAGACGGTATTTTAGCGTCGTTGCGAGAACGGACCCGGAAAAGCGAAGAATTAGGCATGTACTGGCCTGATAATGTAAGTGGCCTGTATTGGTATCAAACACCGATTGAAACGCAGGCCTATTTGATCGAAGCCTTTGGGGAAATTAAGCCAGTTCAGTCCGAAATTGATGACATGAAACGCTGGTTGCTTCGTCAGAAACAAACCCAGTCGTGGTCGTCGACTAAAGCAACTACAGAAGCTATTTATGCATTGTTGCTTCGGGGGAGCGACTGGCTCGGTACGGGTGTAACTACACAGGTTAGCTTGGGTGGCCAACCGATTGAAGGGCGTGTTACTAAAGCCGATGCCATTACGGGCTATGAGAAAGTAACGTATGCGGCTTCGGAAATTAAACCCGAAATGGGAACGATCCAGATCACGAAGAAAGGCGATGGGCCAGCCTGGGGCGCCCTTTACTGGCAGCATTTTGAGCCACTGGATAAAGTGATACCTGGCAGCGCAGGGTTATCCGTTCAGAAAACGCTTTATGTACAACACGATTCACCGGGTGGACCCACGATTTCGCCGATAACCGCTCAAACGAGCTTAAAACCTGGGGATCTGATCAAAGTTCGGCTGGTATTGAAAACGGATCGGGTAATGGAGTATGTCCACGTAAAAGACAGTCGGGCGTCGGGTTTTGAGCCAATAGCGGCTTTATCAGGCTATAAATACCAGAATGGACTGGGCTACTACGAATCGCCCCGTGACGCCAGTACCGATTTTTTTATGAGTTACCTGCCGGTTGGTACGCATGTATTTGAGTATGACCTGCGCGTTACCCAAACCGGCGATTTCTCGGCGGGCGTGGCTACGGTGCAGTGCTTTTATTCGCCTGAGTTTTCGGCCCACTCCGCTGGCGAGCGCGTGAAGGTGAAATAGTACGGTCGGTCTGGTGTAACGCGGGTGGAAACCCGCGATTGGTAGAAATTTATAGCTATCAATCGCGGGTTTTCTAATCCTTATTGCTACTTACAGTTTTACAAACTCAACCCGCCGATTTTGGGCTTTGCCTTCAAACGTAGTATTGTCGGCAATGGGTTTGGTTTCGCCATAGCCTTTTGCGGTCAGTCGGCCTGAATCAACACCCATACTGACAAGTTGAGCTTTGACCGCTCCGGCTCGTTTCTGGGAGAGAGTAACATTGCTGGCATCCGAGCCATCAGCATCAGTATAACCACCCACTTCGAACTTAGAGCTGCTGTTCTCGCTCAGAAACTTGTAGATGGCATTGATTTCGCCCATACTTTCAGGCTTGATACTGGCTTTGCCGTAATCGAAGTTGATGCCGTGTGAGATGTACTTCCCTTCCCCGAATTTTTGGCCAATCAGGTTCGCACCACCGCCTTCGGCAAGCCGGACGTTCTTGAAAATAAGTGGTTCTTCCTGCGTAGCAATACCACCAAACATGACTCGGGTAGGTACCGCTGTATTTTGTGGTACGGTTAATACCCGGAACTGGTCGATATAGAGTTTTATGCTACGGCCTTTCAGGATAAAAGCAACATGGTGCCAGCGGTTATTAAAGTTTTCGAACTTTAGCTCCTCGGGCATAGTACCAGCCAATGTTCTGGACTCGTCATTAACCATATACGTGGCCGATGCGCCATCGCGGTCAGCCTGGCACTTTATTACTTCACTGCCTTCTGCGTTTTCAAACCAAAAAAGTAAGCCGTAAGCGCCGGGTGTTTGATAATAGTCGTACTCCAGGGTGAATTCTTTGGGTAGGTAGTTTTTATCTTTCATCAAGGGCGCAACCTTGCCGTAGTTACCGTCGGTAATTTTCATCGCTAAACCATCGCCCAATTTATTAAGAACCGCCTGCCCGCCTAATAAATCCCAGTGTTCGGCAAACTCCCCATCCTGGTCGGTGTGAAAATCGTCTTCAAAAATGATTTTGTTACCGGGTACAAAGTCGTAGTTAGCGTACGACCGCATACTCGCAGGTTTGGCTGGGTCTGGAACACTGCCCTTCTGACTGCCAGAAGCATTAGTTGTCTGGTCGTCTGGATTGGTGGTTGGAGCCTGAGTGCTTCCGCTTGTTTTTTTACCTCCATTCTTTACGCCCTCTTCAACTTTGTCCAGACCTTTATTTATTCCCTGATCAATTTTTTGGTTAGCCCGATTGGTTGCGGCATTGGCGGCCCGGTCAATAATATTGCCAAATTGAGCGAAAGCCGGACTGATGGCTAAGGTGGCGATTAGTAGCGTTACTAACGTTTTCATTGCTGTTGAAAGGATAACTGAGTTGATAACCACAAACCTACTGGAAGAACCAGGGTGGCGCTAAACGCCCCTGTAACATTGTTTTGCTGGTATGTAACAGGGGCGAAAATCGCTTTATTTCAGGCGTTTGGTGTGTCTAATTGATCAACCGGTTTGTAATCACTGGGCAATACCCCAAATTGCTCTTTGAAGCTTTTTGAGAAATAAGACAAACTTTCGAAACCAACCCTAAAGGCTACTTCGGAAACCGTAGCTGAGCGGGATGCCAACAAATTAGCCGCTCGCTGCAAACGAACATGCCGGACAAACTCCGTTGCCGATTGATTAGTCAACGATTTCAGTTTCCGATGAAGCTGCATTCGGCTGAGGTTTAACTCATCGGCGAGTTGTTCCGTCGAAAACGAGCTTTCAGGTAAATGATTCTCAATAATTCGAATTGTATTTTGCAGAAAGACTTCCTCTGCCGATGAGACCTGAACATGAGTTGGCTTCAGGTATAATTCCCGGCTGAATCGTTCGCGAAGTTTTCTTCGTTGGGCCAGCAGGTTTTCAACACGAACAGACAGTTCGAGTGGGTTGAAAGGTTTAGCTACATACTCATCGGCCCCACCATTAAACCCTTCAATCCGGTTTTCAGTAGCTGCTTTAGCTGTGAGCATAATAACTGGAATATGATCGGTTGTTGATTGTGCTTTTAGAGTTTGGCAGAACACCATTCCATTCATTACGGGCATCATCCAGTCGCAGATGATAATGTCTGGAATAGCTTCGGTAGCCTTCGTTAAGCCATCCTGCCCCTCTCTCGCTTCGATTATCCGGTAGCTGGGAGCCATCAGTTGACGGATATAGTACCGTACATCGTCATTATCGTCGATAATCAATAGTAATGGTAATTCTGTCTGATTATCATTGGATGTTTCTGCTATGTCGTCTGGCAGTTGATCCGGCACTATTGATTCCGCATTTTTGTGATTGCTAGTGCCAGACGTTTCCTGAAAAACAGCTGTAGTGCTACTTATTGTATTGATTGAAGCCCCCCATGCTTCGGCACCAACGGGAAGGATAACGGTAAACGTAGTCCCCTGTCCCTCCTGGCTGTCAACCGAAACTGAACCGTTTAGTACACTTACCAGCTCACGTACCAACGCCAGTCCAATTCCAGTTCCTTCTGCATTGGTTGATGAACTACCCACCATCGCATCGGCGGACCGCTGATAAAACCGTTCAAAAATTCGGGCCTGCTGATCTGCCGGAATTCCTATTCCTGTGTCCTGAACCTGAATCATGGCTTGTTTATCGGCCGACCCAGTTAATCGAACAAGCACTATCCCACCATTGGGCGTAAATTTCAGGGCATTCGCTACCAGGTTCGTAACTATTTTCTCGACCTTGTCGCGATCGAAATAAGCATACGAGAATAGGTCAGTTTCGGGTAAAAAGGATAGTTGAATAGATCGGCTATCGGCCAGGGATGAAAAAGAGCCCGTTAGTAATCGAAGCCATTCGGTGAGGTTGCCGGGTTTTATATCGGGCTGGAGTTGCCCCGCATCTAACTTGCTCAGGTCAAGCAACTGATTAACTAACGATAATAATCGCGATGCATTCCGATGCATAAGCTGATAGGTTTGCTGGGCGGGATTTTTTTGTAATAAATCCGTTAAAGGTCCCAGAATCAGCGTGAGTGGTGTACGAAATTCATGCGAGATATTTGTGAAGAAATGGGTTTTTAGCTGGGCTAACTCACTCTGTTCGCGCTCGCGGATGACTTCCTGTTCAATGGTAATTTTTTGGATTTCTGTTTGCTTGTTCTTATAGCTAAGCCCCAGCGAAAAGCAGAATAATTCAAGTAGAATACCAACGTTAAGGAAGAATATTGGACTAACTAATCTATTGTTATCGGCAAGTGAGGTAAAGGAGAGTGCCATCGACACCAGCCCGAAAATGAGTAACAGAGCGGACCCCGTTACAAAGTAATAAACTAGCTGACTCCGCTGGCTCCAGGCGGTTACTATACCGTATACCGATACCACAGCCACGCCAAGCCGCATGATAGAATGTACCCACTCATGAGTTGATGAATTTGTCCAGCTAGTGAAAAACAGGCAGGTAATTAGCTCTACAAACACATAAGCAAGTAGAACATACTCCATCCAGCGAAATAGCCAGAAGATGCGAGGGAGTAATCGGCGCAGATCTAAAAAGGCATCGGCGAAACGGTAATAAAAGACGTAGGCCAGCATCGGGAAGCCAATCCTGCCGAAGGGATGGATAACGGATTCGATCCGAGCATCCGTAAACGTCCACAGTACCCAGATAAAAAAGTAACTGATCCAGCAGAAAGTATAGGCAGCATAATAACGATAAGCGCGATCGCCGGTCATAATGGCCTGCGCCCCGATGTATAGCGTCATCATGCCTACACCGCCCATAAAAAGTAATAGGAACTCCTCGTAAGTCATACCGATTGGTGTACCATTAAACCTACGAAGAATCAGCTAGTTGCGATTAGGTTAATGGAATTTTAATCTGTTAGACAACAAGGAGTTAGATCGTTGCTATTGCCTCTAATTCAATAGATAACCCATAGTGCAACGGCCCAACCGGTACTACAGAGCGGGCTGGACGGTGATCACCAAAAAATTGAGTATACAGTTGATTGACCGTTCCCCAGGCGCTAATGTCCGATACGTAAACCGTTACTTTCAGAACGTTTGTTCGTTGACTACCCGATGCTTTTAAAATGGCATCGAGATTGGCTAGTATTTGCTCGGTTTGCTCGGCCACACTGGCATCGGCTAGTTTCTGCCCAGATGCTGTAATAGGTAAAATACCTGATAGATAAACTAACCCATTATGGACTACAGCCTGTGAATAATGACCGCCCGGCGCAGGCGCATCTGGTGTTTGAATAAAGGTCATAGGTTGTATTGGTAGTTTCACGCGACGGATCGCCTATATTATGCATCATACATCATACATTCCTTCACCGCCCGCTCTCCTGAGCGCACAGCCCCATCAATATAGCCATTCCAAATGTCTGATGTCTCGGTTCCTGCCCAGTGAATCTGACCAACAGGTTGACGTAAGGTAGTACCAAGGGTTGTCCAAACGCCCGGTCCCATTAGCCCTGCATAACAGCCACGCGACCATTCCTCATCCATAAAACTGTGATCGAGGTAACGGACAGGTTTGAGTGCTTCCTGACCAAAGAATGTGGCGAAAGAGTGAAGTGCCGATAGTTTACGATCTTCATCAGAAAGTCCCGAAAACTCTTTTGCCTGATTGCCAAGCACAAACCCCATCATCACGCCCTGGCTACCATCTTTAGGGGAATTATCGAAGGTAACGGTAATGTGACCATCGGGCGTAGCGGCAAGACCGTTCAGACCCTGTTCGCGCCAGAATGGTTTTTCGTAAATGGCATAGCATTTCCAGACGGAACCCATCGGCATCCGCTGAATGAGTTGTGCTCGTTGGGTGGGGAGGAGTGGCTGAAAGTTGATTCGATTTTGAAGCGTGGGTGGAACGGTTACTATAACCCGTTTGGCCTGATAGGTTTTTGTTCCGGCTATGACAGTAACCAGCTCGCCTTCCTGTACAATGGCTTTTACTGGTGCGTTAAAAACAATTCGATCCCAAAACGTAGCCGCCATACGATCGGCAGTGGTTTGCGCACCACCAACGAAACGCTCTTCCTGCGCCCCATTTTTTATGTTCATCAGGGTATCTAAATCCCGGCCCGATTTTGTGTAGAACAAGGCATGCAACATCGAAATTTCAGCTGGATCAGCTGCCCAGATGGCTTCTGCTGCAATCTTGAAAAACTGGCGTGCTACATCGAACCGCATCTGCTGATTCATCCAGGTTGCCAGGGTCATTGAATCGAACAGGGCCGCATTGGGAGTTTTCCAGGGCTCGGCGAGGTTAACTGTTTTCGATAGCTTGTTCATTTTCTTGATGGCGGCATCAAGGCTTAGCAGCGCGCCGATAGGCAGGGGAGGGATCAAGCCTTTATAGCGCTTTACCTGTCCGCGAAAAAACTGCGTACTTTTCCCCTCATCAAAGGTCCTGAATGTCTCAACGCTAAATTCCCGAGCCAGTGCATACAGGCGATCCTGCGTTGGCCCGACCCAGGTACCACCCAGATCAACGTAAGAACCATCGTCAAACCGTTTCGTCCAGACGCGCCCACCCACACGCTCACGGGCTTCCAGAAGTAGGACATTCTTTTCAGCTTTCCGGAGTTCGTGGGTTGCTGTCAGGCCCGCATAGCCCGCACCAATAACAATGACATCGTAGGGGGGAGTCGCTTCGGACATACAAGTACAGGTCGAACGGTTTAGGCCGAAACCTACGGAAAAATGATGACCCTTAAAAATGCCAAATGCCGCAACTTCAGATTGCGGCATTTGGCATTTTTAAGAACAAAACTATTGGTTACACAATCGCGTCGATCAGCGCCGTCACTATGGAGACTAAGAAGCTGAATAGCAAAGCGGCAATGAAACCCGAAACGTGAAAGTGCGGTACTAAATAAGCCGTGAGATAAACCATCAGTACGTTTAGCACCAGCAGAAAAATGCCGAGCGTAAGTATCGTAATTGGAATGGTCAAAACCGTTAAAATTGGCTTAATAAAAGCGTTCAGGAAGCCTAGCACAATGGCAACCATCAGATAGGTACCGGCTCCACCCGATACAGAAATACCCGGAATAAACTGACTGGCAATGTAAACGGCTACTGCGCTGATAAGGATACGAATAATCAGTCCCATGGAAAAGTGAGTGTTTGGTGAAAAACTATGCATAGACACCATTGTGATGCCCACCCGCGTTGAACAGACAAACCGCAAAGCCGAATCTATTGTTTGACGTGGCGTGCCTGCAACACGGCCACAATATCGTTTAAATCAATGTTTTTCTGCTCCAGCAGCACCAGAAAATGGAATAGTAGGTCAGCTGCTTCCCCTTTAAACAGGTCGTCGTTGTCGTCTTTAGCCTCAATCACGAGTTCGACAGCTTCCTCGCCAACCTTTTGGGCAATTTTATTAACCCCCCGATTAAACAGGGTAGTTGTGTATGATTTTTCGGATGGATTAACTTTCCGATCGTGGATAATGCCTTGTAAGTAATTCAGGAACTGGCCCCCGGCTGGATTGCCCCCGGCTGGATGGTTTACTTCATCAAAACAGGTATCGGCGCCCGTGTGGCAGGTTGGCCCGGCAGGATTGGCTTTAATCAATAGCGTATCGCCATCACAGTCTACTAAAATCTCCTGAACGTGCAGGAAATTGTTCGACGTTTCTCCCTTGGTCCAGAGCCGCTGTTTGCTACGGCTAAAAAAGGTTACGACATTTTCGGCAACAGTTTTATCGTAAGCCTCACGATTCATATAGCCCAGCATCAGGACTTTACCTGTTTCGGCATCCTGAATCACCGCCGGAATAAGCCCATCGGGCGATTTATCAAAATTAATCTCAGAATTCATGACACAAAGGTAAGCCGTTACGCCCGAATCGTCTGCACAAACGCCCGGATGCTCTCGGCCGATGTTCCTTTTTCGGATAAATGGCGAATGAATGCACTGCCAACGATAGCACCATTGGCATGCAGGCTGGCTTTGTCGAAGGTATCATGGTTATTGATGCCAAAGCCAATCAGGCGGGGATTGCGGAGCTTCATGGCTTCGATCCGCTCAAAATAGGCTTGCATCGTGTCGCTAACGCCTTTCACCGAGCCTGTAATGCTTGATGACGAAACCATGTAAATAAATCCATTAGATTCTTCGTCGATAAGCCGAATACGCGCTTCCGACGTCTGGGGCGTGATAAGATTGACATTTAGAATGCCGTACTCCTTAAAGATTGGAGCGTATTCTTCCAGGAACAAATCAAGCGGTAAATCGGGTAGAATAACACCGTCGACACCCACTTCCTGGCACTTCTGGCAAAAATTCTCTATTCCAAATTGTAAGACTGGGTTGATGTAGCCCATCAGCAAAATCGGCACCGTAACCGGTTCGCCATCCGTTCCTTGTCGGCAATCAGCCAATTGAGTAAACAGCGTTTTCAGCGACATGCCGTTATCCAGGGCCTTGTCATTGCTCTGCTGAATGGTTTCACCATCGGCAACGGGGTCTGAGTAAGGCATCCCGATTTCAACGATATCTACACCGGCTGCTTGTAAGCCGCGTAGAATAGACACCGTGTCATCAAGATTGGGAAAACCTGCGGTAAAATATACATTCAGCAACCGTTCGCTTTTGCGGTCGAACAGG
Source organism: Spirosoma sp. KCTC 42546 (assembly GCF_006965485.1). Lineage (NCBI taxonomy): Bacteria > Pseudomonadati > Bacteroidota > Cytophagia > Cytophagales > Cytophagaceae > Spirosoma > Spirosoma sp. KCTC 42546. The sequence continues at coordinate 8,600,515 of NZ_CP041360.1, forward strand.
TTCGTGATGCGGTTTTGAGTTAGTTCCTGAGTCATTTGGTGGTCATCTAGTAGTCATTCGTGGTCATGAGTTGTCATTTATTGTTACACTGAATGACAACTCATGACCACGAATGACAATCTAATGGCTAAAGGTATTTGGAATACGTACTTAAATCTTTATCGCCACGGCCCGATAGGCACACCACGACGACATCACTTGGCTTAAGGTTCATTTTCTCCAGTGCTGCCAGGGCGTGGGCCGATTCCAGCGCTGGAATAATACCTTCGAGCTTACTCAATTGAAAACCTGCCTGAAGTGCTTCATCATCCGTAATGGCGTAGAAATCACCCCGGCCCGATTCGAACAAATGAGCGTGCAAAGGGCCAATGCCCGGATAATCCAGACCCGCCGAAATGGAATAGGGCTCAATAACCTGGCCATCTTCAGTTTGCATCAGAATGGTCCGGCTTCCGTGTAAAACTCCTGGTTTCCCAAGCGCAGTCGTAGCGGCCGAATGTCCCGAGGAAACGCCTTGCCCGGCGGCTTCCGCAGCTACTAAACGAACTGATGGTTCATTGAGGTAATGATAGAAAGCACCTGCGGCATTGCTACCACCACCAACGCAGGCTACAACATAGTCGGGGTTTGCATTACCGGTTTTCGCAAAAAGCTGCTTCTTAACTTCCTGCGAAATGACCGACTGAAACCGGGCTACCATATCCGGGTAGGGGTGCGGTCCAACCACCGAGCCAATAATGTAGTGCGTATCGACTGGGTTATTAATCCAGTGCCGCATAGCTTCATTGGTGGCATCTTTAAGCGTCTGGCTGCCCGACGTGGCCGGAACGACCGTTGCGCCAAGCATTCGCATCCGGTCTACGTTGGGCTTTTGGCGTTCCATATCAATGCTGCCCATGTACACAATACATTCCAGTCCCATGAGAGCACAGACCGTAGCGGTGGCCACGCCATGCTGCCCGGCGCCTGTTTCGGCCACAATCCGTTTTTTGCCAAGTCGCTGTGCGACTAAAATCTGGCCAATTGTATTATTTACTTTATGCGCTCCGGTATGGCAAAGGTCTTCCCGCTTGAGGTAAATTGTTCCACCAACTTTCTCCGACAGTCGTTTTGCTAGAAACAGAGGAGTAGGCCTGCCGACGTAGTCTTCGAGCAACTGCCAGAATTCAGCCTGAAACGCAGGATCGGCTATAATGTTGAGGTAGTTCTGTCGTAATTCTTCGACATTTGGGTAGAGCATTTCGGGAATGAACGCTCCACCGAAGTGGCCATAAAAGCCTTTATCTGATACCTCAAATGAGGTTTGGGGTTCTAGGGTTGTTTGCATGCTAATTAGTGCTTAACCAAGCGTAATCCTAAAGCTGGGAGATGATCGAAATCGTTGTCTGTAGTATGTAATTCCACATCTAAATACAGCGCTGTAGCCGCTATCCAGATGTCATTTTTGCCCATGTTGCGGGCTGAAGAGTTAAGAGGTGCCGTTTGGAGCTTTCCTTGACTGAAGGCATCAATTTGTGCATATACAGGAATAACATCAGATTCAATATCAGCAATGGGATATCTATCAATTAGATACCGCATAAAATCAATCTTCTGAGCACCCCAGTCTGCTTTTAAGGAAAATGCTTCTAATTCACCTACAACTACGATCGGGATAACCGTTTGAATAATTGGCAGACTACGTTTGCGAATATGACCAATTAGGAGATTCGTATCATAAATCATACGGCACCTCTATCTCCTTCTGTCAATAATTCGTCCATCCGCCGGTTTTCATCTTCTGTAAATTCAGGAAATTTCAGTAGGAAAGGTTCATGAACGGCCGTTTCTTCTAAGAAACGTTCAACGCCCCAACGCTTAATGTCACTTGGTTTATAGGTATTTAGTTGCCCCTTCTTCATTGGGGGAATCTCATCCTCAATATGCTTCGTCGTTTCCATTAGCGTTGTTGTTTAGGCGTTTAACAAGATTAGCGTTGGAAAAATTTACTCCAGCATTACACTGCCTCTTCCTCTTCAACTGGCCGCACGCGGTCGATCAACTCTTTCACTTTGGCCACATCTTTTACGCCCGGTGCTAGTTCGACCTGACTATTCACATCGACGCCGTAAAGTTTCATCCCTTTTAGGGTTGCCAACAGATCGAGGTTGTTCAGGCCGATGCCACCACTGATGAAAAACGGCTTTTCATTATCATATCGGCTCAGAATGCTCCAATCGAAGGTGTGTCCGTTGCCGCCGAACTGATCGCCTTTTGCATCGAATAAAAAGAAGTCGCACTGAGCTTTGTAATTGTTGAGCATCGAAAAATTGAACGACTCATCGACTCGAAAGGCTTTGATAATATTAATACCACGATTGCGCAGACTCCGGCAGTATTCGGGCGTTTCGTTACCGTGTAACTGGATATACTGAAAGTCGTATTTCTTTACCGACCGCAGAATATAATCCGGACTGGCGTTTACAAATACGCCTACTTTTCGTATTGACCGGGGTATGGCTTTTACAACTGCTTCGTCTAAGTCTTCACCCACAAAACGAGGGGATTGATCGTAGAAAATAAACCCAATAAAATCGGGATTCAAAGCAGCAATTTCCTTCAGGTTGTCGGCGTCGCGTAGACCGCACACTTTGATTTTCATGAGTTGTATGAGTTGATAAAGGTGGGCATGCGTGACGTAAAATCGGTGACTAGCGTTTGTAAGGCCGCGGCCGGATCGGCCGTTTTCATGAACGCTTCGCCAATCAGGAAGCCATCGAAACCCGCCCGGAACAGGGTCAGCATCGTTTCGGCATCGTGTAGGCCACTTTCGGTAATCTTGGCAAATGTATCCGGAATCCGTTCAACTAACCGAAGGGAGGTATCCACTGACGTTGTAAACGTTTTAAGATTCCGGTTGTTAACGCCCACCAAATCAATATCATGGTTCAGGCATCGATCCAACTCTTCCTCATCATGAACTTCTAGCAGCACCTGCATACTCAAATCGTGGGCCTGAAGGCTAAGCTCCGCGACTTCTTCAGCGGTTAAACAGGCGGCAATGAGCAGGACCAGATCAGCACCCCAGGCCTTGGCTTCGAGTAGTTGATAGCGGTCGATCACGAAGTCTTTACGCAAAATTGGGGTTCCGGGGTTAGCCAGCCGAGCGGCCATTAAATCGGCAGGGGTTCCGCCAAAGAAAGGCTCGTCGGTAAGTACCGAGAGAACGGCCGCTCCTGCCCGAACATAGCCCTGTGTGGTTTCGGTTACATCTGCTTTACCGTTGATGATACCTTTAGAGGGCGATTTACGTTTGAACTCAGCAATGATACCTGTGGAGCGTAAGTCCTGAATCGCGTCGCGCGCTGAGAGGCATTGACGTTTGAAGTCAGGTAGTTGTTCCAGATCGGAGATCGAAGTAGCTTCTTTTCGCTGGGCTACCTCAATTCGTTTTTGTGCAATTATTTCGTCTAGAATCGTCATTTTTTATACGTCATTTTTGTCATTTAGTGATCATTTATTGTCACCTATCGTCTCAGAACAATGGATGACCACTAAATGACAAGTAATGACTATGAATGACTCTCTCTCTAATTTATCAACTTCTTAAAACATACCAGTGCCCGCTTACTTTCCAAGGACTCTCGGGCCAAGGCTACAGCTTCTTCGCGGGTAGCCGCCTTATCGGCCGCCAGTAGCGCCATCGCTGAGTTGGCCAGAACGGCCTGCTTTTGGGCTGAGGTCGCTTCGTCGTTGAGTACGTTCATGAAAATCTGAGCTGATTCATCCAACGTTTGCCCCCCTGCCAGCGATTTAGCCGTTTGGATATCAAGGCCTAACTGCGCTGGCTCCAACACCTGTTCGGTCTGATTACTAATGACTTTGAATGGTCCCGTTAGTGAAATCTCATCATAGCCATCCAGCGCATGCAGAATCATAAACCGCTTGTCTGTTTGCTGATAAAGGTACGCATATAATCGCGCCAATTCAAGGTTAAAGACGCCAACAAGCTGTTTTCTCGGCTTGGCTGGATTAATCATCGGACCGAGTACATTAAAAAATGTCTTTACACCTAAATCCTTTCGGATTGGGGCTACATTCTTCATTGCCGGGTGAAACAGCGGGGCATGCAGGAAGCAAATCCCGGCTGTCTCCATCTTGCGCTGCAACTCGCCTACATCGTTGGTAAACTGATACCCTAGCCGTTCCATCACGGTTGATGACCCAACCAGCGACGAAACGCCGTGGTTACCATGCTTGGCTACACACTGTCCCGCCCCCGCAACGACGAATGATGATAACGTTGATATATTAAACGTGTCTTTGCCGTCACCTCCAGTACCACACAAATCCATAGGGTCATAAGCGGCAAGGTCGACGGGCAGGCAGAGTTCCAGCATGGCGTCGCGGAAACCTTCGAGTTCTTCCAGACGCAGACTGCGCATCATATAAACCGTTAGAAATGACGCAATCTGTGCCGGATTATATTCACCCCGCCCAATACCCAACAGAACTTCCCGTGCCTGGTCTTTGGTGAGGTGCTTGTATTCAAAAAGGTGGTTTAAAATAGCTTTCATTAGGGTTTATTTTATTGTAGAGACGCAATACCTTGCGTTTCCTTATCCGGATGGTTCTTTATCCGAATGGTTTTAGCTAGGCGTAGCATTTGATGCGCGCCTTTTTGAAAATGATAATCAATAGGAGCTACTTCTACCTGAATCCCTTTTTCTTGACAGGCTGCTAAAACCCTGTTTAGATAAGGTGATGGTTGGCCATTCAAAGCGATTATCGGGAAAATACGAACCTCGCTGGCTACACGGAGTAGCTCGTGTATCGACTCAAGATGAAACGCTGCCGACAGTTGTTCCGAATACAGAAATAGAAAATGCGAACACAGCGCCAAATCAAATGACTGATCTGGAAATGGCAATTTGGGTAATGCGGTGGCCTGATAGCGGCCCTGTTGTCGGCCAGCCTCGTAATCATCCAGAAATTGATTCATTGCCTTCATGCGTTCGTTGCCTACTTCATCGGGATCACGAAATGTTGTCCAGTTATACTGATCTGCGTTTTTGTGCAGTTGGCCGATGACAATGTCGTACGTCTCCCGAATACGTTCGGTTAATTCATGAGCCGAAAAAGTGTAAATCGGATCGATAGATACTACCGAATTGCCAACTGCTTTCATTTCGACGTTGAAACTGGCAGGGCCATCACCGACGCCCAATATTTGTTTGGTCAGGTCGTCATCTGTTAAGCGAAACATCTGTCGATACTCGGCCAACGTTCGACCCCAGGGAACAACTTTATTCAGTTTCATGCCTTCAACCAGTTCTCAATCATCTTGACACCGTTTTCTGTCAGGACCGATTCTGGGTGGAATTGCAGCCCTTTCACATCGAAGCGCGTATGCGACAGGCCCATGACGCGCCCCTGCTCATCGACGGCTGTAATCCGTAAATCAGCGGGCATCGAATCGGGCACGACTGTCCAGGAGTGATAGCGCCCAACTGTTAGCTCGTCGGGAATATCAGCGAATAGTCGTTCGGAGTGGTCTGTTACGGTGGCTTTATGGGCCACGCCATGCAGGACATCGCCAAGGTTTTCGAGCGTGGCACCGTATACTTCGCCAATGCCCTGATGGCCAAGGCAAATGCCCAGAATGCTTTTGGTTGGGCCATACTCTCGAACCAAATCCTGCATAATACCCGCTTCGGACGGAATGCCCGGGCCGGGTGAGAGCATAATTTTATCGTACTGCCCAACGGCTTCCAGAGCAATCTTGTTATTCCGGATCACATCGGGTTTCAGCCCTAACTCTCGTAGAATATAGACGAGATTGTAGGTGAATGAATCGTAGTTATCTAAGACTAAAAGTTTCATAAAAAAGGGAGGAGTGGGAGGAAGGAGGAAAGGGAGAAGGAATTAAAAGTATCTGTATGTAACAATCCTTCATCCCTCTCGTCCCGTTTCTCCTTTTAAATTGTTTTTGCTTGTTCTAGAGCTGTCCGTAAGGCGGCCAGTTTGTTGTGTACTTCCTGTAATTCGCTTTCAACGACCGACTTAGCCACAATGCCAGCTCCGGCCTGATAATAAAGCGTGTTGTCTTTACTCATGAAAGTGCGGATCATGATGGCGTGGTTGAACTCGCCATCGAAACCCATATAGCCAATGCTACCCGAGTAAAAACTACGGCTTAGGTTTTCGTAGCGATCAATCAACTGCATTGCATTGTGCTTGGGCGCGCCCGAGAGCGTGCCAGCGGGGAACGTTTCGGCTACGATTTGTAAAGGATCGGCATGTTCGGTTAAGTCACCTACCACTTTAGAAACAAGGTGAATCACGTGCGAATAGTACTGCACTTCTTTGAACGTCTCAACTTTTACCACATCGCAGTTGCGGCTTAGGTCGTTGCGGGCCAGATCGACCAGCATCACGTGTTCTGCCGATTCTTTGGGGTCGTCGTAAAGTTTTTGGGCGAGTTCGGCATCGTGTAGATCGTCGCCGGTGCGCCGGAAGGTTCCGGCAATCGGATAGATTGTGGCCTGACGGTTCTTGACGACAATCTGTGATTCGGGCGAAGAGCCGAAAATTTTGTAATTGCCGTAATCGAAGTAAAATAAATAAGGGGAGGGGTTCAGCGACCGTAACGCCCGGTATACATTGAATTCGTCGCCCGTGAAGGGTGTCGAAAACCGGCGGGATAATACAATCTGGAATACATCACCCCGCTGGCAGTGATCTTTCCCTTTTTGAATAACTGCTCGAAACTCATCGTCGGTGAAGTTCGACTGTTCGGGTCCGGCTGTGCTGAATGAGTAAGTAGGGTAATTGCGACTGGTAATCAGATCACTGATGTAGTCAAGTGTGCTTTCAGGCTCGGTGTCGCCGTCGCGGAGATAGTTGTGTTCAAACAAATACAGCTCATCTTTGAAATGGTTGATGGCGAGTACGTAGCGATATACCGTGAAGACCGCTGCCGGAATCTGATTTTCGGTTGGTACAGGCGCATGAAGGGTAATATCCTCGAAGCTCTGCACCGCCGGATAGCCAAAATAGCCAAACAAGCCGTTGGTAATGAAAGGAAACGGTGCCTTCTCGTGTTTGAAACTATCCTTGAATTCTTGCAGGGCAGCCCGCATTTTGTGGACAGGCAACGTTTGAGTTTGTTCGGTTTCGCCCGGTAACTGAACCGTAAGCTGATTCCCTTCGTACGAAAACCGTGAAACAGGATCGAAGGCGATGTACGAGAAACTATTATCGTTGCCGTGATAATCAGAGCTTTCGAGCAGAATACTGTTCAGAAAGCGATCGCGGATACGCAGGTAAATGCTTACGGGCGTGATAATATCGGCCAGCATTCGTTTGTGGCGGCTAACAACGCGGTAGAATGTGGTTGGCGAAAGGGTAGTAGTCATTTGATAGTCATTAAGTGGTCATTTATCGTCATTGGTTGTCATTGCGCTTGTAATTAGTGACCACGAATGATCAACTAATGACTAGAAATGACAAAAAATAAGGCTCACCGGGATGACGGTGAGCCTTAGGAAATTTGTTGAAAAACAACAATAGCGGCAACCTTCATCCCTGTTGAGAAGAATGCCACCACCAAATCATGTTGTTAATCGTATTATTCATGAGTGTTAAACTCGTTGTATCAGATTGAACGCTATTTCTGCGTCACACCCCGTATTAGGCCACAAATATAAAGCGTTTGTTTTTTACCAATCAAGGCTTTATCAATTTTTTTAACGCAAGGACGCAAAGAGTAGGTGCAACGAACGCCAAGGAATAGTATTCATTACCTCCCTGATGTGTGCATCAAATCACATCTCAATCACACGTACCCGAATGCTTTTATTTTCCGTCAGGTCAAAGGAAGACTGATCGAAATCGGGTGGGCCCATCATCATGGCAACATTCGAGAAGCCGAACGGCTCAGCGGGCATCTGCCCCGAAAAATCCATCTTCTGGTTCCCATTCAGGTCCTGAAAAAGCCGAACCGCATATTTGCCGGGCGTCAGGCCTTCAAAAACGGCCGTAATTTCGCCTGAAGCTGGCACATCAATTGTTTTCTGCTGGATAGATTGGCCCGTAAAACTTTCCTTACTATTGCCCAAGCCCACATACAGTTTACCGGATCGGGTATTCACATTGTGTATGACAACCGTAAGCGAATAGGTTGCCCCAACGGATGTTGCCCCAACGGACGTTGAGGTAGCAGTCGTTGACTGTTGGCCTAAACAAGGCTTGGCAAGGTTAACAATCAGTAAGGCAAAGATGATGACCGTGGTGATGATCGTTTTCATGAGTTGTGCTGGTTTATGTTCGTTTGGTTCGACAGTACAAACATAGAGACCATCAATCGACACCTCCAACTGAAAGGGATGAACAGCACGGTTATGGGACAAATTGCAATCCTGGAGGCTTTTCGTAAGGTTATAGGGACGTTTGGGATGCCTGATTAGCCCAAATTTAATGTCAGATTGCCGTTTTTGTTATACCGGATTTCTTCTTCGGCCAGCATCTGTTTTACAATTTGGGCAAGTGAATCAGCATCCGTTTGGGCGAAATGATGAGCTAGTTGTTTAGGCGATACGCCTGGCCCATTGGCGAGTGCGACATACTCCCGCACCTGATCCCGAACAACGGTTGTGACCGTTTCCGCCGATTTCTTCTTTTTGATACAGTTGTCGCAAATGCCACAGGCATCCCCCGGTTTTTCACCGAAATACGCTTGGAGTAGCCGGGTTCGGCACTGGGTGACATGTTCGGTATACAGGATAGCTGCCTGTACTTTTCGCATGGCCAACTCCTTTCTCCGGTTTAGCTCCTGCATGTTTACGGGCAGTGAGGGGGCGTCGAAGCGGGGAGTCAGAAACGTGAGTTGCGGCTTGTCTTTCTGCTTTTCGTAAATGACCACATTACGCTGATGCAACTGGGTTAATAGTTGCTCAATTTCGCTTTGGTTAATCAAAAAGGTTCGCGCCAGATTGGATTCGGAGATAGTGATAAAATCCGTAAACAACTCACCACCATATACCCGTAATAGTAATTTTAGAAACGAGTCGAAACGCGGGTTCAGTACCTGAAATTCATACAATTGCCTGTTATCCAGTGTAATAGTTAGCCGTGAGGGATGGAAATAGTTTTCGTTTAACTGGATAAATCCCTCTAGTTGAAGCTGTTTAAGCGCGTAATGAGTTTCCTGTGGAGGCAGGCTAAATGTAGCTGCAAACGCGCCTAGATCGAAGTCGTAACTGCTAAACTCACCCCCGCCAACGGGTACAGCCGTATAATTGGCCAGCGCCTGATACACCCGGCGTAGCATCTCAATGGGTTGATAAAGCTGCTCGGTTCGGAAACGCAGACTTTCCAGATCGCCGGGTGTGTAAAGCATCACCGCATAGGCCTTCAAACCATCGCGGCCTGCCCTGCCCGCTTCCTGATAATACGCTTCGAGTGAATCGGGAACGTCTAGATGGACCACTACACGTACATCGGGTTTGTCGATGCCCATACCAAATGCATTGGTGGATACCATGACGCGGGTCTGATCCTGAATCCAGGCATCCTGTTTTTCGGACCGTTGCTGAGTGGTTAATCCGGCGTGGTAAAAATCTGCCGAAATTCCCTGCTTTAGGAGCCACTGCGCCACTTTTTGCGTTTGCCTACGGCTACGAACATAAACAACGGCGCAACCCGGTACATTCTGCAAAATCTTTAAGAGTCGTGCTTCTTTGTTTTCTTCCAGCACAGCAGAATACGACAGGTTGGGGCGGGCAAAGGTTTGCCGGAAAACGGCAGGCTCTTTTAGCTTTAATTTGTCCAGAATATCGGCCTGAACATCGGGTGTTGCCGAAGCCGTAAGCGCAATAATCGGTGTATCGGGAATGAGCTCCCTGAATTCAGCAATTTGCAGATAAGGCGGTCGGAAATCGTATCCCCAGGACGAAATGCAGTGGGCTTCATCAATCGCCAGCAGGCAAACCGTCATCTGTTTGACACGCTCAATAACGATTTCAGTCCGTAGTCGCTCCGGTGAAACGTACAGGAATTTGGTGTTGCCGTAAATACAGTTATCGAGCGTGGTATCAATCTCACGGGAGTTCATTCCCGAATAAATGGCCGCTGCTGGAATACCTCGTTTACGAAGTTGCTCGACCTGGTCTTTCATCAGCGCAATGAGGGGCGTTACCACAATGCACACTCCTTTCATGGCCAGGGTGGGGACCTGAAAGCAAACGGACTTGCCTCCGCCCGTAGGCATCAGTACGAGGGTATCCTGCCGCGCTAGTACCGCATTGACAACATCTTCCTGCATAGGCCGGAAGTTGGTGTATCCCCAAAACTGCTGTAATAGTTGCCGGACGGTCAATGTAATTATGGTTTACGATTTACGGTATTCGGTTTAGGGTTTTTCGAGAGTTCACGCGTTCGTGCATGCGTCAGCCCCCCGAATACCGTGAACCGAATACGGTAAACCACTTACTTTGGGCGAATTTACGGTTTGAAAACACAAATCGGTGAGATGGAGTTTTACGTTTATTGGTAAATACACAATCAGCAGCCAGAACGACTATGATTCAGAAAGTTATTAAATCCGACGAAGAGTGGCAGAAAATCCTGACGCCGGAACAATATCGGGTAGCTCGGGGGAAAGGTACCGAACGGGCTTTTTCTGGCGAGTATTGCGAGGCTCATGATCCTGGAATCTATGCCTGTGTCTGTTGCGGTACGGAGTTATTCGAGTCGACAACTAAGTTTGAGTCGGGTACCGGCTGGCCGAGTTTTACAGAACCCATTGAGGAAGAGCGGATTCGACGGGGAAAAGATTTTAGTTACGGAATGTTTCGGGTTGAAGTGTTGTGCAATGTGTGCGATGCACACCTCGGCCATGTATTCAACGATGGCCCTCCGCCTACTGGGATGCGGTATTGCCTGAACTCTGTATCGCTCGTGCTGAAACGAACAGCAGATGCTGAATAGGGGTAATTAGGTATATTTTGATTCTATGGATTCTTTTAAATTCTGCTGACTGTCAGTGCGTTAGGGTTGACAGGATTCGTGGAATCAAAATTTCCTGACCGTGTGTAGCTTATTAATGCTCGTTTTGACCTGAAATTTGTATCAGATGAATCCTTATTAGTTTTATATGAATCGTGGGAAGTGGCTGGTGTTGCTGTTTGCAGTTGGGTTGCTGGCAAATCCGGCGCTTGCTCAGAAAACAGATTTACCTACGTCGAATATACAGAGGAGCTATCCACTCAGCCTGTCCGTGACGGGCTCTAAAATCAAGTACTATAAAGACGATCGGGATGCATTTTCAAAGGTGCCTCCTCCGGCCGTTTTTCTGAATAAGAAAAGCCCTTCGGGGCGTCTGGCGGCTCCAACGGCTCAGTTTATCGTTACCTATTCGAACTTTACCCCTCAGGCACAGAAGGCTTTTCAATATGCTGTAGACATTTGGTCTACGTTGATTGTGTCCTCAGTGCCCATCCGAATTCAAGCCAATTGGGTTTCAGATGTGCCGAATTTGTTGGGGTCGGCCGGCCCCACTTCCTATCGCTATAACTTTGATGGTGCACAAAAAGCAACCGCTTTTTATCCAATTGCGCTGGCCGAAAAAATTGCCCGACGAGAATTGAACAGTCCTGCCGAAGCCGATATTGTAGCCGATTTCAACCGAAATAATGAATGGTACTTTGGAACGGATGGCCTAACGCCAACAGGGCAAACCGATATGGTTACGGCAGTATTACATGAGTTGGCGCATGGGTTGGGTTTTATTGGCTTTTTTAATACTAAAGGGGAAGAAGGTAGTCCGAAGTTTGGCGAATATCTGGCTGATCTGCCTTCGATCTACGATTGCTTTATTGAAACAGGGGGAGGTGGTGGCCCCAAAAGACGCCTGGTCACCTCGCAAGACGATTTTCCAAATAACTCGCTGGCATTAAACCAGCAACTAACAGGAAATGACCTGTTTCTGAATGGAAAGGTTTTACAGCAAACGACAGGAGTAAAACTTAGGCTTCATGCTAAAGCTCTGTTTTCTCGTGCCTCCAGTATTTATCACTTAGATGAAGATACCTATCCGCCGGGCAATATTAACTCGTTAATGACGCCAAAGCTGGGATTGGCCGAGTCGATTCATTCGCCGGGGGAGCCTATTATGCGGTTTTTCTCCGATCTGGAATGGAAAACAACATCCGTTCTGCATGATCCGATCCAGAATACAGAAGATACCAGAGATCTGCTGCTTAGCACCCGCATCATAAGCGATACTACCTTGATTGCAGGTTCAATGCGCCTGGTGTATCGAAAAACGATGCCAACTACAAAAGATACAGTCGGTACAACGGTAAATCTAAGCCGGGTTGGTACTACGGATGTGTATCAGTATACCTTGCCTGCTGCCCAGGCGCAGGGCGATGTCTGGTATTATTTTCAGGCACAGGATGCATCAGGGCGAACATTTACAAATCCGGGTAAGCAACTGGGAGGAGCACAGGTTTGGAATCATGTTCAGATGGGTCCAGATAATGTTCCGCCAACCATTCGATATGCGCCTGCTAAAATAAGTATTTTCTCCACGGCTCTTGCCGACAGTTTACCAATCTACGCCCGCATTTCCGACGACCGCGCTGGTATTTCCAGTGCCTATGTCGAGTATCAGATTAATGGCGTAGCTCAACCAACACGCCCACTAAGCTATAATCGACTAACTGTTGGCAATTATACGTACGACAGTATTTACGTTAACCAGCTTAATTTTCCCGCTAATTCGCTCAAAACGGGAGACAAGATCACGTACCGTATTGTTGCCCAGGATGGGTCCCGCGCAAAAAATCAGGCTGTTAATCCATCATCTGGTTTCTATCAACTTACAGTTGTGGCTACACAAACTGTGCGTGACCAGTACGTCAATCTATTTAATGATGTTACAACGGCACGTGATTTTGCCGGGAATGGATTTAGTATCACAACTCCGTCTAGTTTCGGTGATGGCGCTATCCATTCGGAACACCCGTATCGGAATGGGAGTGATTTCCAATCACAGAGCAGTAACGAGTATGTATTGTTGGCACCGATTCGAATAAAAGCGAACCCGGATAGTGCGTTTATTCGGTTCGATGAAATCGTGCTGGTTGAGCCGGGTACGGTGGGGAGCCATCCGGGCGATGCTAATTTTTACGATTACGTAGTGGTTGAAGGTTCCAGCAACAATGGCCAAAGCTGGAAACCATTACTAGATGCCTATAGCGCAAATACGCGCCCCGAGTGGTTAACAGCGTATACTAGTGATTTGGTAACCGGAATATACGGCGAGCGAAACTCAAAAGCTAGCGGTTTTCCGAGCATGTACCGACGACGTGAAATACCGCTTCTCGGCCAGGGAAGTGCCTTCCGGGCGGGGGATCAGATTCTGATCCGCTTTCGCCTGGTGGCTGATCAATTCTCGTACGGATGGGGTTGGGCTATTGATAACCTACTCGTACAGGCACCGCCCCCAGTCTTAGCCGAAGAGCCTATTCGTGAAGGCTCATTTAAACTTTACCCCAACCCCATTAGCAATGGTGTTGTGCGGGTAGAAGCGGAATTTATAAAGCCGATTACTGAAGTAGGTGTGACGGTTAGGAGCTTGACTGGGCAAGCGTTGCGAAACGTAACGCTGAAAGCAGTAGGTGGGAAGTTGCTGAGCCAGGAATTCGATTTAAGTGAGTTGCCAACGGGTTTGTATCTGATGCAGGTAAAAGCAGGGGAATCAATACTGACGAAGAAGGTTATTATTGCGAAGTAATTCACATAAGCTTGTGTATGAAAGCATTGTTTCCGCTTGTCTTCGTCTGTTTTGTTCTTGGTTGCTCCCCTGCCCGACGCATCACCCGAGATCTGCATACGAATCCAATCTATACCGACCACTTTACGGGTGTCGCACTTTATGATCCTGCGCGGCAAAAGTCTCTGATTCAGTACAATGCGGATAAGCCTTTTACACCCGCATCGAATACCAAATTGTTTAGTTTCTATACGGGACTGCTGTCATTGCATGACTCACTCCCCGTATTGCGCTATGTTACGAATGGCGATTCACTGATTTTCTGGGGAACCGGAAATCCATTATTGCTTCACCCTGATCTGCCGGATACAACCGCGCTATCTTTTCTGCGAAAACGCCCGGAACGACTGTTTTTTTCACCAGTTAATTATACCGGTCCCCGCTTCGGGCCGGGTTGGGCCTGGGATGATTACAACGATGATTATTCTCCAGAGTTAGCACCATTTCCCCTATATGGTAACGTGGTTCGATTTCAAAATGGGCTGCAGTCCATCGTTACGGCGAGTCCCCACCGATTTGTGGATAGCATTCATGTTTCTGCCGATGGCAAGGCAATTAACGGTGTTAAACGGTCTGAGTTTAGTAATCAATTTACGTATTCAGCCAGTAGCAAATCAGCACGACAAGATGTGCCATTTCGATGGTCGGCAGAGTTGGCAGCCCAGTTACTAGCCGACACGTTGCACCGAACTATTGGTATTGTAAACCATCCCCTAACACCGAATGCCCGATTGATACGGGGCTCATCGACAGACTCACTTTACAAACGAATGCTATATGTAAGTGATAATCAATTTGCCGAACAGGTGTTGTTTATGGCTTCGGCAGAGCGAGGAGGTTCAACCCTCATACCAACTACAGAGATACGCCGAATGGTGGATAGTGTATTGCACCTACCCGTGGGGGCAGCCCGGTGGGTAGATGGTTCCGGACTATCGCGTTACAATGTGTTTACGCCGAACGTGCTAATTGATTTACTCCGCCTGATTTATGCTAAAGTCCCTCAGCAACGCCTGTTTGCGTTGTTGCCCGCAGCCGGACAATCGGGAACATTACGGAGCCTGGCTATGGATGGGAAACCCTACATTTTTGCTAAATCAGGCTCTATGACCGGGGTATATAACTTAAGTGGCTATGTATTAACCAAATCTGGGAAGGTGCTATATTTCAGTATTATGCATAATAATTTCACACAGACTGTCAGTGAAATGCGTCGACGAACGGGCGAGTTGTTGAAGGAGATCCATGAACGATTTTAAGTGTAATAACTTACTAAACTCAATACCTTACTCCGCTCATTAAAAATGAACTGTACCGATAGATAAATTTAAACAAAAACATGTTGATGGCTTGATAGGTGTTTAAGTAATGAATGCTTTTTTTGAGAAAAAATCATTTCACTCAACACATTTATGCGTACCTCTATCACACCTTTTGTAGTTGCATTAGGCTTTTTGGTGAGCTTGTTCGCCTGTTCCGACCACCGTTTGGGTGGATCTTTATCTCCTGTTCGTCTTCGCCTGAAAACCGTTGCAGGCACTGGCCTTAATACGACCTACACCTACGATAGCCAGAATCGACTATCGACTATCTCTAAAGCCGATGGTAGCTTGGGCGTTTTCTCCTATGGTGATCTCCTGGAAAAATATTCATACACTTTTCCCGGAGGACAGCATACCTATTTTAGTGAGTTTCCTAATGGTGCTGACCGAAGTACTGGATTGATTACTCCATACCCTAATGTCTTTGACGGTACTAGTTTTGCGGTACAACGATTTTTTATCTTTAGATCAGACGTTGGTCCTCCTGTGGCTGATGCTACATTTAGTTATGGATTTGATGCCAGTAAACACCTGACCGGCTATTATAAATCAGATGCCCAGGATAATGCAACCAATCGAAACGGGATAAATACTAGCTATACGGGAGAAAACATTACGACCGCAAATTCTGTCTCTGGACGTACTGTTTTATTATTCGGTAAATTAGAATATGATGATAAACTAAATCCCTTCTTTGGATTGATGGACCCTAACATTGACCCTGTCCAGCAATTCAGCCGAAATAATAGAGTAAAATTCACCGATAATCTAACCAATACAGTAACCACTTACGTTTATGAGTACAACCAGCAGGGTTTACCAATCAAGCGTACGGCAACAAGAAATGGGAATACTCTGGAAGTTCTTACTTATACCTACGAATCATATTAGGTAGATAATCTGTCAGCTTTCTGGAAATGAATTTTAGTGCGGCCATTGTGATAATGGCCGCACGTTTTGTTGGGATTTATTCACTGATCTTTCGGGCGTTAAACGAACGGTAAATGCCGATTTGGTATTGGCGGGGAGTGTTACCTCAAACCCAACCAGCAATGTGCCCGGATTGGGGGCGTCGTAGTCGTGGGGTGGATTGGTTGGCCAGGTTTTTAGTTCTATACGGGCGGGTTCGTCAACTTGTAGTATGAGCTTTTTGCCGTCTTTCGTCAATTCGGCTTTGTTTCCAGTTAGGATAACTGTTGCGGGGGTCAGCATCGTCCAGCGTATCGTTGTTTCTGTCGCTGTCGTTTCGATCTCATCCCGTACCACAACCTGCTCTTTGTTCAGAATGGCTACGCCCCGGTTAATTTTTTTCACTGATTCCTGATAGACATCCGTTAAGTCCGTTGTGGCATTCATGAACAGGGGTGTGTTCGAGTAACTCGTAATGGCGGCTTTCCCAATAACTCGTTGCAAGCTATTGTTCACCGTGAGGGTGTTATGGACAAAATTATTGTATCGGAAAATCTGCCAGCGTTGCGAGTCCTGCTTGCTGTTCCATAAATCTACCCCTTTTGATTCCAGCGATTCGTACTCCTGCATCCCAAAATCCATCGCCCAACGAACGCCATCGGCTTCCATCACAAAAGAGCCAATATCCATGTGTGCGTGATTGACTGACGGACTTCCGGCTTTCAATCCCACAAAAATTGCTGCCGGATTGGACCAGGAGGTACGCATGAGCGCCACCGGATTGCGCCCTTCACCAACCCAGATGGTGCTTTTGGGTTCACCAATAGCATTCATACCCACGCCATTACTCCAGAGCATAATGGCCGGAAGCAGCCGATTTCGAATATGCTTCTTCGGGTCATCAGCCTGTAAGCGACTACGTTCTATCCATAATAACGATGGGTCTTTTGATTTTTGAGAAAACCAGAACATGGCTGGCTGTAACTCGCCACTTAATCCCGAATCAGAATAGTTAAACGCGTTGCCTGATGGACCAGTCATGTTTTCCAGGTAACCGGCTGTTTTTAAAAAGCCGGGGCGGTCCGTCAGCCCGAAATCCGTGCCGAACGCTTTGTCAATGGCACTGATGAGCATCACGTTAAAACTGGTACCATAGCCCCAGTAACTATATCCCTCCGGATAAGCTCCGTTAGGGCTATAATCGCCCATTGGTAATACCACCGACTCAATGGCTCGGTTAATAGTGCTTTTGGCCAATGTTGGTTGGTCTTCATAAATAGCCAATGCCCCATAGACCATACCCGCGTTGCAAACTTGGTTCCAATTGTGCGTTGCTTTAAGCCAACTGTTGTATTTAGTATCTAGTGAGGGCTCAATTCCCTTTTTTAAAATGGCTTCCTTTATAATGGCCCGCGACTGCTCTGATAAATCAGTATACAGCCAGTCGTAGCCAATCGACACAGCCATCGTCATTTCGGCTACGTCCAGAAAATGGGTGGGGTTCCAGTCCTCAAACGCTGCTAAGGCTAACAGCTCTTTTTCGGCCCGTTTCAGGTATTTGTCCTGGTGAGTGAGTCGCCAGGCGTAGGATAAATAAAACACCCGGCGTAGGCCTTCCCGTGATTTATCAAGCAGACGTCGCCCGATTTTAATACGTTCCAGGGGAGCCGCATCAATCAGCGCATCGCACGCTGTCAGAATAGCCTGATGCAGGTTTCCCCAGGTTTTATCGGCACCAATGGTACGTTTGATGGCTTCTTCTTCTCCTTTCAGCAACAACAACCGGGGATGATCAGGCAGCTTAGTAAATGTGGCCAACTGATCCACTTGCGCGATAGCAAGAGAATGGACCAGAAAAAAGAGACCTGTAAATCGAAGGAGTAAGGAATTCATAACAACCTATGCGTTTGAGTAAGGAACGAACCTAAACGCATAAGCCAAAGAAATGGCCACTTTACCCACTGACGAATGCTTATCGCTTGATTAACAAATACACGGGATAGCTCACCGCTATGAATCCAACCGCATATAAGCTACTCGAAAAATCGCCGATAATAACTCCTAGTAGAAAAGCGAGCGAGGCAATGAGCAGGACCCATGTAGTAAAAGGGTACCCCCACGCCCGCACAGGCCGGGGGAGTTCGGGTTCTGTTTGACGGAGCCGAAGTAGTGCAGCAAAAGCTGATGCGTAACAGAGTACGAAAAAGAACGTAGCAATGTCGGAGAGTTTACTGTATGTATTGGTCAGGATCATTAAGGTGGAAGCTCCTGCCGTGAGGATGGTCGCGTACGTGGGTGTACCTCCTGAGTTCACATGCGTAACGAACCGAAAAAATAACCCATCACGACCCATGGCGAATATGGTTCTCGGGTTAAACATGATCTGTGCGTTGATAATGCCCATGATCGAGATCATCAGCATGAACGTGACGACCTGGGCACTGCCTGGACCAAAGAGTACCTGGACTGCATCGGCAGCAGGTAGTTTCGAACCCGCCAGCGTCTCCACAGGAAGAACATAGAGCAGGGCGAGGTTGACCAGGATATAAATACCAATGATCAATAAAACCCCGCTAATCATTGAGCGGGGTAGGTTTCTGCTCGGGTCTACGTCCTCCTCAGTGAAATAAGCCGCGGTGTGCCAGCCATCGTACGTATAAAAAACGGATTGGAGAGCAGCCAGAATTCCTAACCAGACGCCCCCTTCGGCCAGCGGCCTTATGTTGCTGGTCGAAACAGCTACAGGTTGATCGGGTGTTATAATAAAGCAAACAAGCACAAACACCAGCAAACCAACGCCTTTCAGTACGCTCATTACCTCCTGTGCCCGGCTGGCAAACTGCACCCCAATGGAGTGAAAAGCCACAAAAATTACTAAAATTCCTATAGCTATGGTTTTTTGATACGCAACGAGCGATGGGGAAAGCAAACCCATATATTCGCTCATGACCGCTGCTCCGAACGCCATAGCCGATACACTGCCAAGCCAACTGCTAATGCCAATGATAAAACCGGCATAATTGCCAAACGCCCTGCGTGCATATACGTACCAGCCTCCTGCTTTGGGTAGCATGGTGCCCAGTTCCATTACCGATAATGAACCGGCTAAGGCATACACACCAACAATCAGCCAAACGGCTATAATAAGGGTTGGATTTCCAATGTCCTGGGCAATAGGGCCAGGCTTCCGAAGGATACCCGTACCAATAGTGCCACCAATAGTAACGGCCACGCCAAAACCGACGCCTAACAATTTTTTGAGTTGATTCTGGGCCATAGTCCGGCAGGTAGGAGGGAGCTGGTATTGTACAATAATAGCGAAAAAGTCGCTTGCTAGCAGGATTGGCTTGCAGATGCCGCCGATACAATGGATTTGCGCGAATAAAAGCCGGTGAAAATCCGATGTATCCATGTCGTCTGCATGCCAACTCTGTCGAATTAGCGTTTTTTCGTAAGTTTGCCCATATGAGAATCCTGCTGATGCATCCCTATGTGCTAGTCTTCGTAGGTGGAGGAGTTGGTAGTTTGGCGCGTTACGTTGCTGGGCGTTTGATTCCAGCCACGCTCACCGGGTCGCTCTTTCCCAATGCTATTCTGTTTGTCAATGTATTGGCCAGCTTTATATTGGGAGCGGTGGTAGGGTGGGTACTTAATCGGTCGGCGGGAGAGGAAGCTCGTTTATTGATTGGCGTAGGATTCTGTGGCGGACTTAGTACCTTTTCAAGTTTCAGCTATGATACGGTTGTACTCTTACAAAATGGTCGTATTGGCGCGGCCTTATTGAATATCGGCTTAAACGTGCTACTCTGTTTATTGGCTTCGACGGGTGGACTTTGGCTTGGACGAGGTTTATAAGTTTGTTCAATAAACTATGAAATACATACATGTAGTTTTACTGCTTACACTAGTAATGAGTTTACCCCTTCAAGCCCAGGATTTATCACGTCAGTTGCATGACGCACACGAGACGTTTAAAGAGAAAAGCTTTACACACCGTCGATTCAAGCATAAAGATATTCTATCGTTGCTAAATGCGCTGGGTGGCCCGCTCGCCGTCAGTCAGGTGGGAGAGTCATTGGAGAAACGGTCGATTCACCAGGTAAAAGCTGGAACAGGTCAAACCAAGGTGTTGCTCTGGAGCCAGATGCATGGTGATGAAGCCACGGCGACGATGGCGATGTTCGATATCTTTAACTTTCTTCAGGCAAAAAACGATGGTTTCGATGAGCTAAGGCAGACAATATTAGCTAACACAAGCCTGTATTTCGTCCCGATGCTCAATCCTGATGGAGCTGAGCGCTTTCAGAGAAGAACGGCTACGGATATCGACATGAACCGGGATGCCCTGCGTCTGCAAACCCCCGAAGGAGCGCTCCTGAAAAATCTACAACAAACCCTTAAACCGCTGGTGGGCTTTAATCTGCACGACCAAAATCCTCGCTACGGTGTAGGTAAAACCGGGAAACAGGCGGTGGTGTCGTTTCTGGCAACCGCCTACGATGAAGAGCGAAACATTAACGACGTTCGGCAGCGTTCCATGCAGCTCATTGTAGGCATGAATCGGGCGTTACAACAGTTTGTGCCGGGGCAAGTTGCCCGCTATGACGATGAGTTTGAGCCACGCGCTTTCGGCGACAATATTCAGAAATGGGGTACTACGCTGATCCTGATTGAGTCGGGTGGCTTTAAAGGCGATCCAGAAAAGATGACCATTCGAAAACTAAATTTTGTTGCCATTCTGACCGCTCTGAAAGCCATCGCCGATGGATCGTACAAGCAGGAAAATAGTACAGATTACCAGGCTATTCCCGAAAATGGCCGTGCGCTGTTCGACGTACTTATTCGTAATGCAACCGTCATCCGGGAAGGCCGACCTGTTATTGTGGATATTGGGATCAATCATAATGAAGTCAATAGTAAATCCGCAAGCGCATTTTACTACAAGAGCAGTGTTGACGATATTGGCGATCTGTCAACGTTTTACGGGCTGGAAGAAATCGACGCCACCGGTTTAACCCTGGTTCCGGCTTATATGTACCCAGATACACTCGATTCGGCAGCTGACCTCGCTAAGCTCGATTTGCCAGCCCTCCGACGCGATGGTATTGTGGTGTTTAACGTTCGAAAGGCACAGAAAAAAAATCTCCCGACTCAGGCTGTTCATCTACTGAGTGAAGGCGTAGTGCCCGCCCAACCGCTTGAGTTAGAACAAATTCCAACATTCTTATTGAAAAAAGGCAATAAAATTCAGTACCAATTTGTCAATGGTTTTTGGAAAGAGAACCAAAGCACTCCGCAAAACGGGGTGATTGACTAGGTATAACGCAAGCGTAATAATGGCGTAACATTCATATAATACCAGGCGATTACCTTTGTTAGAAATAGTCTTGCACAAACAGGCAAACTGTCTCTAATTCTTCATATTGGTGTCGCACGAAAGACCAGAGCCTTGTTCTGGTTTTTTCTTTTGTGGAGAATCCCAATAGCTCAAGGTAAATCTCTAGTTTACTCATAACGTTCACACTCGGCGAAGCCAAGCGTGAACAGTAACAACAGAAAATAGTCATATCACAAATCGCCCGACTATTCAGCCGGGCGATTTGTGATAACAAGAAAGTGAAACTAGGTTTAGAACGTATACCGCGCGCCAATCTGCATCTGCCAGCGTGAACCAAGCGGATCAATTGAATAGGGAGCCGCCGGAGCTGACCAGGTAAAGGTTGGGTCGCCGGTTGTCGGGTTGTTTGTCCGAGAGAGACCAATCGATGCCGTCGAGTTGAATGTGTTGGGAGAGAAATAAGAATAGCCCAGTTTTTTGTCCAGCAGATTCAGGAAATTAATAATGTCGTAGCTGATCTGAATCGACTGACGGCCTTTCAATTTGAACTCATGCAGAAACCGCAGATCCATCGTATTGTTCCAGGGTGTACGTCCACCGTTACGCTCGGTAAAGGTTCCTTTACGTGTTTTTAGATACGAATCTGACTCCACAAAGGCCATAAAGTCAGTTGCTTGTGTTCCTGTTGGTAAAAGCTTCTGCGCTTCGGCCAGATCTTTAGGAATATAGGCTAAGCTATTGGCCTGTCCTGTTCCATCAACAGTTGAGTTGACATAGCCCCACGAAAATGGTGTGCCCGATTGTAAGGCGTAGAACAACGTAACGGTAGTCGCATTACGTGGATTCCATAGCTTACGGTAGTTGATCGTACCCACAATGCGGTTCCGAATATCGAAGTTTGAGTAAGCCAGCTGGGGGTTGTTTGGGCTCAATGACTGGTTCAACTGCCAGTTCGATTCCATTGAATTTCGGATACCGTTTGTCAGGTCATACGATTTTCCGTAGGTATAAGCTGTTGAAAACCCGAAGCCAGCAGCGTAGTTCTTTTGGATCTGAGCCGTAATACTGTACCGATACCCTTTATTGGTGTTCGATAACAGGTAAGCGTTCGCAAAATTATTATCGATCCGCTGAGCACCCGCCGATCCGTTTGCGGCTACATAAATTGGCTGCTGTTGTTGTGTATCATAGCTGTAATACCGGACTACATCTTTGGTATTTACCTGCTGAAACTTCAGGTCCTGAATCACTTTCGTGTACAAACCTTCAACGGTAAGCTTATAGCCATTTACTGTATAATCGACGGCGATGTTGTTGCGGAACATCTGAGGCATTTTGAAATTATTGTCAATCAGGTCGACCTGAGTCCGGGTTACACCGCCGTTGGCTGGGTTATTATTGATCAGTAATCCGCCGTTCGGAACAAGTGGGTCGCCTACCAGTTTGGTGGTTGCCGTGGCGTTGTTATTAAAGTCATACGCACCGTAACCTACGCCATTGTTGTAGAACGCATAGCCTAACCAGGCAAATGGAATCCGACCGGTAAACAAGCCCGTTCCACCCCGAATAACTACGCTTTTGTCGCCCTTTACATCGAAGTTAAAGCCTAAGCGAGGGGAGATCTGAACATTATTCAAAAAGCTATTGGTAATTTGGTTTAGGGGTGTGAAGCTATAGGTAGTACCCATATTCGTTGGATCACCAGCCGACCCCGTTACCTGTGAGCTAAGCGTTGGCTTGTTTGGCAGGCCTGAGTAATCGAAACGAACACCAGGAGAAAGCTTCAGACGGTCGCTAAGCTGAATATCATCCTGAACGTAGAAACTCATCAGGTTGACATTGAAGTGTGCATATGGATTGTTGAATTGAGTATCCAGGTTGTTCGTGGCATCACCAAAGGGGTAGGAGCCTCGAACCCGGTTCGGTAATTTGAGGAAGAAATTATCCAAACCACTTCGGGCAGGCGTATTCGAAGCGGCAATAGCTCCTGTACCTGCGTAAGAAATCCGTCCGTTAGGCGAATTGACAAACCCGTAGTCGATCGTGTAAAATTCGTTGTGCGTACCAACCGTAAAGGTATTTTTTCCCAGATAGAAGGTAAAGTTATCGGTTACCTCAAAGGTTTTCTGACGCAGGTTGAATACCGATGCTTCCCGGTCATTTCCTAAAAATATCGTACCGCCATTATAGGCAATCTCAACTTGTGGAAAGGTCCTGACATTGGATAAG
The DNA here is from genome assembly GCF_006965485.1 of Spirosoma sp. KCTC 42546. NCBI lineage: Bacteria > Pseudomonadati > Bacteroidota > Cytophagia > Cytophagales > Cytophagaceae > Spirosoma > Spirosoma sp. KCTC 42546. The sequence goes on from NZ_CP041360.1 coordinate 8,624,132, forward strand.
GTGTTTCGGAAATCATGAACGTTTGAATAACCAAGGATCAAACTGTTTGACGCCCGACCACCAAACTGACTTTTTAACTCAGCAACTGTGCTACTTTGATTGTTGGTCTGTTTAAAGTCGATACTACCAAACCGGAAATTTTGTGCATCCCGTTCCAGGTTCGTTGCTTCTGAAAACACCGTATTGTTACGGATACTCAACTGGTTTTTGTCATTGATATTCCAGTCAATACGGTTGAATAACTTCGTGCTTTTAGCATAAATCGAGTAGTCGCCATAGGAACCAGCATCAAGGCCATAGTTTGTTTTGACAAAATCGCTGATTTGCTGGGCAACGGCAACGTCTTTAATCAAGGAGCTGGGTGAACCAGCCTGAAACTGGACGGGGTCCTGCCTACGGGTAATTTCTTCGTTGGTGAAGAAAAAGAGTTTATTTTTGATAAGCGGAAGCCCTACCCGGACGCCTGTTTGATACTCGTAAAATGTACTGGGCAGCTTTTCTTTGGCATCCGATGCACCATTCCATGAGCCGGTTAAGCTGGCATTTCGGGTAAATCCATAAACGGAACCTGTTACTTCATTGGTGCCACTGCGTGTTACTGCATTGACCGATCCACCCAAAAAGTTACCCAGGCGTACATCAAACGGTGCCACGGCAACCTGAATGTCCTGAATGGCATCGAGGCTAATTGGATTTGTACGTGTACTCGAACCCGGTTGGCCTGATGTGCCGGTTGATCCGCCTAGCGAGGGACTAAAACCAATGGCGTCGTTATTGATCGCGCCATCTACGGTTACGTTATTATACCGGAAGTTCGTACCCGCAAATGAGTTGTTATTATTGACCTGTGGCGATAAACGCGTCATATCGGTCAGGCTCCGCGAAATAGTGGGTAACCGGCGGATGGTTTCTCCACTCACGCTGAGACCTGCTCCCTGCCGTTCTGCTTCCCGATTGGCTTTCACGACAACTTCGCTTAGTTGTGTGCTGGCATCCTGAAGGGTAAAGTTAAGATTAGTTGTTTCGCCCAGTTGAAGTACAACATCATTACGACTGGCGGTTTGATAACTTACATAGGTGACAACGACTTCGTAAGGACCACCTGCATTCATATTATTAATACGGTATCGCCCGTCAATATCTGTAACAGCGGCATATTTGGTGCCGGTTGGCGTGTAAACTGCTTGTACCGTTGCTCCAACCAGGGCTTCTTTCTTGGCATCGGTAATATGTCCACTAAGCCCGCTGGTTGTTACTTGTGCCCAGGTGGCCAATGGGGCTATAAAAAGGATAAGTGCAACTAGTACAGAAGGAACAAGTAATTTCATTTCAAACTATATTGGTGATTTCCAGTGCAAAATTCATGGAAAACCACACTGGGCCTGTTAGCTGTATGTTATGAAAGAGGTATGTATAATTAAGAAATTGTTAAGGACGGGTATTTGTGTATAATCTATTGGTAATAGAGGCCGTTTGGTAAATGAGTTGCGGTTTTTTAATGGTTGATCTTACCTTGTTCGCTTGCAGATGCGTTACGTCAAAATCACCTTTTCGCTCAGTACCCAAGTAAGTCGATGAACTTTTAGGATATTTGTGAATGTTCGGCATTAAACTTGTAGAAGTGGAGATATAAGTCAAGAAAATGTTCCTTTATTTGAAACATTTTCCACGGAAGCCTAATAAGTTTTGGCTGAATGTGAAGTACTTACTAATTTGCCCACATGCATTCAAGTAGTACCTGCCAAACTACAGGCATTACCATTTACTATAACACCCTTAGTCACCGTAACAATGATCTCTAAGAAAGCGAAGTATGCCATTAAGGCGCTTAAGGTTTTGACTGAAGAGTACGGGAAAGGTCCCGTCCTGATTTCGTACATTTCAGCGAAAGAAAATATCCCCAAAAAATTCTTAGAGGCTATCCTCCTGGAACTTCGTAACCACGGTATTCTGCAGAGTCAGAAGGGGAAAGGCGGTGGTTATCTGTTACGTGTTGATCCGGGTCGGGTAAATCTGGCGCAGGTACTTCGCGTAATTGATGGGCCCATTGCACCAACTCCCTGCGTATCGTTTAACTTCTATGTGAAGTGTGATGACTGCAACGATGAAGTCACTTGCGCACTACGACCTATTATGGAGCGGGTGCGGGATGCGAACCTCGGGGTATATGAAAATACAACCTTGCTAACGTTCCAGAATCCGGCTTCACTCGAAACGAAAGAAATTCCCATAGGCGCCAATACCACCGAATTGGTTGAATCGTCAGCGAATCGAATGACTGCCTAAGGTAAGTTATTAGTTAAAAGTGAAGTAGGTGTAGTAAGTGGCTGACGCGAAAAGCAATACAATCGCATCAGCCACTTACTACACCTACTTCACTTTTAACTAATCGACTTTACGCTGGTTGGTGTTCTTTCCGTAGCAGATCATTAACCGTTTTTACCGGATTGAACGTAATAAGGGGTACTTCTACGAAAATCGTATTCCAGTCGGCCATAGCGCCGTTCCAGAGGCCAGGCAACTCCTGCGCCTTGAGATCTTTTCCATCTTTCGATTTAGCTGTAATGAAGCCCGTTAGTGGATCACGGTAGGCAGGAAGATCATATTTGCGTCCGTTATGGTCTTTCAGTCCACAAACTAAATCAACTGGATTGAAGTGGGTAGCCTCATCAAAAATGGCTTTTTGGGCTGGGTTTGCTAAGTCAATTTGAGCTGACTCAACCACCTGTAACGAAACGGAACCATCCTGATTTCTGGCCCAGAATGGCCCACCACCTGGTTCGCCAACGTTTTTTACCATCCCGCAGGCACGTACAGGCCGATCCAGTTTCCGACGGAAGTAACCTACCTTCTCCTCTTTCGACAAGTCCTCGAAGCCTTCGGGAGGTAGCGTAAATAGGGTACGGCGGAAAAGCTCGTCGGCTTCGGCCAGGTAACCATCACTCACCTCTTCGCTGTCCAGCAAACCCTGTATCCGGGCAATCTGTTGCTGAGCATCGAGCAATACGGCTGCCAGCACTTTCTTGTAGGTTACAGTTGGCTCTTTAATCTCATCAGGAACAACATTGTCAATGTTTTTAATAAAAACGATGTCAGCCTGAATATCATTAAGATTCTCGATCAGTGCACCATGACCCGCCGGACGGAATAATAGTGATCCATCAGCGTTACGGAAAGGCGAATTGTCCAGGTTTACCGAAATGGTATCCGTCGATTTTTTCTGTTCAGAGAACGTAATATCGAAGGTAACACCCAGCCAGGCTTCGTAATCGGCTTTCTGTTCGTCAATTAGTGTCTCAAACCGGTCGCGGTGTTCGGGCGAGACGGTGAAATGGATTTTAACCAATCCATCCGAATTGGCGTAGGCGGCTCCTTCTACCAAATGCTCTTCTACCGGTGTACGAGGACCGTCAATGTATTGGTGGAATTTAAGTAAGCCTTTGGGCAAACTGCCGTACTCCAGACCTTCGTCAGTCAGTAAAAACTGTAAAACGGTTTTCCGCTCATTTTCGGCAACGGCTTTGTCCAAATCTTGGCCCTTGGCTGCCATTGCGGCTTTCAAGTCTTCATAAAAAGCAAAGTCGGTCAGTCGGGTAAACACTTCATCGACCGATTTGTCTGATTTGCCATCCATGGCGGCAAAAAGCGATTTAAACATTCGGGTCGCGGCTCCCGAAGCCGGCACGAATTTGACCAGATCACGCTCATGAGCAGCCGCATCGAAGCGGTGAATGTAGGCCGGTATCTGGTCTTCCTCAATTCGAACGATACCATCGCCAATAGTAGCGGCTTTGATGACGTTTAGGAATGGGAAGCCGTGAACGAAATAGTTTATCTGTTGGTCAATCTGGTCGAGCGATACGCCCTGTACCAGAATCTGGTCCTGATCCTGCTCAGTAAATGCCATATTGATAATAAAGGTAAAATAGCGTTAGGAACGGGTGGCAAATTGGGTATTTCAGCAATATGACGCAAATCAAATTAAGGTAAAATCAGTAGGAAAGGTTAATACCAATTACCTGATTCTGGATTCTGCCCTTACTTTTGCCTAGTTCCAAATGCCAACACTTTGTTATGAAACTAATTGCGTTTGATGCCGACGACACGCTATGGGTTAACGAACCAAATTACGTAGATGTTAAAGAGAAATTATGTGAACTGCTGTCGCACCACATCGATCAGGAGACACTTGCCCTGCGATTTTATGATGCGCAGATCAGGAACCTGAACATATTTGGATATGGGGCAAAGAGTTTCATTCTCTCAATGATTGAAACGGCAATAGAGTTAACAAACGGAGCCATCACAGGTACTGAGATTCAGCAAATTATCGACATTGGGCGACGGTTAATCGACTTCCCGATTGAGGTGTTCGATGGTGTGCCCGAGGTATTGGAAATGCTATCCAAACGATTTGACCTAATGGTGCTGACCAAAGGTGATCTCTTCGATCAGGAAAGCAAGATAGCCCGCTCAGGCTTAGGCCATTATTTTAAGCATGTTGAAATCGTCAGTGAAAAAAACGAACAGGCTTATCTGCGAATATTACAACGATATGCTATTCAACCGGCTGATTTTCTGATGATTGGCAACTCACTTAAGTCGGATATACTGCCCGTGGTTCACATTGGTGGACGAGCGATCCATATACCCTACTCGATCACCTGGGCGCATGAGCAGGTTGCCGATGATCAGTTAACCGGTAAATCGTTTATAACGCTGGAGCATATGCGCGAGTTACTGGACCTGCTCTAGTCTATTGTAAAGCTATCAGCATCCAGATTTGCCGGAAACTTCGTCCGAAACGCCCGCAGCTCATCCAGCGAGAGTGTTTGCTGATGGACCATTTCTGTGTCAGAGTGTCGAAAAAGCACATCTCCTTTAAAGTCGATTACGGCTGAGTCCCCTGAATAGAGATGTCCCGTATGGTCTGTACCTACCCGGTTGACCCCCGCCACATAGCTTAAATTCTCAATAGCGCGAGCTTGCAGAAGTATATTCCATGGATTACGTCGGACGGATGGCCAGTTCGCCACGTAAAGCAGTAAATCGTACTCGAAATCGGTAGAATCGGCCTGGCGGTTACGACTCCAGACCGGGAAGCGCAGATCGTAACAAACGAGTGGGCAAATACGCCAGCCTTTCCATTCTTTTATAATTCGGCGAGTTCCAGCCGTATAGACCTTGTCTTCGCCAGCCATCCGAAACAGATGACGTTTGTCGTACGTATCGAACTGACCATCAGGCTGCATCCAGATCAGTCGATTGAAATAACCCCTTTTTTCCTGTATTACATAGCTACCCGTTACTACCGCGCCCGTTTGTGCAGCCATTTGCTTCATCCAACGGAATGTTGTCAGATTCATAGGCTCAGCTACGGCCTGTGCCTCCATGGTAAAACCCGTTGTAAACATCTCGGGCAAAACAATCAGATCCGTTGGCTCGGCTAAATTAAAAATACGCTCCTCCAGCATAGCCCGATTTGCTACGGGGTCGTGCCAGTAAAGTTCAGTTTGGAGGAGGGTAATGTTCATGAGAAGGAGGAGTAAGGGGAGGAGCGGGAGGAAGGAGGAAAGGGAATAGCTACAAATCCCTCCTCCTTCCTCCCGCTCCTCCCCTTACTCCTTTTATTTTGGGAACTTCATTTTATACTCGGCGTCCGTTTTGCCTTTCGAGATGTCGGCCAGTTTTTTCTTGATAAGTGTCCGGCGGAGGGTAGGCAGGTAATCGGTGAAGAGTTTACCATCGAGGTGGTCGTATTCATGCTGAATGATACGGGCAGCCATGCCTTCATATTCTTCTTCATGCTCCTTCCAGTCGATATCGAAGTAGCGAATTACGATAATCTCGGGTCGGAACACTTCGCCCCGAATGCCCGGAATACTCAGGCAACCTTCTTCAAATCCCCAATCGTCGCCCGCTTCTTCAATGATTTCGGGGTTGATAAATACTTTTTTGAAACCGATCAGCGTAGAATCAATATCTTCTTCGGGCTCATCTTCATTGAGTGGTTCACCATCCACCACAAACATCCGAATGCTCTGCCCGATTTGCGGAGCTGCCAGTCCAACACCCGATGCGGCATACATCGTCTCAAACATATTCTCACTCAGCGTTTTCACATCGAGGCTACCGGGTTCAATATCTTTGGCGCGCTTCCGTAAGACCGGATCGCCGTAGGCAATAATTGGGAGAATCATAATTTTAATGAATAATGGATAATGTAAGATGGATAATGACATAGCGAACATTGTGCATTATCCATCTTACATTATTCATTATCGTTTACTTTCCATGTACGACTGAAGAATAATGGCTGCGCTTACTTTATCAATATTTCCTTTCACACGTCGGTCTTTTTTCGTGCTTCCGCCTGCAATCATAGCCTGTAGAGCCATTACAGACGTAAACCGTTCATCATGCCAATAAACCGGGATATCGGGCAAAGCGTTCTGTAAATGCGTTACAAACTTCCTGACACGGGGGGTGTTATCCGTATCCAGGCCATCCAAGCCCTTAGGTAATCCAACAATAAAGGCCTCGACGGGCTCCCGCAAGACGTAGGCTTTCAGAAACTTTAAGACTTCATGCGAGGGGACTGTCTCCAGCGCCGACGCGATGAGTTGCAAAGGGTCCGTTACGGCGATGCCCGTACGTTTCATGCCGTAGTCGATTGCTAAGAGTCGTGCCATTTTAGTGGCAAAGGTACGAAGGGTGGGGGAAGGGGCAAAGAGCAGGGTGCGTAGAGCACGGAGCTGGATGGAAAAAATGCCTGATGCCCTAGCTTTTAGGCTGAGTTCCCTGATCCTCGAACCCTGCTCCTTGCCTTTTACTCCAGGCTTCCACATCCTGCCAGGTATCCAGATCAATGGCGGCTAACGGGAATGGAATCTCAGCACAGTCGCCAGCGTATTGCTTGATGAGTTTGCGAGCACCTATATCGCCCGACAGTTGCATAAATTCGGAACCGTAGCGAATATCGAATAAAGCAGGAACACCCAGATGACCAGCTTCTCCGTAACGGCAGGCAACAATACCCCGACCTGTCTGTTGCTGAGTTGTGATTAACTCTTGTAGAAGATCGGTGGTAACATAAGGCTGGTCGGTCAGAACAACCAAAAAAGCATCGACAGGTTCATCGATCAGTGCCTTTAAGCCAAATTTGAGAGATGATGCCATCCCTTCAGGCCAGTTGGGGTTTAGTACAACCTGGAGGGGTAGATCAGCAAGTTCGGGTTGGATTTGTTCATAGTTCGAGCCCAGAATGGCAATCACTGGACCTGATTGTAGCGATAAAGCAGCATCGGCAATCTGCCGAATGAGTGTTTTTCCGTTATGAGTGAGCAACTGCTTAGGTTGACCGCCCAGTCGGGTTGAAGCACCCGCGGCTAAAATGATCGTGGCAATAGGCATGCTTAGATCGTATCTACACCGATGCTGTCAGAATCAATAGGATCTGCCTGCCGGCCATGATTTGCCGAGTTGCCAGAAAGTCGCTCGTGAATGGGACCGGATTTGTCTTTGAGAAAACCACCAGCACCTTTCGTAAAAAAGGCTTTGATCTCGGCCATAATCGATAAGGCAATTTCATCCGGCGTTTCGGCTCCGAGGTCAAGCCCAATAGGGGCGTGAACGCGATTGAGGGAGGCATTACTAAACTGTAGCCCATCTTTTTTAAATTCCTCCTGCATCTTATCGAACCGTTTGCGTGGTCCCAGCATACCAATATAGGGCACATCGGTAGTCAGCAGCTTTTCCAGTACAGCCTTATCGTAATTGAAATTGTGCGACATCAGCACGGCGGCTGTTCGGTTCGTAATCGTCAACTGATCAATAACCACTTCCCGACCCGCATACAGCACACAGGTAGCGACCGGAAACCGTTTGGGGGACAGGTGCGCAATGCAATCATCGGTAACGGTCACCTGCCAGCCGAGTTCGCGGGCAAGTTTGGCTACAGGAATGACATCGTAACCTGCTCCAAAAATGACCAGTTCAATACCTGGATCGATGCGCTCGATAAATATCTCCGCACTTCCCGACAATACAGAATAGGAACGAGTCAACGGCTTGCCTGTATTGAATACGCCCTGCATATCGTCGTATAGCCAGGCGGGTATCGATTCGGTTGTTTGCTCTGTGAGCATAAACCGATTACCCGGAGCCAGCCCTGTAAATTCATCGCTTTTCAAGACTGTGGCCAGAGACCGAACGTCGCGTTTCTGCGTGAACTCTTTGAGTAAGGCAATTGGATTTTGTGAGCTAATGGGGTCAATTGGCTCAATCAACACATCGATAATGCCATTACACCCCAGCCCAACGCCAAAGCTGTTGGCGCCATCGTCCATCGTATCGTAGGTAACAACAATCGGTTCTCCATCGAGCATTACCTGCCGCGCTTTGCGTAATGCATCGCCTTCCAGACAGCCGCCACTAATGGCTCCTTCCCAACGACCGTCGTCGGTAATAAGCATACGAGCACCCGGCCGACGGTACGACGAACCTTCGACCCACACAACCGTGGCCAGAGCGGCTTTCCGTTGCGAAAAGTCAATCTGTTCAAAAACGTCAACGATACGGGTTATTTCTTTCATGACTATTGGGTTTGAAATTTGAGGTTCGTAGTTTGAAGTTCTATGTGCGTCAGCAACTTCAAACTACGAACCTCAAACTTCAAACTAAAAATTACACCTTTTCTAAATCAAACGGCAACCGACGAACACGCTTACCGGTTGCTGCAAAAACGGCGTTTGCTAAAGCGGGTGCTAAGGGTGGCAAACCCGGTTCGCCAACTCCTTTAATGGTTGGACCGCCTTCGGCCAAAATATGTACCTCAACATCCGGCATTTCGTTAATGCGCACCATCCGGTTGGCATCAAAATTCTTCTGAACAGCCTGACCATTCTCAAACGTGATGCCGTCTTTCGTTGCGGCTGTTAAGGCCATGGCAATGGCACCTTCAACCTGCGCCTTAACTGTATCGGGGTTAACGACGGTGCCGAGGTCAATTACGCAATAAACCTTATCAACTGTAACACCGCCAGTCTTGTTTTTCGATACTTCGACAACCTGACCTGCCAGACCCGCGAAAAATTCCCACTGGGCAACGCCCCGCCCTTTTCCAGCCGGAAGCGGTTTATCCCAACCCGATACTTCTTTCAGTTTCGTGAGTACCCGTTTCGCATCCGTATCTTTCGTTAACATCGCCATCCGAAACGCCAATGGGTCCTGGCCCGCTTTATGCGCCATTTCGTCCAGAAAACATTCATGCGCGAACGCCAGGGTCGAGCTGGTTACAGATCGCCAGTAGGTTAGTGGTACGTGGGTTTCGGCGTGAACATATCGGGTGTTCAGGTTTGGGATCTCGTATTTCTGCTCGTTGGTTCCTTCAAGCATAGTCCCGTCGGGCTTGGTTTTATCGTACTTCTCGTTCATTGTCGCGTCGATAGACGGCGAAATGACCTTGTGCTGAAAGGCTATGGCTTTTCCATCGGCAGATAAGGCCCCCCGCATGGCGGAGAACGTCATGGGCCGGAATGGCCCCAATTGGGTATCGTCTTCGCGGGACCAGACAACTTTAACCGGTTTGCCAATGGTTTTCGACAAAAGTGCGGCTTCAGTCGCGAAGTCCTGCGTAAGCCGCCGACCAAACCCTCCGCCATTGAACAGAACGTGTACGGTTACATTATCGGCCGGAACCTTGAGCACCTTGGAAACCTCATCCCGAACTAGATCACCCCCCTGCGACGATACCCATAGCTCAATTTTATCGCCAGGCTTATAGTGCGCCAGTGCGTTCATCGGCTCCATGGTTGAATGGCTTACGATGGGGGTTTCGTAGAACGCGTCGAGTTTGGTTGGGGCATCGGCAAATGACTTGTCGAAATCGCCCGAGTTGTGACCAACTACACCATCTGTTTTGGCCAGCTCATGGAGGTTTTTCTCAAAAGCAACCGAATTGAACGTGTCGTGGCCCTGATGATCCCAGTTCACCTTCAGCGCTTTACGACCTTGTAAGGCAGCCCAGTAAGTATCGGCGATGATAGCAACACCTTCGTATCGGTTTTTACCGACTACGCGTTCCACCTTCACCACCTGCCGAACGCCTTTGACTTTCAGCGACTGAGCCGCATCGAAACTTACCAGCTTACTGCCAAACACGGGGCAGCGTTCAATCGACGCATAAACCATGCCCGGCACTTTGGCATCCATGCCAAATGTTGCCTGACCTGCCACTTTCAAGGGTACGTCGGGGCGTTGCATCGACTTGCCCAGCATGGTAAACTGCTTCGGGTCTTTCAGTTTGGGCTCTTTCGGAACCGGTAATTTTGCTGCTGGTTCGGCTAGTTGGCCGTAGGTTAATGTTTTACCCGTTGGTTTATGAATAACGGTGGCGTTGGCGGCAAAACACTCGTCGATGGGTACGCTCCATTGATCGCTGGCGGCTTTAACGAGCATTTCGCGGGCGGAGGCCCCTACTTTGCGCATCTGCGTATAGCCACCCCGAATGGAGCCGCTACCACCTACTGCTTGCGACCACATCCCTCCGTATTTGCTCTCACCCCCAGTTTGCCGAATAACGACTTTGTCTAACGATACTTCGAGTTCTTCCGCAATTAGGGCTGGAACCGACTGATACGTACCCTGACCAATTTCGGGCCGGGGATTCATAAGAATAATTCGCCCCGATTTTTCGATAATAATGTAGGGCGTAAGTTCAACGGACTCAGGCAAAGCCAATCCAGGCCAGGCACTCAAGTTCAATACAGGGCTGGTGGCTAAGCTTTCGGCTGCGGGTAAACCAAGCGCAAAAGCGGCTCCACTTAAGCCAGCCGCTTTTAGGAAGTTCCGGCGTGAAGTACCGATCTGATTAGGTTTCTGGCTCATCGCTTACCGATTTTAGGGGTGGATTTCGGTGATTTAGGGGGAGCGGCCATCTCGGCTGATGCCGTGTGAATGGCTTGCCGAATGCGGCCATACGTACCACAACGGCAAATATTCCCTTGCATAGCCATATCAATATCGGCGTCAGTCGGCTTGGGTGTTTGCTTCAATAGCGCCACCGCCGACATAATTTGTCCGGACTGACAGTAACCGCACTGGGGCACCTGATGCTCAATCCAGGCTTTCTGAACCGGGTGATCGGCGTTTTTAGAAAGTCCTTCTATGGTGGTTATTTTCTGGCCAACCACCGCCGAAACAGGAACACTGCATGAACGGGTAGGATTGCCATCTAAGTGCACCGTGCAGGCTCCGCATTGGGCAATACCACAACCAAATTTGGTGCCTGTGAGGCCCACTACATCGCGGATTGCCCATAGCAGTGGCATGTCGGGGTCCACGTCGACGATATGCGCCTGATTGTTAATTGTTAATTTTAGGGATGCCATGTCCAATTACGGATAAAAATCAGCGGTCTATTATACTGGGAAAGATACGGTTTTTACAGTATTTATCCGCGGGTTACTGTTTACTAGAGCATGTAGTTGTTTGTAAACCGTAAATTATACATACTGACGGTATGGTATAATCAGCCATAAAATGACGTATAGAAAATTTTATATTTCCGCATGACTTACACCGACCAATTACGGACGTACTATGAACGAGTAACCGAGGAGTGCGTATCTGGCCTATCGCTCGATTGCGTTATTTTCGGCTTCCATGATACAAGGCTGAAGGTATTGCTATTACAATGGAAAGACACCAATGAGTGGAGCCTGCCAGGTGGGTTTATCTATAAGGCCGAATCGGTAGACACGGCGGCCGGGCGTGTACTTCGTGAACGAACGGGCCTGGATCAACTATTTTTGCAACAGTTTCACTTGTTCGGCGATGCCGTTCGATATGATACCGACGATACGTGGCAACGGTTAAAAATGCCCATGAAGTTTGGGGTGAATTGGCCCACCCGGACAATCTCCATGGGTTATTACGCTTTAGTCGACTATACCAAAGTAACGCCCACCGTTGATTTTATGTCGGACGAATGCCGCTGGTGGGATGTTGGCGATTTGCCCTCACTGCTCTATGACCATCGACACATCATTGATGTGGCCCTGAAAACACTTCGGCTCCAGTTGAACTGGCAACCGATTGGGCTGAATCTGATGCCCGAAAAATTCACGATACCCGAATTACAACGACTTTACGAAGCGGTTCTGGATCGACCATTGGACGCCCGCAACTTTCATAAAAAAATAACAGGATTGAACATCCTGACTCGCCTAGACGAACGCCGGACGGGCGGGGCGCATAAATCGCCCTATCTCTATCAGTTCGATGAGGTGAACTATCAGAAAGCCTTGATTAACGGTAACCTGAATTTTGTTTGAGCTCGTCTCGTGAAGGCAGATGCTCAAATCTGAACCCACAAAACCTCTCTGTGATCTCTGTGCCTCTGTGGTTAATAATTTTGACGGCTTATCTTTGCCGAAAACGCTTTTTATGACTGCTCTCGATACTGTTTCAACCTATTACGACGCCTTTAATCGCAAAGACTGGGAAGGTATGCTCAACCTGCTCCACCCAAATGTTCAACATGACAGTAATCAAGGAGCTACCCGTTTCGGTAAAGAGATATTTAGCCAGTTTCTCCAGCATATGGACGATTGCTACGATGAAACCCTAACGGATATTGTCATTATGACGGAACCAACGGGGACTCGCGCGGCCTGCGAATTCGTGGTGAATGGTGTGTACAAAAAAACGGATGGCGATTTGCCAGCCGCAATGGGCCAAACCTATGTAATGCCCGCCGGTTCGTTCCTGGAGGTTGCCGATGGACTCATTACCCGCGTTACAACTTATTATAATTTGCCCCTATGGGAGTCGTTGGTTTTGGGGTAGTTGGGTGGACTCTGGCGCGGGTATTTACCCGTGTCTTTTAATGAAGTCAGCATTTGCTGATGCATGAATAGCCAGTGGGCCAGCGAATGCTGGCTATAGTAAAAAGCACGGGTAAATGCCCGCGCCAGACACACTAATCACATCTCCATTGCCGAGTATCTCCCCCTCTTCACTCACCTTTCTTAAGCTAACAGGATTAGCTATTCAAACGGTTTTCGATGAGTTAGCGGCCTTACGGATCGCGGTCTTTTACGACTTCCCGTATTTGTACGAAGGCTCGGTTGAGTACGAGAAAACTTATCTGGAAACCTATGCCCGCGCTGAGCGGTCGTTTCTATTTGCTGTTTACGATGGTGATCGGATGGTAGGTGCTACAACCGCTTTGCCGCTGCGCGATGAAACTGCTGAGGTTCAGGCTCCCTTCCTGAAGGCGGGCTATGATCTGGACACGATTTTCTACTTCGGCGAAAGTATTCTGCTTCCCGCTTATCGGGGGCTTGGTCTCGGACATCAATTTTTTTCTGAGCGAGAAGCTCATGCTCAACAATTTGGTCACTATAAAATGACTTGCTTTTGCGCTGTAAAACGCCCCGCTGATCATCCACTTCGCCCCGCTGATTATCAACCCCTCGATAACTTCTGGACAAAACGAGGCTATCAACGTGATGAAAGTCTGCAAAGCGAATTCGTCTGGCCCGACCGAAACGAGACTCTCGATACCGCTAAACCAATGATTTATTGGACACGATTACTCCCCTAATCTGCCTACTGAACTCGTTCGCCAGTCTCTTTTTCCTAACATAAACCCTTTCCGGCAGTTGTTTTTGTGAATACAACACCTAATACTATGAAAACAACCTCATCGGAAGATCGCACAATTGGGCTGGGAGTTATTGGTATGGGGGGCTTCGGGCTGTTCGCTGTTCAGCAGTTTTTGCAAACGCCTAACACAAAATTAGTCGCCATTGCCGGGTCGAAACGGGAGGAGTCTATTGTGGCTGCCAAACGATTTGGTGCCGAGACCCTAGGAAGTATTGATGAATTGGTCAATCACCCAGATGTTGACTTGATCTACATTGCAACTCCTCCTTTCATGCACTACGAGCAAGCTATGCTGGCTCTAAACGCAGGCAAACACGTCATCTGCGAAAAACCGCTGGCCATGAATCCTGAACAGGGTCGCGAAATGATCGAAACAGCGCGCGAAAAAGGGTTACTGATGGTTACGAACCTGATGCAGCGCTATAACCCTATGTTTGCCCGTGTCAAGCACCTGATTGATAAGAATTTACTAGGCGATTTTTTGCACGGGTATTTCGAAAATTACGCAGGTGATGAAGGTCTTTCGCCCGAACACTGGTTCTGGGATCGGACTAAATCGGGCGGCATATTTATTGAACACGGTGTTCACTTCTTCGACATGTTTACGGGCTGGTTTGGTGATGGAACGCTAAAAGCATCACAGGTTGTAAAACGCCCGAACAGTAATGATATTGAGGATCAGGTTCAGGCCACGGTTGAATATGGCGACGATACAACGGGCAAGAAACTGGTTAATTTCTACCACGGTTTTACGCAAACGGGCCGGATGGACCGTCAGGAAATGCGCTTGTTATTTGAGCGGGGCGACATTACCTTATTTGAGTGGGTACCCACCCGAATGATTATGCGCTGCGTTGTTGATGAAGAAACGACCCGTGCGCTGATGGAGCTGTTTCCGGGGGCTCAACTGAATGTAACAGCCAACATCGGCGGTAAAGACCGAACCTTAGGCGGACGCCACAAAAAGTTCGACGCTTATCAGCAAATTGAGCTTCGATTTGGCTTTGGTGATGAGAAACAGCACATCTACAGCGAATTACTCCGACTTATGTTCCGGGACCAGGTTAGAGCGATCCATTACCCCGAATCGCATCGAATAATTACGGAACAGAATGGACTCAATTCATTGCTACTGGCAACAGAAGCAGATCAATTAGCGCGTAGCTAGGGGAGTAGATAGAGGAGACGAGTTAATAAAAAAATTTAAAATAGTAGGTCGGGTCATTAAAATACCTGAAAACTAGCCGATTTTTTTCGACCTTTGTGGCTTCTCATCTTATCTCCGCATAGCGCATCATGATTACGGAGTCTACTCTACTCGACAACCCAGACGGACAATTGTCAGCAGCATTACCCACTGGTGGCCCTATTCAATCGGCCATCACCTACGAAAAAATTCCGACCCACATTTACGCCGACGCCAAAGATGCATCGCGGGCTGTGGCCCAGGAACTAGCCGATCTGATCCGTCAGAAACAAAGTGAAGGAAAGCCCTGCGTTCTCGGGCTAGCAACCGGCTCATCGCCTAAAACGGTGTATGCTGAACTGATTCGGATGCACCGCGAAGAAGGATTAAGCTTCCACAACGTTGTTTCGTTCAATCTGGACGAATATTACCCAATGGAACCCGACTCGCTGCAAAGCTACTGGCGGTTCATGCGGGAGCAGTTGTTCGATCATGTTGATATTCCAGAAGGTAATTACCATGTTCCCGATGGTACCGTTCGTACGGATAAGGTCGCTGAATTCTCCAAGAAATACGAGGCTGAAATTGAAGCCGCTGGTGGACTGGATTTTCAATTGCTGGGTATTGGTGGAAATGGCCACATCGGGTTCAACGAACCAGGCTCGCTGATCAACTCACATACGCGTTTGATGATGCTCGATAACTCGACGCGGGCTGCTGCCTCCGTTGATTTTGGGGGCTTACCCAAAACACCACGCAAAGCCATTACGATGGGAGTTTCGAGTATTCTAAGCGCCCGACGCGTGGTTCTGTTGGCCTGGGGTGAGCGGAAAGCGCCTGTTATTCGTGGAGCGGTAGAAGGACTGGTTACAGAATTAAATCCGGCTTCCTACCTGCAAACGCACCCAAACGCGTTGTTCGTAATTGACGAAGCGGCTGCCTCTGAGTTGACCCGTATGAAAACACCCTGGCTGGTGGATTCTGTGGTTTGGGACAACAAAATGAAGAAAAAGGCCGTCACGCATTTGTCACGGACACTTGGTAAGCCCGTTTTAAAACTAACCGACCGGGATTATAACGACAATGGTATGAGCGATTTGCTTGCTCAATACGGTCAGGCGTACGATATTAACATTGACGTTTTCAATCAACTTCAGCATACCATTACCGGCTGGCCGGGCGGCAAGCCAAACGCCGATGATACCAATCGGCCTGAGCGGGCATTGCCTGTTCAGAAACGCTGCCTGATTTTCAGCCCGCACCCCGACGATGACATCATCTCGATGGGGGGCACATTCCAGCGTTTGCGTGATCAGGGCCACGAAGTGCACGTCGGTTATCAAACGTCGGGTAACATTGCCGTTGCCGACGATGAAGCCTTGCGTTTTGCTGACTACGTAGTCGACTTCAATACGAAGTTTGGGATCAAAAGTCCCGAAGCAACCCGGATTTTCCAGGATGCAGCCGCTTCATTACGGGAGAAAAAAGACTCCGAAATGGACACCATGGAAGTGCGTTACGTGAAAGGACTGATTCGGATGGGGGAAGCCAAATCGACCTGCCGGTTTGTTGGAATTCCTGTTGAGAATGCTCACTTCATGAACATGCCGTTCTACGAAACAGGTACCGTGGACAAGAAGCCGCTCAGCGAAGAAGATATTAAGATTACCATGGCGTTGATTGAAGAGATAAAGCCTCATCAGATATACGCTGCCGGTGATCTTGCCGATCCGCACGGTACGCACAAAGTCTGTTTAGATGCTATTTTTGAGGCTGTTCGTCGGTTGAAACATAAGAACTTCATGAAAGACTGCTGGGTTTGGCTCTATCGTGGAGCCTGGGCTGAGTGGGACATTCATGAAATTGAAATGGCCGTACCCATGTCGCCGGATCAGGTAATGAAGAAGCGACTTGGTATTTTCAAACACCAATCGCAGAAAGACGGTGTTGTGTATCAGGGAACCGACTCCCGGGAATTCTGGCAACGGGCTGAAGAGCGTAATGGCGCTACGGCAGGCCTCTACAACCGGCTCGGTCTGGCCGAATACGAAGCTATGGAAGCGTTTGTGCGCTGGCGGTTTTAAGTAAGTTTCTCAAAAATAAAAAGCCTCCTGCCTGCTGTTAAAAGCAATAGGCAGGAGGCTTTTTATTTACCCACGCTTTAGGCCGAGCCCAGAGTTATTGCGGGTTGATTATCAGTCTGTTTACGCACTTTCGTTACTTCCCATGTCAAACCGAGAACAGTGAGCACATAAATAGCTGAAACAAGCAACGGTAAGATGGTAAAACGGTCGTCAGGAAAAAGATACCAGCAAGTAACTACTCCCAATGCTCTTATCAGTGCATGCAACTGGCATATAGTGCTGTTATATAGCCAGCCAATAATAGGCCAGTGAAGGCTCATGCCAATGGCCAGGCAAAGTGGCACCAGCGATTTATTGACACCACTCGCGGGAATTGTGATACCCCAACTGAGCATCATAGCGAATAGAGCAAAAGGAATCAGGCTTGCCAGGGGTGTTTTAACTATCAAATTAGATTTAAACGGTTTTTGTAAAACCAATCCTAACGGAAATAATAAACCACTTGTAAAAAAGGCTGTCAGTACCCACTGAGCCGGTTTTAAACAAAAGCCAGCAATGCCAAGGGTAAACCAGTAAATAGCACCTGCCACGGGCAGCGAAAGACCTGCGTTGGCAACCAGGAAAAATTGTTGTTTATGGTCTATAAGTTCTTTGTGAAAGTTCATTGGTAAAGTGAGAGTAAATGCGTGAGGAGTTATGGACTAAGTTAAAATTAGTAGGTCAAACCAGTGAACCCGTTATTAAAGCCGATAAACTGGATTAATTGTCGGATCAACAGCACTTTAAGTAGGTTGAAATTGCCTGATCCACCCATAAACTCTGTTAAAAAAAGTAGAGCTTACTCCTAAAAATTAACCGAACTAATCATTGTGATACAAAAATTGAATATACTTGCATTTATATATTGTAGTTATATTATATAATTCTACAGCACCCTCCCTTTCAGTCCTATGACCAGACAGAACAAACAGAGAACATTTCGACTTTTTGCTTTACACGAATTTATTCAAGACCACTTTAGTAAGTCTGACTGGATCAAGGTTGGTTATCTAACAGATAGCCTTGAGTTGATTGAAGACCATCCGCGGTTACTTCGTAGTCTGGATTTTAAAGATGATGATTATGAGGGAAACAGCTTGCAGGTTTTATCGAAACTGATTAGCGAAAGCACCAGTAACCTCTATGAAATCGAACGGTTTGTTGAAGCAAAAAAAGCAACGTTGATTCGGCCTGTCCGGGAAATGCCGGAATTTGTTTCAACGGTTCAGTCCGTTACGCCCGATCGGGTAATTACGTTTGCCCCGGATGTATTTCGAATTCCGGCTAAAACCGTTGAGTCAAACGTCCTATCGGTAATGATGCCTTTCGAGAGTAAGTTTTCGGGTACCTATACCGCCATTCGGAACGTGTGTGCCCGACTTGGAATCGACTGCAAACGGGCTGATGATATTTGGGATAATAGTATTCTGATTCAGGATATTTTCGATCTGATCTTTACCTCAAAAGCTGTCATCACCGATTTTACCGATCGTAACCCGAATGTGTTTTACGAAACTGGCGTTGCACATACACTCGGTAAACTGGTCATTCCTATCACACAATCCACTAGCGATATTCCATTTGACCTTCGGCATCACCGCGCCTTGACCTATCTCCCCAATACCGAAGGCTTATTGAAGCTGGAGAAAGATTTAGAGAAGAAGCTGATGAAGGTGTTCAGTTGATTCGTTAGACTTACTTGTTGTACCTTCGGGGAAACCTTTCTGGCTTTTATGCAATCCTCCATTTCGACACGTTCCGCCAGCACTCAACGTTCCGAAGTTAGTTCCGGCCGCCTGCTTTCGCTTGATTTTTTTCGCGGTCTCACTGTCGCAGCGATGGTTACGGTCAATAACCCTGGCGATTGGGGCTACATTTATGCACCCCTCGAACATGCGCCCTGGAACGGATGGACACCTACCGATCTCATTTTTCCGTTCTTTCTGTTCATTGTCGGTGTGTCGATTACGTTTGCTTTGTCGGGAGGAAAGGAAAGGGATGGACAAATGGGGGAGCAGCGAGTTGTTGGAAAGATTGTGAAACGGAGTATTACCCTGTTTTTGTTGGGTTTATTTCTGAATTTCTTCCCAAAATTCGACATCTCAATTGTTCGGATTCCGGGTGTATTACAGCGTATTGCACTGGTTTACCTGGCCTGTTCGCTCATTTTTTTGAAAACGACCCCACGCCAGCAAGTGTATATTCTCTGCGGCTTGCTGGTAGGCTACTGGTTATCAATGACGGTCATTCCAGTGCCGGGTGTAGGTTATGCTAATCTTGAGCCGGAAACCAACCTCGCTGCCTGGTTTGACCGGACAATTCTAATGCCCGCGCACGTGTACAAACCGGCAAAAGTCTGGGATCCCGAAGGGCTGTTTAGTACGCTTCCGGCTATCGGTACAGGCTTACTGGGTATACTAACTGGAACTTGGTTGCGAAGTGATCGGTCGGCCGCCGAGAAAGTAGCGTGGTTATTCGCTGTGGGCTGTCTGTTAACCTTAGGCGGGCTAATCTGGGATAGCTTCTTTCCCATCAATAAAGCCCTCTGGACGAGTTCGTATGTGCTCCTGGCGGGTGGCCTGGCTATGCTTGGTCTGGCACTGTGCTATTGGCTGATTGATGTGCAACACTACAAACGGGGCGTATTGCCATTTGTAGCCTTTGGCGTTAATGCCATCACGGTGTTCTTTCTGTCGGGGTTGATTCCGCGTATTATGACCCTGATTCACGTTACCCAACCCGATGGTACTGAAATTGGCTCAAAAGAATATCTCTATCGAAACTTTATTGCTCCGTTCTTCGCCGATCCCAAAAATGCATCGCTGGCGGGTGCGCTGACATTTGTCTTGATTTGGTTTGGTATACTGTGGTGGATGTACCGGAAGAACGTGATTATTAAAGTGTGACCTACTCACGATTAGAATCCTACTTTCAACTGCGCACTCGTTCCATAGGTGATTGCCTTTCCTGTATCAAATCCCACGCGTTGCAACATTGCTACATAACTAGCCGGAATGATTAACTGATGCTTAATCTGTACAACATCGCCATTCGTTGGTAGGCGATTGCAGGACCAAACGCTCGGATCATTCCATAGCCCATCTTTGACCGTATACATGTTCAGGCAGGGCGTCAGGGTCTGGAAAGTAGCTGAGCCGCTAAAGCCTGAATTTTCCGTAGCGGAACATTGAATATTTAATTGCCATTCGTAAGAGGTTGAACTGCTAAGCCCCGTTAGAATAACAGAGCCAGCTCCATTTGTACTCGGTAGGTTATTACGTGTTATCCAGTCGGTAGCACCCACCACCCGGTAACGAATGTCGGCGGCATAATAGGCATACCAATTTAACTGGGCTGAACTAGTTGTGATCGGGCTTGCAGATAAACTAAACAGAGAAGGTTGGCTGCACGGAGAAGTGGTAAAGGAATTAAGCGATGAAAAATCAGTTGTGATGCCGTCAGCACAGTGCGCCTGCACCTGATATTCATAGCTGGTGCTACTCGTTAAGCCTGTGAGCGTAAGCGAAGCGCTGGTTATACTACTCAGTGTTGTCCAGTTGGCTGTTCCAACTACCCGGTAATGAATATCGTATGTTACATCCGTTCCCGTTTGTTCCCAGGTTAAGGTGGCAGAGGAAATCTGTGGATTGGCAAATAGAAAGCTGGGGGTCTTACACTGGGTAGTAAAGTTAGGGCCAGCAACAAAGTCAGAAAGATTGGCGGGCGAACAGGCCGCTCTGATCTGCCATTCATACGTGGTGTTGTTCGTTAGTCCTGTCAGATTATAGGTAGTATTGGTTGTAGTACTTACCATAACCCAGTTGGCAGCCCCTATAGGTCGATAGCGAATCTCATAGGGCGTATCAGGGTCGTTGTTAATATACCAAACTAACTGCACACTGGTAGAGGTCTTCAGCGATGTACTCAAACTAGACCCATTCGCTGCATTGCAGGTAGTGGTGAACTGCTTTGTTATGGAGTAGTCAGAAAGGGAACTGGCCGAACAAGCTGTTCTTACCTGCCATTCATATTGAGTATTAGGGGTTAACCCAGTGACTGAATAGCTACTGCTGGTGCCCGTTCCCGGAATAGTATTGACGTTGCTCCATACGGTAGTTCCTACAGGGCGGTAGTGTAGTTGATAAGTTGTTCCTGCATCCGGGGCACTGCTCACTGTCCAGCCTAGGATAGCCCGTGTAGCTGTAGGTGAATTGGAGAGCCCCGTTGGCGTTCGACAGAGAGTTGTGAAGTTTGCTAAAGGCGTGTAGGCCGAACTCTCGGTAGCTGAACAAACATTCTTTACTTGCCATTCGTACGTAGTACTATTGGCCAGCCCCGCCTGTGTATAGGCTGTATTAAATACGACACTACTGACACTGCTAACGGTTGTCCAGGCAGGTGATCCCACAGGTCGATAGCGAATTTCTGCCGTTCTGCCGGATTCTTCGAATGGAGTGTACCAGGAGAATTGAACGGATGCACCACCTATATTACTTGTGCCGTAGGCTAATGGGGTCTGGCAGGAAAGCGTTGTAAAGGACTGCACATTGGTAAAATCGGAGGTGGAGGAGCCTGAGCAAACGCCCTGTACCTGCCATTCGTAGGCTGTATTGGCTGTAAGGCCTGTTAGAGAATAGGTGGTTGAGAATTGCCCATTGGGTATATTGTCAATTGTTGTCCAGGCAGGGTTTCCTGCGTTTCGCCAGCGAAGCGTATTTGTTTGGCCGGCATTGCCAGTCCAGTTGAGGGATGCCGAAATCCGGACCGGACTGCTGTTTGGATAGAGTGGAGTTGGGCAGGTAGAGAAGGCTATAATTGGACTTAGGCTACCCGTTGTGGTATTAGAAGGGCGAATACGATAGTAGAAATGGTTACTCAAGGTAATTGGGCTATCGGTAAAGCTGGTCACATCAGGAGCAACGCCACCAATTTGAACGAAACCGTCAGTAGGGGATGTAGATCGCTCAATGAAATAACCCATTTCGTTATCCGCATTATCCTGCCATGTGAGCACAATCGTAGTTCCGTTTAAGCGACTGGTCAGATTACTGGGGGGTATTACATTTGTAGGGGGGGCATCAAGGGTGTATGCTGTATGCGTCTGACGAAGCGCTAATCCGGCCAGTATCTGGTTAATTTGGCCCGGTGTAAATTCATGCGTGCAACTGGGCCAGTACGACATTAAATTGGATATCGACGGGCTGTATAGTTCTCCGTTGGAATCACGGGCTGTGCTATTGGGATCATATTGGTAGCAATTGTTTATGAGGATTGTTTGAGCTCCGGGTAGGCCATACGGATCGGCTGGTGTATCGCAGATAAAGTCTCCATTGGTTTCGCAGTTCGCCCCTGGTCCGCGCGTAACTAATTCGTCGGTAGTCGAATTTCCATTGCCGAAACCATATGTATGGAAAAGCCCAAAATTGTGCCCTAATTCATGTGGGAGTACAAACTCGCCCCAATTAAAATATTGACCGTTGCTTCCGTACGTTCGGATAACTGAACGAGTCGATTCTACATAATTTGCCGGGAAAGATGCATAGCTTCTGTCTTCGTGGTTTGGTGCAAACACGTTGATGTAATATTGGTTCATCGCGTTGTAGGCGTCGTGGCCTGAGGGTACATTGTTAAACCCTTCATACGTCACGTCATCGTCTATATAATCAGGAACGGTACCGGCAAAGTAAAACTGAATGCCAATACCATTAAGCAGATAGTAACTATTGGTGGTAGCCATTGCCTCATTCAGTTTGGCCAAAGGATAACCTTCAGTACCATTGCTCCGACGAATGATATGGGGTCGAATTGGTACATAATTTATACTGGTAACTGCTTTCCGAGCACCCATTTTACGCTTGAACGCCAACATCGCCTGTTGCTGAAGGGCCTTGGCCTGGGTTAGAGTAAGGTCTAGTGTACCACAGCTTGCTGAGCCAGACGGCGGGGTTGTTTGAGCTAGTGTTGGACTAGTCAAACTGAGCCAGAGCATCAGCCCAATTGCGAACAGGAGGGGTAAGGATACATACTTCATATTGTACGGTCAAGGAAGGCAGTGATTGGTTTTTGAGAGCAGTGAACGGAATGCAAACGTTTTGGCAAGTGATCTACTAAATGCAGTAAATCCGTACAAACAGGCGAATGGCAGAGTTAATGGAGCCTCGTTGTTCCCGAAAATGCAGCTTACCAACGGTCTCATTTGCAACATAAAAACTAGAGCATAGCAAGTTAGATACAATTAAAAATAGGAAGCGAGTGGGTATACTTCCAAAAGGCTAAATTGTCCCCAATTGGAAAGAAATTGTCCCCAACTTGAAAGTGTATTAGGTTCTGATAAGCGATCTTATATCGGCTAGGCTATCGCTAAAAAACAGCAACGCTCCCGCTAGTTCTAGCGGGAGCGTTGCTGTTTTAGCCGAATCAATAGATCTATCGGTTTTTCTCTTCCAGAGCAACCCGAATTAAATCAACGGTATTTTTTACTCCAGCTTTACGGATAATACTTGCTCGCTGATTCGCAACGGTGTTCGGGCTTATACCAAAGCGGTTCGCAATTTCGGGGCTGCTCATGCCCTCAATGAGACAGGTTAGAATCTGGGCTTCGCGCGAGGTAATTTTGTTCCAGATGGATGTTCGTTTGGGCTCGGCCGCTCTCGCTTCTTTTCGTTGGGTATTGTTGGGCAGCACTAAATGCTGGATAATTACCGATGAGGCATTCGGTGGATAGTACAAATCACCACTGAAAACCGTGCGGACAGCCCGTAATATTTCCTCAAGCCCCGTGTCTTTCAGGATGTAACCCGCAGCCCCATGTTGTACCGCCTTTATAATATAGTCCGGGTTGTTGTGCATGCTGAACATCAACGTTCGAACGCGGGGGTATTGACTGGAGATAACTTTGAGGGCGTCAATACCCGACATCCGGGGCATGGTGATATCTAACAGTAAAACATCTGTCTGAATACTGGAAAGTAAGTCAATTGCTTCGTCGCCGTCGGAGGCTTCGCCCACAATCTGTATATCGGCTTCATCTTCCAGCAACATCCGAATCCCCTTTCTTACCACAGAATGGTCATCGGCTATGAGAATTCGTATCGACATGGCTAGTTAAGGTTATCTACTAGATTAACACTGACGCGGACTTTCGTTCCCCTTTTAGGCTTCGTTGTAATGGTTAACTCACCGTTGAGCAATCGGGTTCGAGTACGCATATTATCGAGACCGTTGATTGTTGGTAATACCTTTTCATCGGCCGTATACGCTTTCATGACAAACCCTTTTCCATCATCTTCTACGGATAAAAGCAACTTATGCATATCCTGCTGCAAGGTAATTTTTATAGTTTTTGCTTCGGCATATTTCACGGCATTGTGCAAGGCTTCCTGCGCAATACGATATAAACCAATCTCCATGGATGGGCTGAGCCGTTTAGCATCCTTCGAGCCGGTAAAGACAACAGGAATACCTACTGATCGGGTTGTTTGTTCAGCCAGGAGTTGCAGGGTAGGGCCTAAACCGAAGTCGCTTAACGTTGAAGGCATCAGGTTATAGGAAACCTGCCGGGTTGTTTGAATCGTGTCGGCAATCAGATCGCATAGTTCCGCAAAACGAAGTCGCTGTTTTTCATCCGTAAATGACGTGGCCTTCAGCTTTTCTGCGTGTAATTTCAGGCCGGTAAGCATCTGACCGATGCCATCGTGGAGTTCACGGGCAAAGCGCCGACGCTCTTCTTCCTGACCTTCCAGCAATGCCGCCGATCGAACGGTATCTTCAGCCAGTTGTAGCTGATATTTTTCCTCGGTAGTCCGTAATAACTCACGTTGAGTATCAACCAGTTTCCGATTAGAAGCGGCCAGATTTTGATTCGTAGCTTCTAACTCCCTGTTAGTTAGCTCCATGTGGTTATTCGCTAGTTGCAGCGCCTTCTCCGACCTGTCCAGTCTACGGATAATATGACGGGTGTAATTGACCACCGGTCTAAAAACAAATAGGCCCTCAACCAATAGAGTCAACAGCGTGGCAATAGTAAGCAACCACTCGATTCGTTCAAGCCGTTTTACCTGATCAAAGCTTTCGGTATCAAACTGAAAGACGATTGCATTCATTTGCTGTATGAATGGGAACTCATCGCGTAAAATGATTTGAAGTGCCGCCTTTTTCTCATCAAGTGTACTGCTAGGATCGTTGATGCGGCTAAAGTGGTTAAAAAGTGACTGAAATATGGGGGCGACGCGCGTAAACATGCTATCGAGTTGACTGCTCTTTCGAACCGTATAGTCCTTTTCCATATGCAGCATGCCGTTCCGCAACTGAATATGACTCTGACTCCAGGACTGGAGTAGCGAATCGAATGAAACGGTATCGGCGGCAGTAAGCCCCTCAATCCGAAGCATAGCTAACTTTGTCAGGCGCTGACTAAGCATCCGTTGCCGCCCCGCCACATTCACTACCCGGCTGTCATCGTAATGAGTGCTGATGGTATGCTTGATAAACAGGAGCCCGCTCAAAGATAACACGGCAATAACCGTGAGGGCTATCATATAAAACCGCGTTAGTCGGCTGGCTACCTGTTGATCGAGTTGAGTCATTTTGTTGCTACCTGTTGATCGAGTTGAGTCATTTTGTTGTGGTATTCGGTATTTGGTTATACCCCAATATACACCATTCCATCTGCTATTTTGACCGGAAAGGTGTCAATCTCGTATCCGTCATCATTCAGGCATTGGCCCGTTTTGAGCGAAAACGTCTTCTTGTGAAAAGGGCAAGCCACTTTAGGTTCTTCGCCCTGGCTGCCGATCATACCCCGCGACAGGGCCATCTGCTGGCGATGCGGGCATTCGTTCGCGGTTGCATACCACTCGCCCCGGCGTGCAAAATTGAATATGGCAATCTGCCGACCGCCGAGCAGCACACAGGCACCTCCATCTTCAGGAATATGTTCAGTTTTACAGGCAGGATGCCAAGTAATTTCGTTTTTATGTATTGTTAGTGTTTCCATTGTCTTTGATAGATTGTCATTCAGAAGTCATTAAGGGTCATTCGGTTGGTATTAATGGTTGATGACTACCGATTGGCAATCTATGACCATCAGTGCCCACCGAATAACTTTCCTTTAAACCCACTCTTTAGCTCGCTTCTGATCGCGCAGGGCGTCAAATTGAACCGTTGGGTCTTTTTGCTCGGGTACATTTACGAAATGAGCAAAGCGTGCACGGAGTTGTGGGTTATCCACTACTTCTTTCCATTCACATTTGAACGTATCAACCAGCAACTGCATCTCGCGCTCCAGATCGTCGGCAATGCCTAATACATCGTTAATAACAACGGCCCGTAAATAAGCCATGCCACCTTCCAGCTTGTTAAGCCATGTGGCTGTGCGAGTTAGCGGATCGGCGGTTTTGATGTAGAACATCAGGAAACGATCAATGTAGCGGATACAGGTTTCTTTGTCCACATCAGAAGCCAACAATTGGGCGTGTTGGGGTTTGGAACCACCATTGCCACCTACATACAGGTTCCAGCCTTTTTCGGTAGCAATAATGCCGAAGTCTTTACTCTGGGCTTCGGCACATTCGCGGATACAACCCGATACGCCCGACTTGATTTTGTGCGGAGACCGGACGCCTTTGTATCTTTCCTCAACCTCTATGGCGAATGAGACCGAATCCTGTACGCCATAGCGGCACCAGGTACTCCCTACGCAGCTTTTTACGGTACGCAATGATTTTCCGTAGGCGTGCCCACTCTCGAAACCCGCAGCGATGAGTTCTGCCCAGATGATGGGTAAATCGCCGACGTGAGCCCCGAACAAATCAATGCGTTGGCCCCCTGTGATTTTAGTATAGAGACCGTATTTCTTAGCAACCTGCCCAATCACAATCAGCTTATCGGGTGTTATTTCACCCCCTGGAATACGCGGCACCACCGAATATGTGCCGCCTTTCTGGATATTGGCCAAAAAGCGGTCGTTGGAATCCTGAATCGTAGCCCTGCCTTTTTCCAGGATATTCTCATTCCAGAGACTTGCCAAAATGGAGGCAACTGCGGGTTTACACACCTCGCATCCATCGCCATGACCAACATGGTCCAGTACGGCGTCGAAGGTTCTCAGGCTGTTGATTTTTACTAAATCCAGGAGCTCCTGACGAGTAAAGTCGAAGTGTTCGCAAAGGATGTTACGGACGTACACACCCTTCTGCTTCATGACACCCTGAATAATGTCTTTCACCATGGGTGTACAGCCTCCACAACCGGTGCAGGCTTTTGTCGCTTTTTTTAGCGCATCGATCGTATTATGGCCATTCTCGCCAATTTCATGGCAAAGCATGGCTTTCGTTACGGCTTCGCAGGAGCAGATCAGGGCATCGTCGGGCAAACTCATTACTCCGGCCCCGGCTTCTTCGCCACCCCGTGAGCCCAGAATCAGATCCTCGGGATCAGGCGGGAGGATGGTTTTGTTCTTGCAGGTTTGCAGGAGCATAGTATACTGGTCGGCATCGCCTACCAGAATACCTCCTACTAGTTCTTTCCCATCTGCCGAAACGTTGATCCGCTTGTAAACGCCTTTCGCCTTATTCTCGTAAACGATTGTTCGACAGGATGGCTCAGTTGCAAATGGATCACCAAACGAGCCAACATCCGTACCAATCAGCTTGAGCTTCGTGGACATATCGTAGGGCTTGAATTCCTTCTCTTCACCCATTAAACGTGATGCGACTACCTCAGCCATTTCGTAGCCGGGAGCCACCAGTCCGTAAATCATGTGGTGCGCTACAGCACATTCACCAATGGCGAAAATGGATGGGTCGGAAGTTTGCAGAAAATTATCGACAATGATCCCCCCGCGTGGGTGCGTATCCAGACCAGACGATTTAGCTAGCTCATCGCGCGGACGAATTCCTGCCGAAATAATCAGCATGTCAACGTCTATACGCGAGCCATCGGCAAACAGTAGGCCAGTAATCGTGTCGTCGCCAGTGATTTCCTGAGTGCTTTTCGATAAGTGAATCTTGAGCCCCAGCGATTCCAGTTGCCGTTGCAGAATACCTGAGCCCGCGTCGTCAATTTGCCGGGGCATCAGGCGTGGAGCAAACTCTACTACATGGGCTTCTTCCATCCCTAAGTCGAGTAGGGCTTTGGCGGCTTCGAGTCCTAGCAAACCACCACCCAGAACCGCTCCCTTCCGGACCAATCCAGGCCGGCCCACTCCAGGCGGGGCTTTACGTGCGTGGGATTGAATAAGGTCGAGGTCTTCAATAGTACGATAAACAAACACGCCATCTTTCTCAACACCAGCAACGGGCGGCACAAACGCGCCAGAGCCTGTGGCTAGTATTAGGTAGTCATAAGGTACTACTATTCCGTGGTGCGATCGTACTTCTTTTCGGCCCCGATCAATGTCGATAACGGGGTCCGTCAGGTAGAGGGTAATGCCGTTATCGGCGTACCAACTTTGAGGGGCAAGTGTCAGATCATCGGCAGTTTTGCCGTCGAAATAGGCACTTAAATGAACCCTGTCGTAGGCTACACGTGGTTCTTCCCCAAAAACTGTCAGTCTAAATCGTTGTTCATTTTTTTCTTTGGCTACTATCTTCTCGCAGAACTTGTAGCCCACCATGCCATTGCCAATGACGACGACACGCCTGTTTGTGTTTGTGTTCATAGTTGATTGTAACTATAACATTGTGAAAACCCCGTTTTATTATTGTATTTATCTAATAAAATAGCCTTTTTCCTCCCAAAATAGGCTAGTCAAAAGTAAGAGGTGTTTTTGGTAAATCCTAATGAATAATTTTGTTATAGGTTGAATAAGAAACATATTTTTTTGAAAAAGGCTTGTTTTTAAGAATTTCATCTCTACTTTTGAACCATAAATATTCAATAGTGGTAAATATCTATTAATAGTACAATACCACTATTTAACGGGTAAACGGTAAAGTCAGATGAAGCCAATGCTAACACTCGTGGGGGCGGGTCCCGGCGACGGCGAATTGATCACCTTAAAAGGGATCAGGGCGCTCCGACAAGCAGACGTTGTTTTATACGACGATCTTGCGAACCATACTTTACTAGAGTTTGCGCCTGAACAGGCTCTGAAAATCTACGTGGGTAAACGGGCTGGTAAAGCGTCGTTTACGCAGGAAGAAATAAATGAGCTGATTGTCCGGTTTGCGCAGGAACATGGCCACGTCGTTCGGCTTAAAGGGGGAGACCCTTATGTATTTGGGCGCGGATTTGAAGAGTACGAGTACGCCAGGCAGTTTGGTATTCGGTGTGAAGTGGTACCGGGGGTGTCAAGTAGTATAGCCGTTCCCGCTTCGCAGGGTATACCTGTCACAAGCCGGGGGGTTAGCGAGAGCTTTTGGGTAATTACCGGTACTACACGTAAGGGCGAGCTTTCCGATGATCTGCATCTGGCAGTTCAGTCGAAAGCAACCGTTATTGTGTTGATGGGAATGAGTAAAATAAATGAGATATGCACGCTATTTTGTGAGGCCGGACGCGGCCACCTGCCTATGGCAATCGTGCAGAATGGTACGCGCGCTGATGAGCAGTGCGTACTAGGTCAGGTCTGGAATATACCGCAGTTGGCAGCAGAGCAAGGCGTGGGGGCGCCCGCTGTGCTGATCATCGGTGAAGTTGTTGCGCTACACCCGTCTTATCTGGCCGAATGTATGCGAAACTTCTCTATGGCCTACTGAGAAAGTTTAACGTTTGGCGTTCGAGGTTTGAAGTTGTTGTTCTCTATTATGTTTGTTTCTACTAGGGAATCAGTTAGTAGTGAACCTTAAACTTCGGACTCTAAACGTCAAACTAAACAAGAAAAAAGCCGATCCGGTGTGGGGGCACCTTTGGATCGGCTAAACGGGATTTGTCTATGCGAAAAACACAAACGCTTCAAAGAAAATGAAAAATAACAGGTAAAGCAAATTAGCGCATTCATGCTATCGGCCTGGCAATAGCCCGCCGGTTAGCCGTCTTCTCTTCTTCCAGGTCACGCTTACGGTCTGTTCTACAACGCCTTACCCCAATTCGGGTAGGTCCACTCACTGTTGTTTCTACCATTCATTTTCTTCTTAATCGGATTGCCTATTCGTATGAATTATATAATCAAACGGGTGTCATTAGCCGCTGTTATTTTGCTACTAACCCAATCAACACTATTCGCTCAGTTCTCGCTCATTGGCCAGGTTCGAACTCGGACCGAACTACGTAACGGGCTTGGTAACCTCGCTCCAAAAGATGCGCCTGCTGCCTTTTTTACCTCACAACGTACCCGGCTTACGTTCGGCTACAAGTGGGATCGTGTACAGTTTCAAACGTCTATTCAGGATGTTCGGGTATGGGGACAGGATGCGTCTACCATCAATAATGCCGACGGGAATCGCCTGATGGTACACGAAGCCTGGGCCGAAGTAACGCTGGCTAATGGTGCCGATACGACCATCAAATTTAAACCCATTCAGAACCTTTCCCTTAAAATAGGTCGTCAGGAGTTGGTTTACGACGACGTACGTTTATTAGGTAACCTCGACTGGCTTCAGCAGGGACGCCGGTTCGATGCCGCCTTGCTGAAAGGTCAGCACAAGGGCTGGGCACTTGACCTCGGCGTGGGCTTCAACCAAAATACCGACGCGTTTGGGATCGTAGGTGATAATTACACGGCTGGGAATGTGCCTGCTTCGGCTTTGTCGAACAAAAACGTAACTCTGGCAATTCCAGCGGGATTTATACCAACATCGGGTAAGGGGGGGGCACCTGTATTGGCCACGCCATTGAGTACCAACGGGCAGAATCAGCAATTCAAGTCGTTTCAGATGGCTT
Source organism: Spirosoma sp. KCTC 42546 (assembly GCF_006965485.1). NCBI lineage: Bacteria > Pseudomonadati > Bacteroidota > Cytophagia > Cytophagales > Cytophagaceae > Spirosoma > Spirosoma sp. KCTC 42546. Next base: position 8,654,933 of record NZ_CP041360.1, read on the forward strand.
ACCTGACACGCAAATTCAACCAGACAAAATTCTCGGCACTGTTCTTTAAAGATGATTTTCAGAAGTACCGGTCCGATTCACTTGGGAATGCTACGGCGGGTTACGTATATGGGAGACGTTATGATGTTACCGGTACAAATTCACGCCTGACGTATGGGGCCATGTTGACAGGTTTGTTGGGAAACAACTCATCAAAATTTGGTAATGTACAATGGCAGGCATTTGCGTATGGCCAAAGTGGCAAAGACCGTGATGGCTTAAGCATCAAAAACGCGTACCACTACGGTGGGAATGTGATGTTCCAGAAAGGACTGCTAAGTGTTGGTCCCGGTTACGAAGTGCTATCAGGCAACGATGCCACAACAATTCAGTCGGGAGAAACCAGCCGATTTGATCCACTGTATGGAACGCCACACCGGCATTGGGGCTATATGGACTATTTCTATGTGGGAACGGGCTCACCATCGGGTGGGTTGAAAGATGCGTTTCTGAAGTTCAAATACACGGGAACACGCCTGACCACTACGTTTGATGTTCACTACTTCGCGCTGGCAGCTCCAACCTACAATAAAATGCCTGATGCCCCCGCCGGTACGCTCCTGTCGACTAAACTGGGTATGGAATACGACTTCGTGGCGAATTATACGCTCAACAAGTTTACGAGCCTGGAATTTGGCTATTCGGTCATGAATGGGACCAACAGTCTGGAGTATGCAAAGCAGGGCACCATGGACGAAAAGAGTAAGATCGGCACCTGGGCTTATCTGATGATTAACATCCGCCCTGATTTCTTTGCCGCGAAAGCAGCCACCAAATAGACTCATTGAACAACTATTTCCTCGTTTTCTAAACACAACTAGCATGAATCTCACATCAAATAAACCGCTCGATTCGCTAAACATATTCAACGTAAAAGGTGTGCAGATGCGGACCTTTCATATTACGTGGTTAACCTTTTTTGTCTGCTTTTTCGGCTGGTTCGGATTGGCTCCACTGATGCCCGCCATCCGCGCCGATTTAGGGCTAACCAAACCACAGGTGGGTAATACCATCATTGCGGCTGTATCTGCTACAATCCTGGCCCGCCTGGTCATTGGTCGGCTGTGCGATACCTGGGGGCCGCGCAAAACCTATACAGCCTTACTGGTACTGGGTTCATTACCAGTTATGTTCGTTGGTCTGGCGCATGATTACACCACATTTCTGTTGTTCCGACTGGCGATTGGTGTCATTGGCGCATCGTTCGTGATTACGCAGTTCCATACATCAATCATGTTTGCGCCGAAAATCAAAGGCACAGCCAACGCCGTAGCGGGTGGCTGGGGGAACCTGGGCGGAGGCATCACGCAACTGGCTATGCCACTCATCATGGCCGCTATCGTTGGCTTCGGCTATACAAAGCCCGAAGCCTGGCGGCTGGCAATGATTTTTCCGGGCGTGCTAATGCTCATTATGGCATTCGTCTATTATCGCTTTACCAAAGACACACCTGCGGGCAACTATGCAGAGATCAAACGGTCGGTGGCAACGGAGGAAAAGGTAAGTTTCTGGACAGCCTGCGCCGACATCCGCGTCTGGGCGCTGGCCCTGGCGTATGCCTGCTGCTTCGGCATGGAAATCACCTTTGATGGAGTAGCCGCGCTTTATTTCTTTGATAATTTCAAACTGGCCGAAACAGAAGCCGGTTTCTGGGCCATGCTCTTTGGCGGCATGAATATTTTTGCCCGTGCTCTTGGCGGAATTTTGGCTGATAAAGTCGGCAATAAATACGGGATGCGCGGCAAAGGCATCCTGCTGGCAGGCATGCTGGTACTGGAAGGAGCTGGAATCATGCTGTTTGCGCAGGCGGGTAGTTTGCCGCTGGCTATCATCTCCATGATTACGTTCGCCCTGTTCTTGAAAATGTCGAACGGCAGCACCTACGCCATTGTGCCTTTTGTGAACCCTAAAGCAGTTGGTGTTATTTCTGGTGTAGTGGGTGCGGGTGGGAACCTCGGTGGAATGTTGATGGCCTTTCTGTTCAAGTCGCAGTCCATCAGCTACGGCCAGGCCTTCCTATACATCGGCTGTATTGTAGTTGCTGCCGGATTGCTCTTATTCCTGGTGAATTTCAGTAAAGAAGTTGTTCTGGAACAGGCAGAAGCGGAATTGCAGTTGAATTAAGGGAGAAAGGAGGAAAGGGAAGAGAGGTAAGAAAGGAATGAATTTATTTCCCTCTTTCCCCTCGTCCCTTTCCTCCCTCTCCTCTTTTCCTCTCCCTTTAAAATCATGACTCATCAAACGACCTGTTGCTATTGTGGTGTTGGCTGTGGAATTGTGGTCAAACAGGAGCCGAACGGACGATTGACCGTTGAGGGCGATAAGCAGCACCCATCGAATCGGGGCCTGCTTTGCTCGAAAGGGATGAATCTACATTATACGGTTATGGATCAGTCGGATCGACTGCTGCATCCGCAGATGCGTCTCAACCGGAATATGCCCATGCAACGGGTAAGTTGGGATGCCGCCTTAGAGCGTACAGCCGCCGTGTTCAGGACATTTATCCAAAAATATGGCCCTGATTCCGTCGCGTTTTATGTATCGGGGCAGTGCCTGACCGAAGAATATTACCTGGTTAATAAGCTCATAAAAGGGTTTATTGGCTCAAATAACATCGATACGAACTCCCGCTTGTGCATGAGTTCGGCGGTAGTTGGCTATAAACTATCCTTGGGCGAGGATTCGGTGCCGGTTTGTTACGATGATATCGAAGAAGCCGACGTTTTTCTGGTGCAGGGGGCAAACCCTGCCTGGTGCCATCCCATAATCTGGCGTCGGATTGAAGCCCACAAAGCGGCTAACCCACACGTCAGGATCATTTGCGTTGATCCGCGCAAAACCGATACGGCCCGGTCTTCAGATCTCCATTTACCCATTCGTCCCGGAAGCGATATTGTATTGAACAATGCCATTGGCCGGTTGCTGATCGAGAACGGCGATATTGATGCTGAGTTCATTACTAATCACGCAGACGGGTTTACGGCCTACAGTGAGCAGGTCATGAAGCGCTCGATCAGCGAAGCCGCGGAGATTTGTGGTATTTCTATAGAGGGTATTCAGCAGGCCGCGGACTGGATTGGCCGCTCGAAAGGCTTTCTCTCACTTTGGACAATGGGCCTGAATCAGTCGGTCATTGGGGTGAACAAGAATCTGGCCCTGATTAACCTACACTTAATTACGGGGCGGATCGGTAAACCCGGCAATGGACCATTTTCGCTTACGGGTCAGCCGAATGCGATGGGTGGCCGCGAAACCGGAGGATTAGCGAACGTGCTGCCCGCGCACCGTGATGTAACAAATGCAACTCACCGTGCCGAAGTCGAAACCTTCTGGAATAGCCCGATTAAAATAGCCTCGAAACCCGGCCTGACCGCTACGGAAATGGTTGAGGCATTAGCCGATGATCGCTTGAAAGCCATCTGGATTATCAATACCAATCCGCTGGTGAGTATGCCTGACCTTAATGCAGCCGAAAAAGCATTGAAGAATGCTCGTTTCGTTGTTGTTCAGGATGTATCGAACCGGGCTGATACCGTGCAGTTTGCCGATGTCGTGCTGCCTGCTGCTGCCTGGCTTGAGAAAGAAGGCACGATGACCAATGCCGAACGACGGATTGCACACCTCCCCAAAGTTCTCGATGCGCCCGGAGAAGCCCTGCCTGACTCAGAAATCATCTGGCGTTTCGCTCAAAAAATGGGTTTCGGCGATGCCTTTACGTATAAGAATGTCTCTGCTGTCTACGACGAATATACCCAGCTCACCGCTGGAACGAATGTTGACATAACGGGGGTGAGTTATAACTTACTCAAGGAAAAGCGCACTGTTCAGTGGCCTTATCCGGCGGGGAGTGGGGAGCAGGGGGTAGGAGAAACCGGCACCAGGCGCCTATTCACCGACAACAAATTCTATACACCCAATGGCCGTGCGCAAATCCACGCAGTGCCTGATGAAAATACGTCTGAACCAATTGATGGTGACTTTCCGCTTGTCTTAACCACTGGTCGTATCCGCGACCAGTGGCATACCATGACCAAAACGGGGCGGGTAGCCAAGTTGAACCAGCACAGCCCGCAGCCTTTCCTGCAAATCCACCCTGATGATGCCAAAGCACGCGGTATTGAAGAGGGGCAACTGGTTGAGGTGCGGGGACGCCGGGGCGAGGTTCGGGTGAAGGCACAGTTGACGGATGATGTGCGTCCTGGCTTGTGCTTTTTACCGATGCACTGGGGTAAGAAGTCGGTGGGTGATTCGGGGAATAGCAATCTGAATCGGGCTAATAACCTGACCAGCTCGCTCGTTGACCCGCGCTCTAAAGAACCTGATTTTAAATTCTCGGCAGTTGAGGTGGTTCCTTATAGTAAGCCGGTTGAAAAAATCATAATTATCGGTGCCGGATCAGCGGGTTTGGGTTTTATCAACGCCTATCGCGCCTTGAAATCGGGCCGGGTGGATAGCCCTTCTACGCCGGTTAACGACGAGATACACGTTTTCTCCAAAGAGATTTACCCCTTCTACAACCGGGTTCTTTTGCCCGATTACATTAGTGGGGTGCAGTCATGGGAGCAACTTGTCAAACTGCGTGAGGATCAGTTTGAGGAGGCCCGCATTATTGTTCATAAAGGTGTTGGTATTGCTCACATTGATCGGAATGCGAAGGTTGTAGTTGATACCGATGGCATAGAACACACCTACGACAAGATTTTGCTGGGTACCGGTAGTCAGGCGTTTATGCCTAAAGGAATCCCTCGTTTGCCAGGTATTTTCAATATGCGTTCACGGCTCGATGCGGATTCGCTTATGCCCTTTCTTAATCAGCGTGATCCCCACGCCGTTATTGTTGGTGGTGGGTTGCTGGGTCTTGAACTGGCAGCTTCCCTGCGTCAAATTGACGTTCGGGTAACAGTTATTCAGCGGGTAGGCCGGTTTATGGAGCGTCAGCTCGACCCATTAGCCAGTGAATTGCTTTATTTAGAACTTCTTGATCGAGGCATTGATGTTTATTTCAATGAAGAGGTTCAAACCTTTATGGGTACGGATCACGTTGAAGGAGTTCAATTAAAATCAGGCAAAAAGATTGATTGTCATGTAGTCGTCGTTGCTATTGGTACGGTGCCCAACATTGAACTCGCCCGGGAATCCGGTCTGACCTGCAACCGGGGCGTAGTCGTGAATGATTACCTGCAAACATCGGACCCCGATATTTTTGCCGCTGGCGAAGTAGCGCAATGGAACGGACAGATGTGGGGCATTACCCTGGCTGCTGAACAACAGGCTGAAGCTGCCGCCCGATTTATTGCTGGTGATATTTCGCAGCCTTACAAAGGCAGTTTGTCTATCAGCATTTTGAAAATGGAAGGTCTGCACTTGTGCAGCATTGGCCTAACCGAAGTTCCTTCTAATGCTGGTAGCAGTTATGAAGAAATCGTCTTCATCGACAAGTCGAAACGGTATTACAAGAAGTGTATCGTTCAGGGCGACAAGCTCGTAGGGGCTATTTTAGTCGGAGATAAAAACGAGTTTGCTGAATTCCGTGAGCTCATTGCCAATGGGACTGAATTATCTGAAAAGCGGCTTCAACTCCTGCGGGCCAGCAAAAAAGTTGATCCTGTAGAAGGCAAACTGGTTTGCTCCTGCAATACAGTTGGCCAGGGAAATCTGGAGCGGGCCATTCAGGCTGGCTGTACCGATTTTCAGCAGTTATGTCAGAAAACCGGTGCCGGAACAGGCTGCGGCTCGTGTAGGCCCGAGGTGCGGAGTATTTTGGAGAAGATGAGTGAGGCTATTCTAGTTAATGGATAATGTACAATGGAAAATGTATAGCGTGGAAAACGTGATGACTGGTCTGCATTATTCATTGTACATTATCCATTGTGCATTATCCATTATCCATTCAAATCATGCGTGACTATTATACCCTCAAAATAAACCTGCCCGCCGGCATTGTTTCGCCGGGGGCATTACAAACCGTGTTATCATTGGCCTACGATGCTAAGGTTAGGCAGGTGCGTTTTGGTGCGCGTCAGCAACTGCTGATGACGGTGCATTACGAAGACATGCGGTTTCTGGAAAAAGACCTGAAGCAACACCAGATTTCGTATGAGCTGAATACGGATCAGTACCCTAATATTATCAGTTCGTATTGTGGGGAAGACGTATTCAGAACCGGTGCCTGGCTGCGGGAGAGTGAATACCATACCGTCCTGGATCAGTTTGATTATCAGCCTCGACTAAAGGTTAATTTATCGGATTCGAATCAGAGCTTTACCCCATTTTTTACCGGAAATCTCAATTTTATTGCCTCTCCCGAGCCACATTTCTGGTATTTGTATGTGCGCCCGAAGCAGCGTAATAGCCTGTTCAGGTGGCCGGAGTTAATCTACACCAACGACATTGGCCGACTGGCCAAAGCCGTTGAAGAGGCTATGCTGAAGCAGGATTTCCAGGGAGAAAATAGCCTCTATAAAGAGGTTACTGCAACGCAGCGCTTTATTACACAACCCGCTACACAGGACGTGGAGTTACCTGAATTCTCGCTACCGTATTATGAAGGCTTCAATCGATACGGAGAGCGATCATGGCTGGGTCTTTATCGTCGGGATGAGTTATTTTCTATCGCCTTTGTGCTCGATGTCTGTGCCTTGTGCCTAAAAACTCGTATCGGTGAATTGTGCATCACGCCTTGGAAATCGCTAATTATTAAGGGGATTGAAACGAAAGATCGTGCGGGCTGGTCGCATGTACTGGGAAAGCACAACATTAATGTACGTCACGCTGCCAATGAGCTAGCCTGGCAAACCGAAGATCATACCGACGAAGGAACCGAGCTAAAAAATTACATAATCCGTTATTTTGAGAAGAATGATACCCGAACCTTCGGACTTTGTTTCGGTATTCAAACGCGCCCGAAATCAGAAGTATTCGGCTCGGTGCTGGTGCGTAAACGCCCATTGCTTCGGTTAGGACAACTGGCGCTGTTTAGTGTCTACGATGTTTATTTTACCGAAAACTTCAATCCCAATAGCCGAACGTATCATTTATTCGAAAAGGGATTATTCAAACTTCATTTGCCGAATCAATTAAATCGCCTGTGCCGGAAATTCAATGCCCGTCGATTGCAGGAAGATGTTGAAACTGTTAGGCTGGATACTGAAAAGCCGGAATCAGCTCCGAGCAAAGTAGCTCATGTACACCAATGCCCACACTGCTTTACGGTTTATGATGATCAATACGGCGATGCACGGCGTAACATTCCGGCGGGTACCCGGTTTGATAATCTACTCAATGACTATACCTGTTCAACCTGCGACGCGCCGAAAGATGAAATGCGCGAATTAGCAGTAGAGTTTGTCAACTAAAAAAATATTAGCCACTCTGTGGTTAAAAATAATTTTTCTATGATACCAGTTGCTATTGCCCCAATTTTCTTCGCTTTCGAAAAGGATTTTGTCAGTTCGCTCCGCTGCATTCCGATGGTTGTTCGCTATAAACTGGATACCTGCGGCATTAAGTTAAAACTTCCTGAATGGCTTAAACTCACTATTGCTGACAAAGCACGATTAGCAGAACAACCTTGCTATACAACTGCTGAGATTAATCAATACCGACTCGACCTGATTGAACTTGTTCACGCTCGATGCCAGCACCAAGTTAGCGAGTTGGGCGAAGTAGATGCCGTCTGGGAGTACCTGGGCGATGTGCCCACTGAAGTACAACAGAAGGCTATTGAATGGGAGTGTAGCCCTTTAACAGTTCAACAATGGCTCCAGCTGGACATTCTCCAGCGATTTGCACTTGTAAAATTGAGCCGATCAGGCCATGAAGGCAAGAACTTTCCTCGGGCTATTCAGGAGTTTTTTGGAAGCAAATAGATCGGCCAAGCCAATGGAAAATGAATAATGGGAAATGTATAATGTACAATGGCAATTACGAACGGCCAATCGAGTGGCATTCTACATTATGCATTTTCCACTGGCCATCTGCTTACTTTACCCGAAAAATACTATTATTAGGGTGTGACTCAGCATGCCCATAATCTCAAGCAACAAATTGAACGCATCCTGCATTGGGAACAATCGTCCCACTGGCGTTTTCGCGACTTTGTGCAGTTAAGTGAACTGATTTATAGGCATACCCATCGGCGGGTAGAAGCCCATGAGTTACAACTATTCTGGCAATCATCTGACGCTAATTCCTCCTTTTTTCTGGATACACTCGCCCAGTTCGCTGATTATGCGGATTGGGAGGATTTCTGTACACGGAATTTTTATGGCACCGTGGAGGTCGATGAGGAAACACAGCTTCTACATGCGCCTATGTGGGAAATTCCAACGCGATGGGTTGTTGTTATCTGCTGGCTATCAGTCCTTGCGTCGATTGTAATAGGTGTTTTGTTAGTTTGGAAGCACTAAACGATTCACGTTATCGAATCGTTATTGTTGTGTACATTCGTTTTCAAAACCATAACCTAATTCAAACGACCAAATGGTACGTTTTCCGCTCTCACTGAGTTTGTTAATCAGTGCTACGCTGGTTGTAGCACAACCCACTCCTAAACCCAAATCAACAGGTACCAAATCTGCCTCCGCGCCAAAGCCTTCATCGTCACAGGCCGCAATGCCTAACCTTGCTAGCCTAATTCCACTCGATCCTGCGGTTAAAGTCGGCAAGTTGCCCAATGGCCTGACGTACTACATTCGTAAAAATGTTGAGCCAAAAAATCGTGCTGAACTGCGACTGGTCATTCGGGCGGGATCGGTATTGGAGACAGATAACCAACAGGGCCTGGCCCACTTCATGGAACACATGGAGTTTAACGGAACCAAAAATTTTCCTAAAAACGAACTGGTGAACTTCCTGCAATCGGCCGGTGTTCGCTTCGGGGCCGACCTCAACGCCTACACAGGTTTTGACGAAACGGTCTATCAATTGCCCGTTCCGACCGATTCGGCCAATGTGTTCAACAAAGCATTCCAAATTCTGGAAGATTGGGCGCACAACGCGACGATCGATCCTACCGAAGTGGATAAAGAACGCGGTGTAATTCTGGAAGAGCGAAGGCTCGGTCGTGGGGCCGGTCAGCGGATGCGCGATAAATACTTTCCGCTTCTGCTCAATAATTCG